>NZ_JAJNIS010000011.1:0-73759 GCF_022386375.1 Mammaliicoccus sp. K-M42 | reverse complement strand
CTGAGCCAGGATCAAACTCTCCATAATAGAAGTAAGCTTGATTAGCTCATTTTTGATTGGTTAAGCCAATCACTCTTTGAAGTACTATAAGTACTCAATTATTGGAATTAACGTTGACATATTGTCATTCAGTTTTCAATGTTCATTTGTTAAATATCTAAACAATATTGTACTAAAAACAACGATTGTTTTCAACTTGTTTCTTAACTAATTTTTAACACGTTTATAAATATATAACATTTAATGCGTATTAACAAGAGTTAATTTTACACTTTTAACAAAAACTTTAAATTTCTTTTTTGTTGTTGTGCTGTCGTTTTCAGCGACCTTTATATAATATCAAGTGGTCTTATAAAAGTCAATAATATATATCGATTTTTTTACAAAAAATTAAAAAACACAAGATTAAGGTGTAATAAACCTTTAATCTTGTGTTTTTGTTCATTTATCACTTGCTTTTAATGCTATTTTCACGATTTGCTTTCTTCGCTTTTCTTTCTTCGAGAGACAATGCATTAAATTTTGGCAATGTAATAAGCTGATAAACATTACATAATAATAAACCAAATATTGTTAAATAAATCCAGCTTGTATCTTCTACTCTTAAAAACGGAATAAGTTCTACAGTAGTCATAACTATCATAAAGAACATAGATGGTATCCATAAATTCTTTTTAGATTGCTTATTTTTAAGATTGCTTGTGATGGTTGCAAAAACAATAACGACTATAGGTAGCCAAATAAATGAAAGTATTTGATCAGTGCCACCAAATCTCAAAAATCTAAAATAGACTAGATCGAATATAGCAAATATCGTGACAACGATTTGTACATGTGGCCAAATCTTCCCAAAGATTCCGATACCTAACTGATTTATAAACAAATAGATAAAATATGCTAACTGACTTATTGTGGCAACTAGTAGACCTACTACTATAAACCATACTGATGCCGCTATAAAGTTTCCAATATCTCCTGCAAATAAATACTTCGTTACTTTATCATAACCAAAAATTAAAGATGATAAATATGTAACGACAACACCAATAAGCAGTGTATTTCTATAAAATTGAATTAAATATTTTAAGGTCACTTGCTTACCTCCGCACTACTCTTCCATTGTTATATTAATTATATTTTTAGCAATTTGACTATAAACCTTACCTAGATCTTCATTTTCTTTATATATAGATGGTGAGAAATTATTTTCATCCCATTCTGGCTGACTTAAAGGAAGTTCTCCTAATAATGTTGTTTGAAGTTCTTCTGCTAACTTCGCGCCTCCACCTTTGCCAAATACATACTCTTTATTTCCAGTTTCTTTACTTTGGAAATAAGACATGTTTTCAATGACACCAATAATTGAGTGCTCAGTATGTTTAGCCATCGCGCCCGCTCTCGCTGCTACGAATGCAGCAGTTGGATGAGGCGTTGTAACAATAATTTCTTTACTTGAAGGCAACATTGTATGTACATCTAAAGCTACATCACCAGTGCCTGGAGGTAAATCGAGTATTAAATAGTCTAACTCTCCCCATTTAACTTCGGTAAAGAAACTAGTAATCATTTTACCGAGCATAGGTCCTCTCCAAATAACTGGCGCATTTTCTTCCACAAAGAAAGCCATAGAAATAACTTTAACACCTTCACGTTCAACAGGTATGATTTGTTCTCCTTCTACTTCAGGTTTTTCTTGAATACCCATCATATCTGGAACACTAAAACCATAAATATCAGCATCAACAAGTCCAACTTTTTTCCCTTGTCTTGCAAGCGACACTGCTAAATTGACCGCTACTGTTGATTTGCCGACGCCACCTTTACCTGAAGCTACAGCTATAAATTCTACAGGATTATCTTTAGATAACAATCCTTCAATTGTTTGTTCTTCCATTACTGCTTTAAATTTTTCTAGTGCTTCTGCAGACAATTCATCAAATCTTATTCCAACTGTTTTAGCACCATTTTCTTTTAATAAATCAACAATTTCCATTTGTAAATCTAATTGAGGCTGTCCACCTAACTTAGCAATAGCAACCTTCACACTTACATGTTCTTTCTCTTCTTTAATGCTTACCTCAATAATACCGCCTGTTTCTTTTAATGGTACATCCACAATTGGATCATGTAATGCTCCCACAAGTTCTTTAACCTGTTCTACAGATAACAAAGCTACGACTCCCCTTCTAAAATATTTATCTATTCATCTTTATAATTAGTGTAACAAAAAAATTATACAAATAGGTAGTTTAATGTTCAAAAAACAGGCTGAGACATTAATTTGTCTCAACCTGTTTAAAATCTTATTTTGAGTGGTTAGGTATTCTAGTGTTTCGATTAATTTTCTCTGTTTTAAGAAATATTGAAAGTACAACTCCAAAGAATACGATAACTGTTAATACTAAGAACGCAATATTAATACCATGTATCATTGCTTGAGATTGTAATATTTCTGCTTTATTACCAGAACTTGCTACCTCTAATTGTTCTTTTGATGGATTAAAGTTTTTAGCACCAATTGACATGATTGTTACTAAAATTCCCGTACCAATTGAACCAGCAATTGTTCTTAAAGTATTCATCATTGCTGTTCCGTGTGATAATACTTCGTTTGGTATCGCATTTAAACCAGCTGTGTTAACTGGCATCATAATCATAGAAACACCAAACATTCTTACTGTATAAACGATAATCAAATATGCTAATGACGTATCGGTACTCAAGAATGCAAGCATCAACGTCGTGACACTGATAATTGAGAAACCTGTAATAGCGAGCCATTTCGCACCATATTTATCAAATAAACGACCTGTTACAAGAGACATGATTCCCGTTACAATTGCACCTGGTAATAATAACAGGCCTGATATGAGTGCTGTATATCCTCTAGCATCTTGCATATACATTGGCATCAACAATGATGGTCCAATTAAAGATACCATTGAAAATACACCTATAACTGTCGTTAGTGCAAATGTTTTATATTTAAACACTCTTATATTCAATAATGGTGTTTCTAGTTTTAACTGTCTGAATATAAATACTATTAATGTAACTACACCAATGATCAATGTAATGATAACAGTAGCTGAAGTAAATCCTAATGATCCTGCACTACTGAACCCATACAGTAATGACCCAAATCCTACTGTTGATAAAATTAAAGATGGTACATCTAAATGTACATCTTTTGGCTTAGAAATATTTGTTAAGTATTTCGCACCAAAAGCTAATGCTATTACTGAAAATGGAATAATTGAGTAGAACGGACTTCTCCAACTAAAATTATCCACTAAGTATCCTGATAAAGTTGGTCCTAATGCAGGTGCAAATGAAATAACTAAACCTGCCATACCCATCGCAAAGCCACGTTTTTCTTTAGGGAATAAATTAAAGAGTACAAATTGCATAAGGGGCATCATAACTCCCGCACCCATTGCTTGAAGTACCCTCGCTAACATTAATATACTAAAATTAGGCGAAAGTGCTGCTACCAGTGTACCTATTGTGAATGATAACATCGCCATTAAATAAAGTGGTCTTGTATTAAATTTATCCATTAGAAATGCAGTCGCTGGTATCATAACACCATTAACTAACATAAATCCCGTCATTAACCATTGTCCTTGGTTAGCATCAATATTTAAATGTACCATGATTTCAGGTATCGCTGTATTTAATAAAGTTTGATTTAAAATTGCCACAAAGGCACTTACTAACATCACAGCTACGACTAAATTTCTTTTACCTTTTGAAATATCCTGAACATTCATGGTTTCAACTCCTTCTAAAATATACCTTTGCTATTATGCACTATTTTATTTCGGAAATCAAAATAAATGTTTCATCTATTTAAATTTTTACTATCTGGATAAAAGATTTCAGTACATATATATAGAATCGTAATAATAATTAAAATTACCCAGAATTCAATTTTTATTTGTGAATAATAAATATGCACTGTGAAATAAAACATAATTGTACTAACAGTAATGGTTAATAAATGGAAGGTCATGCCTTTAAAGTATGGATTATCATTCAATTTATTTTTGAATCTGTCTAATAAAAATTCAATGGCAACTAATGTGAAGTAACCAAATAAAATATAACTACCATAATAAAACAAGTTATCTATCACACTTTTATTATAATTGAATTCTGCCAAACCATAATAAATTAATATTCTACTTAAGCCAAACATACCAAAAGAAAGTAACACAATGAAAATTGCACCAGACAATGTGAAGATACTTATAATAATCAATAACGTCAATAATTGAAATAAATCAAAGCGTTTGTTTTTTCTTTTCATACATTGTTACTCCCTTTTGTATTCTTCGTTAAATGCTATCCCTATTTGCTTCTTTAAAAATGAGGGACCATGCAATCGTTAATGTTACTGCGACGAGTATAATATAAAGCATAATATTTTGCACACCGTAAGTTAAGAATGGAACATCTAGCACATATATGGAAGCTACTATTAATGATCCAGTTGTACTTCCAATTGTTTTGAACAATGTGTAAATCGACATCATTGATCCTAACTGATGACTTGGTGCTTCTTCCTGAACTACTACTACATCTTTTGTATATACAGTTCCAAAAGATACACCCATCACAAACACAGCGAATGGAATAATTACAATCCATTCTACTCCAGTTATAATTGCGAAACTACCAACAAACATTGCTAAGAAAGCCAACAAATAAATAAACTTTAATTTTATTTTATCTAGTCTACCTAATATAAATGTAATAAACAGCCAACCGACAGACATTGGAAATATCGTTAAACCACTTTGTAGCGGAGAAAAACCTTGTTCATTCTGTAAATATATTGGCATAAAAATAGTATATCCCATTAACATTGTTGAATATAATAAGTCGGTAAATAGAACTAAAATAATTTTCCTATTAAATGCTTCAATTGGAACAAATGGATTTTTAATACTTGTTTCTATTTTATATAAAGTAAAAGCGAGTGCTATTAATATTACGAAACAAATCCCTCTTACTATAAGAGGTATATGTTCAGCTACTATTAATAAGAAACTTGCTACTACACCATAAAATATAAGTAATCCCTTATAGTCTAATTTCGTTTTTTCTACTTTTTCTTGTTCAAAATTAAAGTATTTAATAACGAGCCAGATAGATATTAAAGCTATAGGTACATTTATATAAAATAAAAAGCTCCAGTTTAAATATTCTAATATTGCACCACCTAGTAGTGGACCTACAATACTTGATATTCCCCAAACACTTCCAACTATGCCCATTACTTTATATCTTTGTGGTATTGGAAATGCTAACTTTGGTACAACTTGTCCTAAAGTCATCATCACGCCTGCACCAAGTCCTTGAACAATTCTTGAAATGACAAGCAATGGAAAACTATTTGTCATTTCACTTAATCCACAAAATACACTACCAATTATAAAAACTGATATTCCAAGTAGAACTACAAATTTAATATTTATACGCTTAACTAATTCACCAACAATTGGTGTCATAAATACGACTGCGATTAAATATACTGTAAAAATTAATGCCACTTCTGTTTCAATATTAAAATCTCTTTGCATCGTTGGCGTTGCCAATGACACTATAGATGTTTCAATTGCACTCATAAACATAATGAGTACTAATGCTAGTACAATTCCTTTATTCTTACTCATAATTTACTCTCTTTCGTAAACAATTTTTCCGTTAACTATCGTTTTAATTGCTTGTATATTCGCTAACTCTTTTGGGTCAGTCTCAAATGGATCTTTATCTAATACTGTAAAATCCGCTTCGTATCCAGGTTTTATTTTTCCTGTTCTATCAGTTGTTTGTGCAATTTCACTTGCTTGCGTCGTATATAAACTCATTGCATCAAATATAGATATTGCTTCTTCAATGAAATATGCACCGTTTTCTCCATAAGATTGTCTATTTACAGCTGCATGAACACCTAACATCGGATTAGGCGTTTCTATAGGTGCATCAGACCCACCACCTATAATAATGTTCAAATCTAACATTGATTTAAATGGATATAAATATCTCGCTCTTTGATCTCCAACTTTATCTTGCACCCATGGGAAATCACTCGTAATAAACTGAGGTTGCACATCACATATTACGGGTAATTTAGAAACACGTTTTAGTAATTCTTCATTCAAAGTACTAATATGAATCAATCTATCTCTTAACTCTTTTGGTGCTGGATATTTTTCAATAGCATCTAATACCATCTCGCAAGCTTTATCGCCTATCATATGAACAGCTATTGCCCCATTATATTTTCTAGCTAGTTGAACTTTTTCATTCAATTCTTCTTGAGTATATATGGATAAACCATAATTTTCACCAGCTGGGTCGTTCGAATAAGGTTCTTTCAATAAAGCTGTGCTACCACCAAAAGCACCATCTGCATAGAATTTCATAGCATCTGGTTCTAACCAACCATCAACGAAAGTAGCTTGTTCATCCATCATTTGTTCATAAACACTAAAGTGACGCAACAAACGTACTCTAAATGGTCTTTGATGATCTTCTCCACCAACCACTGTTTTATAAGCGTTCAAGACATCTTTATAATCTTCGTAATATCCTAAATCTTCAGTATGAGATCCCGTTATGCCAAATTGATATAAATAATCTATAGCATTTTGTAAATGTTTAGTTAGCGATTGTTCATCTTCGTTAGAAGCTAATTCTTCAAAAGGTTCCATAGCTGTATCATAAATCCAGCCAGTTAACTCACCATCTTGTTTTTCATATGATCCACCAACAGGATTGTCTACATCATCTTTGACATCTAATTTTTTTAAAGCTTTCGTATTGACGATTGCTGCATGTCTGCAAACTCGTTTAATGATAACTGGATTATCTTTACACAACTCATCTAAATCGTTCTTATCTAGTCTAATGCCATGTAATAAATTTTCATCATATCCTTCAGCAACTAACCATTCACCAGGTTCAAGCTGTTCAGCTTTTTGCTTAATCTTATCTTTAACGACTTCTATATTTGTTTCACCGTTTAGGATAACAGATGAAAGCCATACACCTGTCCCCAGCACATGGATATGGGTTTCTACAAAACCAGGGAACATCGTACCCTCATTTAAATCTATTACTTCAAAATCTTTTATATTGATTTCATTTAGATCATCTTGTGTTAATAATCTTTCTATTGTTCCATCATTAACGATAACACCTACATATGTATCTTCAGAATGATTCATAGTATATATTTTTCCATTGTTGAATAGCTTCTTCACCAGACCCATCTCCTTATAAATTAACATAAGTCAATTTTACATATATAAAAGCAAAAAAGACACCGATAAAATCGATGACTTTTTTGCACATACTTTTCGTGGTCATGTACTCAGTTTATTTCAATACATGCTTAACTGCTAATATCAATTCTTGTGTTCTATCCTCACCAAAATAATCACGATATCTTTTATCCGCTTCATACATATTGATGATCTCTAAATGTCTATCTTCTGTATAGTTCGGCCAACTATAAGTAAGCCATTCTCTGTGCAAGTCTGTTACTTCTTCTTGCTTTTCTAATGTAGCACCTTGTTGCACCAGATTATCTAATTTCTCTAATAATTTCTTTTCAATTTGATTTTTACCTTTAATTTCACTTTGACTCATATCTAAGAAATTGTCATCAGCTTGATCAATTTTATGACCGCTTCTGTCCTCGACCGCTTCTCCTTGTATTTCTTCTTCTTTATTTAATTTTTCACGATTGAATGATTCAAATTTTCTTTCATCTGACATGATCATGTCCCCCTATTCATATCGATAAATTATCTTATATTGTATATTTACCCCTTTTTTCAAAAATTAACAAAAGAACGACCAACTAATTATACATTTCCTTAGTTGGTCGTCCTTATTAAAATTATTTTAACCGTCTTTGTTCACCTTTTTTAATATGTTCATTGAATTTTTGGCTATTATTTCTTCTTTGATGTTTAACGAGCATTATTATGACATAGACTAAAATCAATCCAAATATTAGAGAAACGAATCCCATAAACTGTAAACCGCCTTGTTTACCATCACTAAATACAAAATAATAAAAGAAATAACCTTGTATTAAAATAATAATCGTAAGGACACTATAATACAAACGATAATTCATTTTGACCTCCTACATGAAGTACATAATTGCTAGAAAATGAAATATAGATGCAACAAGGATAAAGAAGTGCCATATCATATGGAAATACTTTCTATTTTTTTGAGCATAGAACCATGCACCTATCGTGTAGCTGATACCGCCAATCATTATAAATAACATGAAAATTAAAGATGTCTTATTTATAATGGTTGGCAACATTAGTACAGCCATCCATCCCATAATTAAATACATTGCCAAACTCAATTTATGATTTACATTTTTAGCTGTAGATTTATAAATGATTCCCCAAATAGTTATACCCCACTGAACAGCCATAATCACCCAGCCTAGCCAGCCACCTACTAATGACAAAGCTATTGGTGTATAAGTTCCGCAAATTGCTATATAAATCATACTATGATCAATGATTCTCATAATATACTTTTGAGGTGAAGATGAAGACATTGAATGATAAACTGCTGATGATAAGAACATAAGCATAATACTAATAATGTATATAGATACACTTGTTGATTTAAGTGCACCATCATTAATATAGCTTTCAACAGCTGCGTACGGTAAGAAGAATAAAAGTAAAAATGCTGGTATACCATGAGAAACTGCATTTCCTACTTCCTCTCCAAATGAGAGTGGCATTATATCTTTAAATGCTTCTTTAACTTTCCCGTCTTTTCTAGGATGAGACTGCGTATTATTTATTTGATCCATTCATATACCTCTTTTATAAAAGTTGATTATTTTCTAAATCTTTTTGAGCTGTTTCTATACTATCTTTTCCTTCTTTATTTTTTAAAGGACTAAATTCTATATCTCTATTTACTTGAAGTGTAGCGAAAGTTTGAGCATATTGAAAAATATCAAAGTAGAATAATTCAAACTTTAATGATTCAATTTCAACTACGCTGAAATCTTCATCTAATTGCTTAAGTTTTTTAACAGCTAAATGATAAGGAAGTGGTTTAGATGCTGTATCAATTAGAAAATCAACTTTAAACACATGAATACCAATATTAGCATTATCAAGTTTATTTACGTCTTCAGGAGTTAGTTCAGAATACTCAAGCACTCGTTTTTTTCCATCAACTGAAACAATACGACCTACTTTTTCATCTTCGTAAGCTTTAATTGATTTAGTTGTAACATCACTATTTTTCTCTATAGTATATCCAACAAATTCTGGATCTAATACTTTAACTAATGCATTATCAATGTTATTTAGGAATAAATACTCAACGCCATTCTCTTTCATTTCTGATAATAGATTATTCTTTTCTAATGATTTAAACACACCACCATTACCATTAGGTGTACGCATAATATGCTTATCAGTGTCTAAAATCAATTTACCTTCCGTAGTTAAAGCTACAATGTGATCTTGCTTGAAAAAGTGAATATAATTTTCGTCATAATCAAAATACTTATGCTCTAGGAAGAATGATAACGTATCTTTATGGTTAACATCACTTGTCATAATGTACCAATGAATTGGCGTACCTACTTCTTCAGTTAAATTACGTAATTGTTCAGCTTGTCTTTCAAACAAACTTTTATCATTAAATGAGAATGTACCTTTTGGACCTTTATGTCCTAATCTAGTACCTTGCCCACCAGCCATTAATAAGACAGCGAATTTCCCCTCTTTAATAGCCTTAATTCCTAATGATCTATAAGACTTCAACTCATCTAGCGTAAATTGATTTTTTACATCAAAATTAACTTGTTCTATATCTTCTGCAACTTCAATGTGTTTTCTATTTACATATACATCTTGGTATAAATCATTTATTTCATCTAAATCCAATCTATTAATATCTAAATCTAATTGTTCTTTCTCACTCTGACTCATCACTTTACTATACTCTAAAAAGTGCTCTTGTCCATGTTGTTTTAACATTGTTTCATCTAGCATTATAATACCTCCGAATATTTGACTCATTATCATTATACGACTTTAGAATGATTTGTCTAAAAATATCACAAAAAAATAATAATTAAAATGATTATTTAAAAAATAAACGGGTAAATATATTAATGTGTTGGTTCAAACACAAAATATTCCTATTAATAATAGGCCAAGGAGGATTTTATTATGAGTTTAGGAGATAAGTTCAACGACGCAAAAGACAAAGCAGTTGAAAAAGGTAAGGACCACGTAAACGAAAATAAAGATGAGTACACAGAAAAAGGTAAAGACTTCGCTAAAGATAAAGGCGAAGATTTAAAAGGTAAATTCGGAAAATAACATATTAATATTAATGAGGCTGGGACAATTAATTGTCTCAGCCTCTTTTCGTTATTTATATAAATAAACGATAAATGTCTTTCCACCATAATATAATTGTAACAATCGTAAAGGCAGAAGATAAACTTAAATCAATTGCCCCACCTGTTTTAAATACAATTGGTAATTTAACAGAAACATCTAATGGATAGAATAACTTCACACCTCTAGGCGTTAACATATCTAAAATAATATGAGACAACATACCTAATATTATAGACACTAAATAAGGTTCTGGTGCAGAAATTGTATTCAATCCCCAAAATATTAGAAATAAAAATAATAAGGAGTGAGTAAATGTTCGATGTCCAAAAATCAATCTTATAATAAAGCTAATTGGAAATAACTTCTTTCCAATATTACTTTTAAAATGGCAGATATCTGGAACTAAACTTGAAACGCCGCATAAACTAACTATCGTAAAAGAAGTGAAAACATCTTCTCCATAATAAATACTTAATGATGACCCGATGAATATACCGCAAGCTAGATGTGTTTTTCCTGTCATATTAATTTTTCCTCTTTTCAAAATCATTTTAATTTATTTTACCACAAAATACCGAACAAGTATACGAACACTTTGTGACTTTATCGTGATGTACATCACAAAAAATAAATTCAAATGACGAAATTGTGAAAACAATCACAAAAGTATTGATTTGAAATAAAAGCCTGTTAAACTATAGTTGTAAGTCATATTAAACATAACCCTATACCATTGTTGAAATAACCCCCTTATTTCACAGTAAAAAGCGTTCGTCTACAGAGACGAACGCTTTTTATTTAGCTTGCTTTATTTAAATTCTCTTGATTATTAGCATTTTCATTTGTTGTTTCATTTGATTGATTTTGTTTTTGTTGTTCTTTATTCGTATCTTTATATTGTTGATTGTTATTATTCGAGTGATTTTCTCGATGATTATTTTCATTCGTATTCAATTCATCTGTTTGATAATTTGAATCTTGATCTGATTGTTGACTATTATCTTGATGTTGATCATCTTTAGGCAAAGTACAACCATCATCATTACATAAATAACCATCATGACTTAAATTTTGCCAAGCTCTCGTGAATTCTATTGTACTTTCTACATCATCACACTCTGCTTGAGAATTGCCTTGATTTAACAAACAATTTCTTGCAGTATTATATACTTTTGTATCGAATTCTTCAGGTACAGTATGATTGTTAGGTTTAACACCGTTCACATTTTCTTCTACTGGAATTTCTTCTGAAGACTGCTTTTCATTATTTTCTATACTTTTGTTATTTTGAGCTTTATTTTTTTCTACTGTTTTATTGTCAATACGCTTTTCTTCTTTCGTTTTAACTTCATTTGTATCTTCTTCTGTTGTTTTTACATTTGACGACTTTTCTTTATTTGTTTCATTATTCTTAGAAGATTGATTGTCACATGCTACTAGAAATATTAAGCAAACTGTTAAGAGACCATAAATCCATTTCATTGAATCACTCCTCGGCCTTTTTGCTTTTTCTTTCTTTTCTCTCATTAAGGACACTTCTTTCTTATAAAATAATTAAGCACATATTAAAACATAAGAATATCATACATGATAAACTGATATTAGTAAAAATTATTGTAACATGTAGGAGGTATTTGTTATGTATAAAGATGTTAAAAAGGATGAATGGACTGGTAGAACTGATAGCTTATCTTTACGCTCTGCATTCAGATTTCATCAAATTGTGAATTCGATTAATATCGAAAAAGATGATATTCAACCAAAGAAAGAATTTGAGCACCAAGTAAACATGGCGCTTATAGGCTTTGAATGTGATGAAGGTGTTTCTAGAAATAATGGCAGAACAGGAGCTGTTGATGGTCCTAAACATTTTAGAAAGTCATTGAGTCCCTTACCAATTCATAATGAATATTTACATTTAACAGACTATGGTAATGTCATTTGCAACAAAACTAAAATGGAAGATGCACAAGAAGAACTAGGAGATAAAATTTCTAAAATTCTATTACATAACCATTTCACAGTCATTGTTGGTGGCGGTCATGAAGTTTTATATGGACATTATTTAGGCGTGAGAAGAGCTAATAAAAACAAAAAAATAGGCATCATCAATATAGATGCGCATTTTGATATGAGAGATTATGATGAACAACCTTCTTCTGGAACAATGTTTAAACAAATTTTAGATCAAGATGACCAAGTCGGTTATTTTGTATTAGGTATACAAAAAAATGGTAATACAAAAGCATTGTTCGAAAGAGCTGATGAATATGGCGTACAGTATATACGTGAAGATGAACTACGTAGTCATTTATCTATCGAAACAATTACTTCTATTAATTCATTTATTGAAGAATACGACGAAATACTCATAACATTATGTACAGATTCAATCGATGTTAGTTATGCACCTGCTGTTAGTGCACCTTGTATAATGGGATTACAACCTCAAATTGTACAAACAATTTTACAGTTAGTTACAAATTCAAATAAAAGTACAAGCATTAGTATTGCAGAACTATCACCAAGATTCGATATTGATAATCGAACTTCGAGATTACTTGCAAATATTGCTTCAAACATTTATCACGATCAAGCAGAAGTTATTCAATCACAATGGGAGTCATAAACAATGTCAGAATTTAAAAAAGGTATTATGTATGCAACTTTCGCATATATAATCTGGGGTATTCTTCCAATATACTGGAACCTCGTAAATGAAATCGTTCCATTCGAAATACTAGCCCACCGCATAATATGGTCCGCTGTATTCATGTTGTTGTTATTAACATTTACTAAACAACTATCAATGTTCAAAAATGCAACAATTAAATTATTTAAGCAAAAAAAAATGTTATTAGCGATTATTGCTGCAGGTTATATTATTACAGTTAACTGGGGTACATTTATTTGGGCAGTTAATAACCATCACGTGCTCCAAGCGAGTTTAGGCTATTACATAAATCCTTTAATGAGTATATTCCTAGCTTTTATATTTTTAGGAGAACGTTTCTCAAAAGCACAATGGATCGCAATTGCACTAGCGTTTATAGGTGTAATTTATATGACTTTCCAAGTCGGTGAATTTCCGTACGTATCGATACTTTTAGCAACTTCCTTTGCATTGTACGGGTTAATTAAGAAAGTAGTAGATATCGATGCTTTTAGTAGTATTACAATAGAATGTATTGTCACATTACCAGCAGCACTTATTTATATATTCTACTTATCACAAAATGATGCTATTACTTTTGGAATGAATCATTCTAGTGGTTGGTTATTACTGTCTGGCGCAATAACTGCAATACCACTTATACTATTTAGTGCTGGAGCTAGAAGAATACCACTTTCACTAACTGGGTTCATTCAATATATCGGTCCTACTCTTATGTTCTTTATAGGTATTTTCCTACTTGGTGAACATTTTGATGTTGACCAGTTAATTACATTTATATTTATTTGGGCAGGTATAATTCTTTATAGCTATACTAAATATGTTGAAATCAATCGTAATCGAAAGAAATTAATAAAAGATTTTTAAATAAAAAAGAGTGGGTGAGAAATCTAATTGTATAAAAAGATTTCTCACCCACTCTTTTTTCACTTTAAAATATTTCTCCACACGTAGTAGCTAATAATGCTTTTATTGTATGCATTCTATTTTCTGCTTGTTGAAATACTTTAGAATAGTCTGATCTGAATACGTCATCAGTTACTTCCATACACGTTACACCAAATTTTTCGAAACAGAGTGCCCCCATTTCTGTATTCAAATCATGAATGGCAGGTAAGCAATGTAAAAATAAAGTATCATTTTTTCCTGTTAAATTTATAAGGTTCTGATTCACTTGATAATCCTTTAATAATTCAAAGCGTTCTTCAAGTTTGTCTTCTTCCCCCATTGAACACCATACATCTGTGTATATGACATCACTTCCGTAAATACCTTCTTGAATATCATCCGTAATTAACACTTCGCTTTGAGATTTTTCGCTAAGTGATTTGGCCATCTCTTGAATTTCTTTATTAGGATGCAATTCTTTTGGCGCTACTATATGGATATTTACGCCAAGTATCGCACTTGTTACAAGCAATGAATTTGCAATATTATTACGACCATCCCCGATAAAAGTCAAAGTCTTTCCTTCATATGTACCAAAATGCTCTTTAATAGTTAAAAAGTCAGCTAACATCTGTGTTGGATGCCACTCATTCGTCAATCCATTCCAAACTGGTACTTTTGAATATTTTGCTAAGTCTTCTACAGTTTTTTGTTCATAACCTCTAAAAGCAATGCCATCAAACATTGAACCTAATACAATTGCTGTATCTTCTACAGATTCTTTCTTACCAAGTTGTAAATCTTCTTTACCAAGATAAGAAATATTCGCCCCCATTTTAGTAGCAGCTACTGTAAAAGCAGAACGTGTTCTTGTAGATTGTTTCTCAAATAATAAAGCAATATGTTTTCCGCTTAAAAAACGGTGTGGGATCTGATGCTTTTCTTTGAATTTTAATTCTATAGCTAAATCAATAAGTGTTTCTAATTCTTCTTTAGAAAAATCAACTTCTTTTAAAAAACTCGTCTTATTTAATTCCTTTAACATAGATATCTTCGTCCCAATGAAACCAGCTCCTTATTTATTTATAAAGATAATATTACAATACAAAATCCTCTTTGTAAATAGTTATTCAATATATTGCATAAAAATACTTTATTTAATTAGTATGACATATTAAATAAAAAACATGACACATTTTCTTTATTATCTGTTGAAAACGGATACATAATGCGTTATGATGTAGTCATCAAACAAAAGGATGTGTTAGTTATGGCAATGAGAGTATCTAAAGACAACAATCAAGTTCATATTCAATGGAGAGTCGCTGATATTACAATTCCAAATAATGAAATTAAAGACATTAAGGAAGATCAGGATATTCACGCTTTGTCTAATGAAAATCAGGATCATATCGTAAGAATTGGTTCAACTTTTGGTAAAACAAATCGCGTGATCATTGAAACAAGTGAAAAAGAATACATTATTTATACACATGCTGATAAGAAGGTATATAACGAACTAACGAAAGCGTAAGTTTGAATCTTCTATCATTTAAAATAAACACCGCGAAGTCCTTATTAATCGACTTCGCGGTGTTATTTATGTCATATTCATATTAAATATTATGATACATTTTCAATGCGTGCTAACATATGGATGAGGAGTGATGTTAATTATGTTAAGAGAATTAAATGGGCTAAACGCCATTATTACAGGCGGTTCTAAAGGTATAGGTAAGTCTATTGCTATAGCTTTAGCTCGTGAAGGTGTCAATGTAGCAATAGCGAGTAGAAATGTCGAAACTTTAAAAGAAGCTGCCAATGAATTAAAACAATATGACGTTAAAGTTTTTTATAAAGAAACAAACATAGCACATCATAAAGATGTCCAACGCTTTATCGAAGACTCATATCATGCACTCGGTTCAATTGATATTGTTATTAATAATGCAGGTATAATGAAAACTAATTCATTTTTAGAAGTTAGTGAATCAGAATTCGATCAATTATTTGAAACGAATGTTAAAGGAATTTACTATGTATTACAAGAATCATTACCTTACTTAGTTAAACAAAAAAGTGGTGATGTCATAAACATTGCATCTATGTCTGGATTAAAAGCAAATGCTACAAGCAGTGTTTACTCTGCTACTAAGTATGCTGTAATTGGAATGACTGAAGGTATTATGCAAGAAATGAGAAAGCATAATATTCGCGTGTCTTATTTAACACCATCAGCCGTTCTTACTGATTTGATAGGTGAAACTCAATTACAAGAAGATACAATGACACACCCTGAAGATGTAGCAGACGTTGTAATAGCACAATTGAAATTACAACCAAGAACATTTATGAAGACAGCACAAATTTGGGCAACAAACCCTACACCAAAGGAATAGGAGCGATTAATATGTATGTAGTAACAAACAGAATTAAAATAAAAAAAGGTTATGCAGAAAAATTAGCACCAATGTTTACTAAAGGTGGCGCTTTGCAAGAAATGAAAGGTTTCATTAAAGTAGAAACTTGGAATATGCAAGATATAGAAGAGAACGACGAATTACACGTAAACATGTGGTGGGAAGAATTAGAAGACTTTGAAGTTTGGAAAAATAGTGATGCTTTCAAACAAGCACATAATCGTGATGGCGATTCTAATAAAGACAAAGGTGAATCACCAATGTTAGGATCAGAGATTGCTATTGCAAAAGTAGAAACAACTATCGAACCAAAATAAAAAGTACTGATGTGAATAAAAAAATGTCGACAAAGTCTAAAACTTTGTCGACATTTTTATTAAAAGAATATATGCGCTAGTATAACAATAATTGGAAGAGCAATTATTGTACGTATAATATAAATCATAAAGAGTTTCCCTAGGCTAACTGGTATTTTAGAACCAAGTATTACGCCCCCTACTTCAGATAAATAAATTAATTGAGAAATACTTAACGCACCTACAATAAATCTTGTCATATCACTTGGTACATCACTAATGAGTAGTGATGGCAAGAACATATCTGCAAAACCGATTAATAATGTTTCAGATGCTTCTTTAGCATATGGAATTTGCATTAATTCTAGTAATGGAACAAACGGTGCTCCAAGAATACTGAATGTTGGTGTATATTCTGCAACAATTGTTGCTAAAGTACCAATTGTCATTACAACAGGCAGTACAGCTAACCACATATCTAAAACTGTCTTAACACCATTAACAAAGAATTGTTTTACTCCTGGTGATTTAACTGCTTTTTCTGTTGCTTGTTCAAATCCCCATGTAATAGGATTATGAGTCTTAGGTATTTTTTCGTTTAATTGTTCAGTACTTCCATCAGAATATTGATCAGGAATTTGCTTCAACGGCCAAATTCTAGGCATTATAAATGCTGCAACAATACAAGCTATAATAACTGATAAATAAAACTGGAAGAAATAATCCATTAAACCGATTGTTTGAGCAATAACAATCGCAAATGTAATAGACACAACTGAAAATGTCGTTGCTATTACAGTAGCTTCTCTTCTAGTATAAAACCCTTGTTCGTATTGCTGACTTGTAATCATAACACCAACTGTTCCATCGCCAATAAAAGATGCAAGGTTATCAACTGTAGATCTTCCTGGTAATTTAAACACTGGTCTCATGACAGGTGCAAACATTGGTCCTAAAAATTCTAATAAACCAAAGTCCATCAACAATGGAAGGAATAGACCTGCAAAGAAAAATACAGCTAGTAAAGTTGGTAATAAATCATTATAAACCATTAAACCTGTATTTTCGTTCACTACAATGCCCGGTCCAAAATCGAAATATATACAAATGGCAAATATAGCACCTATTATGCGTATTACAACCCATATCCAATTCACATTAAATAGCTCATTAGTTATAGATCTCTTAGTAGAACTACTAAATACAGTAGAATAAATTAATGTCATCACTGCAGAAAAACATATTAAGAGCATAATAATTAATCCTGCATAATCCCCTATCCAACCTAAAACGGTATTTGCTAAAAATGCAACAGGTAAACTAGTCTCTGGATTACCTTTATCGTCTGTTACTGTTATTGGAACTAAAAAGAGGTAAATCCCTAATAATGATAATATTATAAATTTTAACCTTCCCACTAAAACACTCGATTGTTTCATACTTTCTCTCCTTTTCGCAAGACTAACTATACACAATAATTAATAAATATTCAATACTATTCATCCCTAATTTTATTATATATTTTTATGTAAGCGCTGTCATTAATTTTTAGAAAAATAAAAGCGAAATGAGATAATAATACGCAATAAAATTTTGTAAATCTTAACTTTAATATTTTTAAATATTCAATCAATTGAATATTATCCGTATGATATATTGATGATTATCACTTTTTCAATTAATTTTATACATAAAATATGTACAGACATTACGATTGTTCGGGTATTAAATTTTATCTGTATTTTTACAAATCACACTGTTATAATCATGATTATATGTCAAAGAGAAGGAGTTATATGATGTCGAAAGCTCGATTAATCACATTTATGTTAAGCGTATTTGTCGTAGGAATGGTTGAATTGATGATTGCGGGGATTCTTACTTTAATGAGTAAAGATTTAAATGTATCTGAAGCAATAGTTGGCCAACTCGTAACAGTTTATGCATTAACGTTCGCGATAAGTGGACCAATACTTGTTAAAGTCACAAAGAACATATCACCAAAGACCGTCTTATTAGTAAGCATGGCTATTTTCATATTAGGAAACTGTATCATCGCTTTCTCACCTAATTTTACAATATTAGTTTTAGGTAGAATATTATCTTCTGCCGCTGCAGCTATTATAGTTGTTAAGATTTTATCATTAACTGTCGTATATTCTAACCCAAGTGAACGAGGCAAAATGATCGGACTCGTGTATACAGGTTTCAGTGCCGCCAATGTATTAGGTGTTCCACTAGGTACAAAAATTGGTGACCTAGTAGGTTGGAGAATGTCATTTGTATTTATATCACTTGTCGGGGTTGCAGCTATTATATTAATCGCATTTAATGTAGCAAGTAATAAAATAGATACAGTTGAATCATCTCAACAAAATCAAGGCTATAAGATTATTGACAAACTTGAAATTGTTAAATATTTAAGTATCACTTTCTTAATACTTGCAGCTAATTATGTTGTCGTAACATATATCAGTCCATTATTATCAATTTATGGATATGACTTAAATATTGTTTCCATTGTATTGCTCGTTGCGGGACTTGGTGCAATTCTTGGAACATCATTAGGAGGATATATTACAGACTCATTAGGAAGCAAGAAATGGTTGTTAATTTCATTAAGCACTTACACAGTATTAATGCTTATTTTCCAATCATTTTTACCTATATTAATTATTACTCTAGTAGGTGTATTCTTATGGAATATCGTTCAATGGGGATCGAATCCACCAATTCAAATAGGTATTATCTCTCAAATAGAAGGAGATACTAGTGCTGCTATGAGTTGGAACATGTCTAGTTTAAATGCAGGAATTGGGGCAGGTTCATTATTAGGAGGCATTTTTGTATCTTACTTTAATGTCGTGTCAAGCTTATATGTAGCAGCTGTATTAAGCTTTATCGCATTTTTAATTTGCTTAACACTTAAAAAGAAACCTAAATCACAACAAGTATAATAAAAAGCGACCGAAAAATTTCCGGTCGCTTTTTTTATATCTATTATTGTAATTCTTTACCATTTTGTGATTGGTTTTCTTCATTAGAAGATGCGTTTTTTTGTTCGTATTCTTTTTTACTCATTACATCATCAACATGCATGTTAACTTCAACAACTTCAAGGCCAGTCATATGTTTAACTTGTTCTTTAACTAAGTCTGACACTTTTTTGAAGATTCTAGGAGCTGATTCACCATATTCTAAAATAACTTTTAAGTCTACAGCTGCTTGTTTTTCTCCTACTTCAACAGTTACACCTTGTGTTACGTTATTTCCAGAAGTAAAACGGTCAGTAAAGCTAGATGCAAATCCGCCTTTCATATCTAAAATACCTTTAACTTCTCTTGCAGCAATTCCAGCAATTTTTTCTACTACTTCATCTGAGAAAGATAATGTATTTGAAAATTGTGGTTCTTGAGCTTGAGCTTGTTGTTGCTGAACTTCACGTTCTTGTTCGTTTACACCAGTTTGTTCATTGTAACTGCTTTTTGCTTTGTTGTTGTCTACGTTTGCCATAATAAATTCTCTCCCTTAGTTTATAATTTGTTTTAATTTTTTTATTTATATATTTAGCAGTCTAACTAATTCTGTTAAGGAAATTTAAAAACTGCTGTGTACAGTCTTTAATATACCCTAGCCCCACACCTATTAAACATAGGACAAGAATTAAAACTGTTTTCCAAAAACCAATAGTTAAAAATAAAACTGCTAAAATTAACATCGCTATAAAACCAATAATTCTCCATTTATATTCTTTAATAAAATTAATGAATTGATTCGGATCTTGATTTTCATTTGGCATAACCGGAACCTCCTATCCTTGTCTTATAACACTCTTGTATCACTCGTTTTCTGATCTCTTACATTAATCTCGATATTTTTCACTGGTATTTCAGAGAAATGTTCAACATTTTCTTTAATATCCGATTTGATACGATCAGTTAATGTTTGAATACCACCTGTCTCTGAAACTACAAAGAAATCAGCTTTAACTGTTGCATAAGATTTGTTCTTCTTGTTATAAAGTTTAGCAACAACATTTGGTTGACGAACTTGATCGTATTTTTGAATTGTACGATAAACACATTTTTCAACTGAATTTCTCGTAATATATATGTGACCATCCTCGTAGTCACGGTGTAAGCCTGGTTTCTTATGTGTTGGTTTAAATGTCGCAAAGAACATTAGTAAACCAAAGAATATTAATACGCCAGCACAAGCAATCAATGTAGGTTCAAACCAATTATATTTTAATAACTGTTGTTGATAGCTCTTAATTTGGCTAATATCCAAGTACATAAAAAGAAGCGTGCCTACAACTACTATTATGAACAAGCCTAGGAAAAAATTCTTTAATCTTCTCACTGGCAACTGCACCTCCTATGTAAAGTTCTATTACTACTCATAGTTATACCCCTAAAATGATTTCGGAAACAATATTTTATATTTAATTTATATTTTTAGTTAAAATTTTATTTGAAACTGGATTTTTTAAGTCTGTACAGTATACTAGTATACTATATTCAAAAATAAAAAATGCTTTCAATCCGAATTAATTCAGATTGAAAGCATTTTATATATGTGTTGATTTTTGCATTAAATATAAGAAATATGGTGCTCCAACTATTGCAACGATAATTCCTGCTGGTAGTCCATTAGGCTCCAATACAATTTTACCAATTGTATCTGCTACGACTAACAATATTGCACCGTTTAACACGGCTATTGGTAAGTATAGTTGATGTCTTGGTCCTACTATACTTCTAGCAATATGTGGCCCCATTAATCCTACGAAGCCAATTCCCCCTGCTACTGAAACTGCTGCAGATGATAACACAACAGCTAAGAATACGAGAAGGATTCTTTCTTTATTATTATTAATACCGAAAGCAACTGAAACTTGTTCGTTTGTGCTTAAGACATTTAATACATTCGCTTTATAAAACAAGAATGGCATAACGATTGCTAACCAAGGTACAAATGCAAACACGAATGGCCATTCGTCTCCCCATATATTACCTGCAAACCATCTTGCTATAAATTCCATTTGATCTTGGTCAAAAGTAGACATGATTGTAATAGATGCCCCACTTAATGCAGTTGATAAACCCACACCGATTAATACCATTCTCACTGGGTTTATTCCTTCACCTTTTTTATGACTAAAGATGAATATTACCATAGCTGTAGCTAAACCACCTAGCATACTTACAAGTGGTAATACATATACAAAATCGCCTGCTTTGATAGTACCAACTACTAAAAACAATGTAATCATAAAGCCGCTTCCTGCATTAATACCCAATATACCAGGCTCTGCTAGTGGGTTCTTTGTAATACTTTGAAGTATTGCACCACTCAATGCTAAGCTTGCTCCTGCTAAGATTGTAATAAGCATTCTTGGCATTCTAAATTCATACAAAATCATAGTATCTAGTTCGTTACCTTGACCTAAAATTGTTTTGAAAAATTGGACAAATGACATCTTAAATTCGCCAGTTGTCATCGCAAATCCCATTGATGCGATGAGTACGACTACTAAAATGGTAAAAGTTATGCGTTGTTTTCGAATTATTTTAGGATGTATCATAATATTTTACCGTCCCTTCTTACAAGATAAAGGAAGAACGGTACACCAATAATTGAAATAACTGCTCCAATTGGTGCTTCTCCTAACATTCTCGCAATCATATCTGCAAATAGAAGAATAAATCCACCTAATACTGCTGATAAAGGGATAACGCGTTTATAATCTGTCCCTATCATAAATCTAACAATATGAGGAACCATTAAGCCTACAAAAGCAATTTGACCTACAATAGATACAGCTATACCTGCTAATAATATTGTAGCAATTAAACTCGTATACCTAACAACAGTACTATTTTGTCCCAAACCTTTTGAAAGTGTATCACCTAAACTAAGTATTGTAAGTTGTCTACTCATCATAATTAACACTATTAAAATAACAACAACTATCGGCGTTGAAATCATAAGTTGTTTCCACGTTGTACCACTTACACCACCAACACTCCAAAATGTTAATGTTTGATTTAATTTAAATATTAATGCGATTCCTTCACTTGCAGCAGTCAATAGCGCAGATACTGCAGCACCTGCAAGTACAAGTCTCATTGGACTAAATCCACCACGTTTAGATGAACCGACACTCATTACAAGTACCCCACCAATTCCAGCTCCAACAAATCCTGCAAGCATAAGTGTAAAGTACCCTGCACTTGGTATTACTGCTAAAGTTAGTGCAAGCATCATACTTGCTCCAGCGTTAAGTCCTAATAAGCCAGGATCAGCTAAGCCATTACGTGTAACCCCCTGCATTACAGCTCCAGATACTGCCAGTGCCATTCCGACAATAACTGCTCCAATTTCTCTTGGAATTCGTATTTCTCTTAAAATATTATGTTCCTCTATTTGAGGATTATAGTTGAAAATTGCATCATAAACCATTTGAATCGAAGTTGTTTTTGCTCCGAATAAAAATGACAGAAGTAAAACAGCTACAAGTAAAATAATTGTAACTGTTAAAATAATAGGATAGCGATTTTCTTTAATTGTTTTTGATTGAGTCATCAGGCTGCCATCCTTTTATAACTTTGTGTAATGTTTACATAGTAAATTATATGTTACAAGCATTGGCTTACCAGTTCTAGGATCTGTTGAAAGTTCAGCATCAATGTTAAACACTTCTTCTAAAATCTCGTTTGTTAACACTTCTTCTGTTTGACCTTGAGCAACTATTTCTCCAGATTTCATAGCTATTAAATGGTCAGAAAAACGTATTGCTTGGTTGATATCATGTAAAACCATGATAATCGTACAACCTTGTTCTCTATTTAATTCTTGAACAAGTTCTAGAATTTCAAGTTGATGTGAAATATCTAAATATGTTGTTGGCTCATCTAAGAAAATGATATCTGTTTTTTGAGCAAGCGCCATAGCAATCCATACTCTTTGTCTTTGACCACCACTTAAATCATTTATTGCTCTATATTTAAAATCATGAGTTCCGGTAACGTTTAAAGCCCACTCTATTTCCTCTTTATCTTGTTTAGATAATCTACCAAAACCTTTTTGATGAGGAAATCGTCCATAAGAAACCAGTTCACCAACTGTTAATCCATCTGCAACATCAGGAGACTGAGGTAATATCGCAATTTTTTTAGCAATTTCTTTTGTAGAAGTTGAATGTAAGTTCTTTCCATCAAGTAAAACTTCTCCAGTTTGTACATTTAAAATACGGCTTAATGCTTTAAGTAAAGTTGATTTACCACAGCCATTTGGACCGATTATAGAAGTTACTTTACCATCAGGTATTTCTAAGTTTAAATCATTAACTATTAATTTTTCACCATAACCTATTGAAATGGCTTCTCCCGTTAAACGATTCATAAAGAACCCTCTTTCTATTAAAAATAGACTCTATTTATTATGCTTATTTGTATTTTTTTGTAAATGATAATCATTATCATCATTCATATCTATGTATTATAACATTTAATGGGGTCTTTTTCTATCATTTAATGAATATTTTCACGTTATATTCACTTTTGAGACAAATAAAAACAAGCTAAGAATCCCCTTTTTCTTAGCTTGTTTTTTTAAATTATTCATCCACAAGGAAACCATTTCCGAGTACGTCCCTCACATCATGGACAACTACAAATGCATTTTCGTCGAATTTCTTGATCATACGTTTAGTTCTAGAAAGTTGCGTTTTAGCAATTACTACATACAAAACATCCGTATCTTTTTTCGAATAATATCCTCTACCATTTAAAATCGTACATCCTCTTCCAATTTGCTCATCTATCATTTTAGCAATTTGATCAGGATTTTGAGATATAATGGTTACGGCTTTTTTAGGGTTTAAACCTTCAATAACAAAGTCCATAACTTTAGTACCAACGTATAAAGATATCACTGTTAGTAATGCTTTTTCTAACGGCATTACAGTTAGTGAGAACATGACTACGATAAGGTCAAAGAATAGAAGAGCATATGATGTATTAACATCTAAATATTTATGAGCTATTCTTGCTAGGATTGTTGTTCCAGCAGTTGTTCCGCCAGATAACACTATTAAACCAATACCTAGACCGACCATAAATCCGCCAAAGATTGTGTTAATTAATATTTCGTGTGTCTCAACAACCCATGAACCTGTCAGACCTAAAAATACCGATATTGCAATAACCGCTATTATTGTATAAATTGTACTTCTCTTACTTAAAAATTTATACCCTAACGCGATTAAAATAGCGTTTAGTATAAACGTTGACCACGCTGGTGAAATATCATAAGCATAAAGTAGAATCAAAGAAACCCCGGTTACGCCACCTTCACCTAAATTAGCTGATATAATAAAGGCATTTACCCCAGTAGCAAATATGAATGATCCTACTAGTATTAATATCATATCTCGTAATAATCTATTTTTCATGACCTTACCTCCTTTTTATTTTTCAGCAGACATATAGATACTACCATAATCAGCAAATCCCCTCAACATGCCTATTTCAAATACAAAAAGGGAGTGGGATAGAAATCTAGTTTTATAAAAAGATTTCGTCGTCCCACTCCTGCAAGGATAAATTTTTATATTAAAATTGTACTTCGAATGGTGCTTGTATATCTTTTAGTACTTTAACAGAGTTATCAAATAATGCTTTTTCCTCTTCGTTTAAAGGCATTTCGATTATTTCTTTAATACCAGATCTATTAATTAAAGCTGGTACACCGATATAAACACCTTCATGTCCATATTCACCTTCTAGATATCCAGAAACAGTTAACACTACATCTTGATTGTTTAAAATTGCTTTAGTAATACGCATAAGCCCCATTGCAACTCCATAGTATGTTGCACCTTTTGCTTCAATAATTTCATAAGCTGCATCTCTAGTTTGAACAAAAATTTCTTCTATTCTATGTTTACGTGTTTCATCTTTTTCTATTATAGATCTTAATGGCTTACCTGCAATATTTGCGTGTGACCATACAGGTAGCTCAGAATCTCCGTGTTCTCCAATAATATTTGCATGTACGCTTTGTGGTGCTACATCAAATTCTTCGCTTAATAAATATCTGAATCTTGCTGTATCAAGAATTGTACCTGAACCGATAACGCGTTCTTTTGGCAAACCAGAGAATTTCATTGTTGCATAAGTTAAGATGTCTACTGGATTTGTAGCAATTAAGAAGATTCCATCAAATCCAGAACTCATAACTTCATCGACTATAGCTTTAAAGATTTTCATATTTTTTGCTACTAAATCCAATCTTGTTTCACCAGGTTTTTGAGCCGCACCCGCACAAATCACGACTAAATCAGCATCATTACAATCCTTATATTCGCCTGCTTTTACTTTGACTGGAGAAGGACCATAAATTGTTCCATGGTTTAAATCCATAACATCTCCATTTACTTTCTTCTTATCTAAATCTATGATGACAAATTCATCACAAATACCTTGATTGATCATTGAGAATGCATAACTAGAACCTACTGCACCATTTCCTACTAATACAACTTTGTTTCCTTTAAATTGTTTCATTATAACCGCTCCCTGTTTATTATTATAAAATCATCGCTAATATGAATGTCCACACACATATGAATATTAAAAATCCTATACTATATTTCAAAGTCATTTTGAGTAATTCTGACTCTTTACCAACTTCACCTACTGCTGCTGTTGCAATTGCTATTGACTGTGGTGAAATAAGTTTAGCTGCTACACCACCAGCAGTATTTGCTGCAACTAGTAATGGGCCACTTGTGCCAATTTGACTTGCTACAGTTGCTTGAATTGGTGCAAACAACGTATTGTTATTAACAACAGATCCTGTCATAAATACGCCAATCCAACCTAATACAGGTGAAAGTAATGGGAATACACTACCAGCTTTCGCAATACCTTGTCCCATAGCACCTGTTAAACCACCGTAAGTAGTAATTTTAGCAATCGCTAAAATGAAACATATCGTCAAAATTGGTAGCCATAATTCTTTAATTGTTAAGCCTAATAATTTAAACGCTTCACTAAATTTAAAATGTTTAGATATTAGAATTGTAATGATAATAGATATTAAAATCGCAGTACCTGTTGCACTAAATATGTCTATTTTTAATGTAATTAATTTATTTGTAATTTCATTTAATGTTCCAGGAATACTAATGTTCCATACTAATGATGATAATAAACCCTCTTCTGCAAACAATCCTTTGAAGAATGGCGCACTCCATATCATGACAAAAATAGTTAATATATAGAACGGGCTCCATGCATATAAGATCGTTTTAACAGAATGCTTTTTCGGTTGCATAACTTTTTGATCAGTAACTCTATAAATATTTTTAGGTTGATAAAATTTTGAGAATATTGCTAATGCAACCATTGATAATAATGGTGGAATAATATCAGCAAGTTCTGGACCTTGGAAATAAGTAATGAGTACTTGTAAAACTGTATAAGTTGAACTTACAACTAATATCATCGGTAAAATTTCTTTAACACCTTTTAATCCATCTAAAATCATAATTAATAAGAAAGGAATAAAGAAATTCATAATAGGCAATGTAAGTGTTGATATTTGAGAAACTTCTAATGCCGTAATATTACCATGTAAACCTAAACTATCCACTATTCCAACTGGTATACCAATTGCACCAAAAGCACCAGCAGCACCATTTGCAATTAAACATAACATTGCAGCTTGTAACGGTCTAAATCCAATTTGAATTAATAGCACACTACAAATTGCAATCGGAACACCAAAACCAGCAGCACCTTCTAAAAATGCATTAAAACTAAATCCAATTAATAGTAATTGTATACGCTGATCTTGAGATATCCCAGAAATACTATCTTGAATAATGCTGAATTGACCTGTACCAATAGAAACTTTATATAGCCATACCGCCATTACAACAATATAACCAATAGGAAGAATACCTTGGAAAAACCCTTCAGTTACAGCACCAACAGCTACAGTTTTTGGTAAATCAAATATAAAAAATGCAATTAATAAAGTTACGACAAGTGTTGTAATTGATGCATATATACCTTTCATTTTAAAAACTGTTAAACATAATAAAAATAATATAATCGGTATACTAGCGACAAGTGCTGATAAAGTTACATTATCTAATGGATTAATATTATTTAATAACACAACGAACAACTTCTTTCTTTTTTATTTTTTAAGATGCGCATCTTTTATATTTGTGATGTTTTTCACAATATAAATATAACATCTCCAAAACCCTGGGTCAATAGCTTTAGCGCATATTATGTGAAATATTCACGATAAATTTTATATAGATTTTTACGATTTTTTACAAACTCTTTATCTACTTGAATGGTTGCGTTTACATTATTGTCACTGATTTGAAAATTAATTTTCTACTTAATATTGTGTTAGGGACATAATTCTGAGTAATGTCCGTAAGAACTAGTGTCTAAGCAGCACTATTCGGAATTCTGCTAGTTAGCCCAATCTAAACTCCACAACCAAGTTCTTTCCCACACCGTATCTTTCTCCACTCGCAAAATAGAGCCTAGACAATTTATTGTCTAGACTCTATTTTGTGATTTTTAGTTGTTCTCATATACCAAGTTCTATTACATTCTTAATTTTATATTTTTATTCCGTTAGGCTTTGCGTATTTACGAAATGTCTATACTTATCGTGTGTTGTTATTAACTCACTATGTGTACCTGCACCGGTAATTTCTCCTTTATCTAAGAAAATTATTTGACTTGCTTTCTTTATTGTTGCTAGTCTATGTGCTATTACTATCGTAGTTCTATCTTTCATAAGTTCATTCAATGCTTGTTGAATATAATATTCACTTTCACTATCTAAATTAGCTGTTGCTTCGTCTAATAGTAAAATATCAGGGTTCTTAATGAAACTTCTTGCTATATCTATTCGCTGTCTCTGTCCTCCTGATAATTTAGTACCTCTTTCTCCTATTTCTGTTTCAAATCCTTGTGGAAATTCCATTATAAAGTCATAACAACGTGCCATTTTTGTATAATGTATAAGTGTTTCATCAGTTACCGCTTCATTAATTCCATATGTAAGATTATCTCTTATCGTACCTGACATCATTGCATTAGATTGCATGACATATCCAATTTTCTGTCTCCAATATTTCAAAGATATATCTTGTATAGACTCGTTACCATATAATATTTCCCCGTGCTCTAGTGGATACAATCTTTCAATTAAACTGAACAATGTACTTTTCCCTGATCCTGATGGTCCTACAAATGCTGTAACTTCTCCAGAATGGATAGATAATGATAAATCTTTAATAACGAGATTATCTTCATATCCAAATGAAACATTTTTGAATGTTATGTCTTGATGGTCGGCTACAGGACGATTTGAATCTATCCCAATTTTTTCGATTTCTTCTTGATATATTTCATATATTCTTTCGCTTGCCCCAACTGCTTTTTTATAGTCCGTAATGAACATTGAGAAACTTAAAATTGGTGCTGATAATTGTATAACATAGAAAATCATCGCAACTAAAGTTCCTGCTGTAATTGCGCCACTTGATACTCTTATTCCACCAAATCCTAATATTATAGCGACGGTAACCGTCATTATAATTCCTGATAATGGTGATATAATCGCTCTTATTTTAGCTTCTTTCAAACCTAAATTATATATACTTAATAAAGTTACTTTCGTCTTTTCTAATTCGTTTGTTTCTGAAGTTGTTACTTTCACTAACTTCATTTCAGTTAATACTCTACCCAGCAATCCACTAAATTTAGCAATTTCAGTTTGTGTTTCTTTAGAAATTTTGCCCATTTTCTTCCCTAGTGGAATCATGATGCCTATAAAAATCGGTAAAATAATAAAAGTAATGAGTGTCATTTGCCAATCGAGAATGAACAACATAACAATAGAACCAATCAGCGTTAATAAAGAAGGTAATACGCTTGGCGCCTTTTCAGAAATAAATAAATTAATTACATTCGTATCATCAGTAATACGACTCATTAATTGGCCACTTTCATTCTTATCAAAAAAACTCATTTTTAAGTTGATGAGATGTTGCCAAAGCTTTGCTCTAATAGAGTAAATAGTTTTCTCACCAATTTTACTTAATAAATACGTACCTATACCGCTCAAAACAGCATTAGCTAAGAATATCCCTATAAATAGCCATACCATGCGTAAATCTAAATTTTCTGCATTAAATGTATCCACTAATTTCCCGGTAAATAATGGTACAAGTAAACCACTTAGACTGCCTAGTATAGATAGAAACATTGCCCAAAACACCATTTGTTTAGGCCAATCTACTTTTTTTAGTAAATATATCAACGGATTTTCATTTTTCATTTTAACTACCTCTTCAATAAATATAATGATTATATTTGTATTTTACAGCAAAATGGTATATACATACTAATTATAGAAAACTAATTTTACAAAAAATTAATATTCATTTGTTATCTTGTTATACGGAAGTTATTTAATTTATGTTAGAATGATATAGTTAATTTTAAAAATAAATAAAGAGGTCTTATTAATGAAAAAAAGTCTATTAATATTTTTTGCACTACTAATATTGAGCATTCCAGTAACTCAAAATGCATCTGCTGCTGATAACGCAAAGTCTCCAACAACTGTTGCCAACGAAAATGGATATTCACTTGGAGAAATATATGAACCAGAAGGCGCAATTAATTACAGTTCTGAAACTGGTCAAATTATGTATGAATATAAGATAGATGCTAAATGGTTTCCTGCTAGTATGTCTAAGTTGATGACATTATACTTAACTGAAAAAGCAATCAACAGCGGTAAATTAGACAAAAATGCAAAAGTTAAAATGACAAACGAAGAATACCGTTTATCAACGTTACCTGAACTAAGTAATACAAAATTATATCCAGGTGATGTATATACTATTTCAGAGTTAATGCAAATTACAGTTTCTAACTCTTCAAATGCCGGCGCGATGATTTTAGGTAGAGAGACTATGAAAGCTGAAAATTTAGCTTCTGCAAAAAAGATAGATAAAAAAGATAAAGACTCAAATAAAAATACAGCTTCTAAACAACAAAAGAAAGATTTAGACTCTGACTTTGTTGATTACATGAATGAAACTGCTAAAAAAATAGGCATGAAACATACAAAGTTCTACAATTCTAATGGCGCATCAAATAATTTATTATTAGAATATAAAGCTAAGCGTTACCAATCAGATGAAGATAATTATTCTACATCTAGAGATTTCGCAATTCTAGCACAGCATCTTGTAAAGCAGTATCCTGATATTTTAGAATATACAAAATTAGTAGCACCGACTGTTCAAAACGTTACTTATTATACTTATAACCACTCACTTGAAGGTGCGGATATGTCATTAAAAGGCACGGACGGTCTAAAAACAGGTTCAAGTGATACAGCCGACTATAACCATAGTCTCTCAACTAAAAGAGATGGTTTAAGAATCAATCAAATCATTCTTGGAGCTGGTGACTATAATAGCGTTGGTGGTGAAAAAGAACGTAATATGATGGGTAACAGCTTAATGGAAAAATCATTCAATGAATATGAATGGAAAAAAGTATTATCTAAAGGCAAACAAAAAATAAACGGTAAAACTTATTATGTTTCAGAAGATCTTTATGACGTTGTGCAAAAAGGTGTAGATTATAAAGTTGTTCTTGAGGATGGTAAAGCCCATATCGATTATAAACGTACTTTCTTAAATGATAGCTATGGTCCACCAACAGTCAATGTGGAGTCACCTAGCAAACATAAATTTAATCAAACAAAAGAAAAAGTTACAAGCGAAGATAATAGACCTATCATCATGACCGCTTCAATATTACTTATTTTAGGAATATTGTTATTATTAACTTGGTTATTAAAACGTAAGAAAAATAATAAATAACATTAAGCCTTAAGCCCGACAACAAATACGTCACTTTAGTGTAGAATAGTATTAAACTATTTTATTCGAGGTGACGTATTTTTGATTCATTTTTTACCGAATTTTTTATCAGAACCAATCAATATATCATTAGTTACGATTACGATCATCGCGCTAATATATGTATTTGTTCATCATAGAAGACAACAGCCTATATTAAGTTTGATTGATATTATTTTAGGATATTTCCCTATTTTAATTCATGAAATGGGCCATGTGATTGCAAATAAACTTTCCGGTGGTAAACCGAAAGATTTAGTTGTTGTATGGCGTAGAAAAGAACGAACAGAAACAGGTAGACAAGGTTATGCTATCACGGGTTCTAAATCGCGATTAAATCAAGTTATAACAACATTGTTCGGTTATATTATGCCATCTATTATGCTTATTTTAGGTGTTTGGCTTAAACATCATACGTTTGGACCAATATTCTTAATTATCCTTCTTTTAATGTTTTTATACTATGTTATGCTTACATCTAAAAAGTTTATACCAACTATCATACTAGTTGTCATAGCTGCTGCATTATACGAAGTCATATCAGCACCAAATATACATGACTTTGGCCAAATCACCACTTATATATATCACTTGGGCTTAGGTACATTGCTAGGCGAAGTTGCTCAATCAAGCATCACGATATTCTTATTAACTTTCACACGATCAATCCAAGAATGGGATGGCAGCCAATTAAAGCAACTAACTAAAATCCCTACTATTGTCTTTAGTGTTATTTGGATTGCAATAAACGTATATGCAGTTATGTATACTTTTAATATTTTATGGTCATAAAAAAAGCCAATAAAGAATCGAGTTTTTCGATTTTTTATTGGTTATTTTTTTATTCCAAACAAATATGATGCATTTGTTTCGCTAATCATAATAATTTTATTATTTAACTTTAGTTCTATAATTTGATTTAAGCTATCTTTATTACTTATTGTAACGATATTACCTATATTCAAGTCTTGATTACTTAAATAATCTAATAAATTCACATAGTCCATTACACGTTTAATGATAACATCGTCACCTACTTCAAATTCATTCAATGAAGTATTATATAATTCTTCAATTTGATTCTCTCTTGGAATTATTCCACCATGTGGACACGTCTTAGGATACCCCATCAACTTATCTATCTTTTCTATGAAACGATCAGATACTCGATGCTCTAAAATTTCAGCCTCTTCATGTACTTCATCCCACGAATACTCTAACTCTTCTATTAAAAATCTTTCAATTAGTCTATGCCTTTTAATGATATTCGCAGTATGGTCTAATCCTTTTTGTGTTAATTTCACACCTTTATATGGACGGATATCTACATAATCGTCTTTTTTTAAACGCAGCATCATTTCACTTACTGATGACGGTTTAATACCTAAATCTTGAGCTAAGTTTTTATTTGATACATAATCTGTCGTTCCATTTAATCCAAAAATTGCTTTTAAATAATCTTCTTGTTCTTCAGTCAACATCTGCTCTGACCTCGCTTTTATTATCATATTTTTATTGTACCATGATTTATTTTTACAAGCTATCTCTTGACTTCGCCTAATTTTATAATATAATCTAAATATAGTTTAGGTTAGCCTAAACTTATTTTTAGAAAAAGGTGATAACATGTTACAGGTTAAGAATATGAATTTATTTATAGGTCAACAGCACATATTGCATGATATTAACTTAACAATTCAATCATCAGGAGAGCTAATAGGCATTATGGGGCCAAATGGCGCTGGAAAATCATCGTTTATCAAATCAATTTTAGGCGAATTCAAAGCAACTGGCTTTGCTTTTTGGAATGATAAACCTATTAAGCAACAACTCACTCAATTAACTTACATTCCCCAAAGAAATCAACTAGATTTAGATTTTCCTATTACAGTTAAAGACAGCTTAATAACTGGCTATTACCAAACTTCTGGATGGTTTAGACCGATGGCAAATGAAGCTTATATAAAAAGAGACCAATTATTATCTGATTTGCAACTAACTGATTTAAAAGATAAGACATTAAATCAATTAAGTGGTGGACAATTACAACGTGTTCTCTTAGCAAAAGCTTTAATGAAAGATAGTGATTTATTGTGTCTAGATGAGCCTTTCGTTGGAATCGACTTTAAAAGTGAAGAAATCATGATTCAAATATTACGAAGACTAAGATCAGAAGGTAAACTGATTTTAATTGTTCATCATGATATCCACAAAGCCAAAGCGTATTTCGATAGAATCCTCCTCCTCAATCGATCAGTAAAATTCTTTGGTTCTGCTACAGAAGCTTTATCTGATGAAAACATTAAAGAAGTATTTTTAAAGGAAGGCGTAACATTATGATTAACGAATTTATCTCATCACTCTTTCAATATAACTTTTTAAGTAGAGCTCTAATCACTGCCATCATAGTTGGGATTGTTTGCGGGGTTGTAGGAAGTCTTATTATATTAAGAGGTTTATCTCTAATGGGTGATGCCATGAGCCATGCTGTTCTACCTGGTGTCGCACTCAGCTATGTATTTAATATTCCAATGTTTATAGGTGCCTTAGTATCAGGCATGTTAACGAGTTTACTAATAGGATATATTTCACAACATTCGAAGACAAAAAATGATGCTGCAATAGGTATTATTTTCACTACTTTCTTTTCCCTAGGTATTATAATCATTAGCCAAATCAATTCCTCTACAGATTTGTACCATATACTATTCGGAAACATTTTAGCAGTAACTTCAAATGCTTTTTATACAACGAGCATTGTAAGTATTATCGTGATTGCTTGTGTCATTATATTTTATAAACCACTCCACTTATCAACTTTTGATCCAATAGCGGCGAAAATGAGTGGATTGAATATTAAATTAATTCATTACTTTGTCATGATGTTGTTAGCACTTGTTACTGTAGCGAGCTTACAAACGGTAGGAATTATTTTAGTTGTTGCATTGCTAATCACACCTAGCTCTACTGCATTTTTAATTACTAAATCATTAAAAGCAATGATGATTGTTGCAAGTACAATTAGTGCAATATGTGCGGCCTGTGCCATGTATATTAGTTACCTATACAACTTACCTAGTGGCGCTTGTATCGTATTAGTATGTTGTTTAGTTTATATTATTACGTTCGCCATACATAAACTTAAATTAAAATTTATATAAGGAGTACATTATGAAAAAATTATTGTTTTCACTCATAGCTGTCATCTTATTATTGAGTGCATGTAGTCAATCTTCGTCTAAAAATGATAAACATTTAAAAGTCGTCACTACAAATTCTATACTTGCTGATATGACTAAAGAAGTAACTAAATCAAACGCAAAAGTCACAAGTATCGTTCCCATTGGTCAAGATCCACATGAATATGAAATCAAACCACAAGACGTTAAAGAACTTACAGATGCCGATGTTATCATATATAATGGCTTTAATCTTGAAAGTGGAAATGGTTGGTTTGAAAAAGCTTTAGAACAAGCTGGCAAAAAAATATCTGACAAAAATGTTATACAAGCTACAGAAGATGTAAAACCTATTTACTTAAAAGGTGGAGAAGGAGATAAAAACAAAGTCGATCCTCACGCTTGGTTAAGTATTGAAAATGGTATTAAATATGTAAATACTATCGAAAAACATCTGAGTAAAATAGATGGAAAATATAGTAAAGATTATAAATCGAATGCAGATAATTATACAAATAAACTTAATAAATTACATAGCAAAATGAAAAATGAATTTAATGATATAGATGAGAACAAACGAGCATTCATTACAAGTGAAGGTGCATTTAAATATTTTGCAAAAACGTATCATATAAAACCAGGTTACATATGGGAAATTAATACAGAAAAACAGGGTACTCCAGATCAAATGAAACAAGCCATTAATTTTGTTAAAAACAATCATCTATCATCATTAATCGTAGAAACAAGTGTAGATAAGAAAAGTATGCAAACATTAGCTGAAGAAACGAACCTTGAGATTAAAGAAGAAGTCTTTACAGATTCTATAGGTAAAAAAGACTCTAAAGGAAATTCATACTACAATATGATGGAACACAACGCCAAAGCAATACACAATAGTATGAAATAGTTATTGAATTTATAAAAAAGTCTGAGACAAATTAATTGTCTCAGACTTTTTTATGGACACCTTTCATGAGAAAGAGAATAACAACCTTATTGTCGACAGTTTTTCGTTGGAAAGTAAATAAAGTTACTTGAATTTATCTAGACGAACCAAACTTGATAAATTGAACGCTTCTATTTATCTAGACGAACCAAACTTGATAAATTGAATGCCTCTATTTATCTAGACGAGCCAAACTTGATAAATTGAATGCCTCTATTTATCTAGACGAGCCAAACTTGATAAATTCAACGCTTCTATTTATCTAGACGAACTAAACTTGATAAATTCAACGCCTCTATTTATCTAGACGAGCCAAACTTGATAAATTCAGTCTTTTTTTCACACTTTTCTCATTGAAAATCTCAAGATCTTTTTTCTTATGGACACGTTTCATAAAAAAATGTCGGCAAAGTCCACGACTTTGTCGACACTATAAAATAAATTAATTGTCTCAACCTTTTTGCTATTTTAAAGTTTTGTCATCTTTTTTCATAACTTGTTTATATTTGCTAAATGTTTCTTTATCATTTTTAGAAAATGCTTCATTCATTAACTGTCTTTTTTCAGCTCTTTTTCTACGATCTTTTTTAGTTTCTTTTCGATCATATCTAAAGTTTAATGATGTTCCTTTTTTCGTAAACTCTTTCATATACATATATGAACCAGAATTGTATGCTGATCTAATAATCATATGACCTGCTACTGGTGATGTTAAATATAAGAATAATATTGTCAATAATGTACGAACACTGAAATAGTCTTGTGTTACTAAGAAATAGATAAATACACCTGTTAATGTAAGCAATACTGATAAAGTTGAGCTTTTAGTTGCAGCATGACTTCTAAGAAATGTATCTCTAAACCTAACAATACCAATTGCACTTATTAAAGCTGCAATTGAACCAAGCAATATAGATAAAGCAGCAATTAGACTAACGATCTCGCTTAGATTCAAAGACACGACCCCCTTCTATGAAACGTGAAATACCTACTGTACTCAAGAAGGAAAGTATCGCAATAATAAGACTTGCTTCTAAGTAGCTAAATGTATCAAAAACAATACTCAATACACCCACAACTGAAACTAATATCGCGCCAATTGCATCAAAAGCAATAACTCTATCTGCTGTAGTTGGTCCAATTATCGTTCTAAAAAGTACTATAACAATGGAAATACCATAAATAACAAGTGCTGTATTTATAATTGTTAAAATGATAAATGACATTATTTAAGCACCTCCCAGATTAGTTTCTCATATTTCTTAATTTGCTTAGTTAGAATTTGTTTTTCTTTTTCTGAAACATCAATTGCATGAATAAAGAATCTCCTACCATCAGGCGAGAGTCTTAACACGACTGATCCTGGCGTTAACATAATGAGTAGTGTTAACAATGTAATAGCCCAATCATGTTTCAACGTTGTCTCGTAAGTTACAAGTCCTGGATTTACTTTATTCGTTTTGAAAAGAATATAGTTTATAGTTGTCATACTTGAAGTTACAAGTTGATAGTTGTAAACACAAATAAATTTGAATATTACCCATACTTTTTTTAAATAGAAAACATGACCGAAAAACCTATGCATCAAGTAGACAATAAATATCCCTATAAAATATCCACCTATGAAAGTTGATAAGTGAAATGTATCTTCATCTTGAAATAAAGTCCATAAGAAGGCGATTAAAATATTTAATAATAGTTGTGCCATTATTACTTCGCCTCCACTTCTACATTTGGAATAATTTCTTTAATATATGATTGTTCATTTATATTAAATTGGGCAGCTAATTCTGAAATGTCTAGAACATATTGAGAAGCAATCCCCAACACAATTGTTGCTACAGTCAATATAACCATCGCATAAAGTTTGTTTTTAGATAGCACAACTCTCTCAGCTTGTGGAATGCCTTCTCTTCCAAAATACATCACCAAGAAGACTCTCAGTAAGCTGTACATAGCGATTACACTTGAAAGAATCATCACAATGACACCGATTGTATAACCATTCTCTAAAGCACCTTTTATAATTAATAATTTCCCAGGAAATCCACTAAATGGAGGTACACCACCGATAGATAGTATAGTTATAAAGAATATAACGCCTAGACTTGGATAATATTTAATGAGACCACCAAATTGGTCATAATATCTCGTTCCAGCTAATAATACAAACGTACCTATGATTAAGAATAGTAAAGTTTTGATTATCATATCATGGCTGACATAGAAGATAGCGCCAGTTATACCGTCACTATTATTTGCACTTAAACCAAGTACTGCAAAACCAATAGACAAAATTACTTGGTAAGCAGCTATTTTTTTAATATCTTTAAATCCTAATACACCTATACTACCGATAATCATCGTAATAATAGCCATTATATATAGTAGAAAATGTGTAACGTCTGGCTTCTCATCAAACATAAGTACCATTATTCTAAGTAACGCATATACACCAACTTTAGTCATAAGACTTGCGAATAACGCAGCTAGTTCTGTGTTTAATGCAGCATACGCTTTTGGCAACCACATAAACATTACAAGAGCAGCCTTACCACCAAATACAAATATCATAATAATCGCCACTAAAGTAACTGTCGCTGGTTGATTACTTTCGCTCACTCTCATAGCTATATGGCCAAAATTCAAAGTACCTAACGTACCATATAAATAAGCAACACCCATCAAGAAGAACCATGAGCTTACGACGTTAATTACAACATAGATAATACTAGCTCTCAACTGTTCAATAGATTGCCCCAGTGTTAGTAATACAAATGAGGCTAAGAGCATAATTTCAAACATAACATACAAATTAAATATATCTGCTGTAAGAAAACTACCATTAACACCAGTTAGTAAAAATAGTATAAAAGATGGTAAAAAATATTTATTTGCTATTCTTTCTCGTTTACCAAAACCAAAATAAATAATAACTGTCACAACAAAACAAGAAACAGTCGTGAACAATAGCCCGAGTTCATCACCTACGAATTGTATTCCAAATGGTGGTTGCCAGTCCCCAAAATTAATTACTAACGCTTTATTTAAACTAACTTCTATTAACATCCAAGCAGTTATTAATGTTGTAATTGTTAAACTCGATATCGCGATACGTCTAGTTAACGTTAAACGTTCTTTAAAGAAGAACAGTATTAACCCAGTAATTAAAGGAACGAGTAATGGTATTAATATTAAATTATTCATCTACATCTTCATCCTCACCGCGTAACGCCTCTATTCTGTTCACTTTCGTTAACTTAAATGTTCTATATACTAAAACAAGTAAAAATGCTGTAATAGCAAAACCTATAACGATTGCAGTCAATATTAGCGCTTGTGGTAAAGGATCTACATAATCTTTACCTTCTCCATTTATAAGAGGGACATTCTTCCCACCAAATTCGCTCATTGATAAAATCATTAAGTTTGCTACGTGTGTATAAATTGCTGTCCCGATAACAATTCGAATTAAGTTCTTAGATAAAATCATATATGTTCCTACAAAGGTCAGTACACCTATTATAATTACAAGTATTAAATTCAACTGTTATCACCACTAATCGCAAGCATGATTGTTACAACAGCTCCAACTACAGTGAGTAGTATACCTAGCTCAAATAGTGTAACACTTGATATATGAATTTCACCTAATAGCGGTAATGTGACATAACCGTCTTCGTGAGTTAACATTGGATGACCAAAAAATATTGGTATAATACCAGTTCCGATAGAGATTAAACAACCGATAATCGTCACTGCTCTAAAATCCAAAGGCATTGATTGGACAACTGTTTCAACATCAAAAGCTAAAAACATTAAGATAAAGGCTGAACTAAAAACAAGTCCACCTATAAATCCTCCACCAGGGTTATCATGACCTGCAAGAAAAATATAAAATCCAAACGTCAAAATAATAAAAATGGCTATTTTGGATATCGTTTCTAATACCACATCATTTTCTTTCATTAGGATCACCCTTTCTTATCTTAAATTTAACTAAAGTGAATATACCTAAACCAGCAATCAAAATAACAATACCTTCTAACATTGTATCGAGTGCTCTAAAGTCTCCGAGTATACCGTTCACTATATTTTTAACGCCTGCTAATTCGTCGGCATGCTCATAATAAAATGAAATTTTGTCGAATAAACTATCTTGTTGCATCATTATAACGAAGATTACGACAAAGACTGCCATTAATAAAGAAATCGTTAATTTAAATACTTCACTTAACACATGAGGATTATCCTTTTGTACGTTTGGCAAATGGTAAAATACTAATAAAAATAACACTGTTGTGATCGTTTCAATTACTAATTGTGTAAGTGCTAAATCTGGTGCTTTCATAAATATAAATACCACTGCTATTGAATATCCTATTACACCGTTTAAGATAGTCATCGTCATTCTTTCACGAATAAACATTAATGCTGTCGCAGTTATCACGATATTAATTAAAATAATAATTTCAAATGTTGAAGCATCTGTAATATGATAATAAGCTATATCGTAAATACCTACTTGATAAATACCGTATCCCATTATGACAAAGAATATAATATATATAATGTGCAAGTATTGATTCAATTTATTGTTCATTATACTTTGAATTGAGAACGTACTTACTCTATCTAATAAACTCATACCTTGTGTATAAAGCGTATTAATTTCAAGTTGTTTAGAAAACTTACTATATATAACATCCCATTTAGGAAATAGCACAAGTAATGTACCACAGATATAAATACCTAATGTTAAGAATAATTCTACTGTGAAACCATGCCATGCACTAATATGAGGTAAATGATTCATAACTTGACCATCTTGGAATATATCTCTTAACGCTGGTCCAATTAAATATTCTCCTAATAAATTAGGAACAAAGAATATTGTCGGTACAAACAACACGATTATAAATGGTGCAATTAACAATCCACCGCCATCATGACGAGGTACTTTAGGTAATTGTTCTTTTTTTATTTGTCCAAAGAATGGTTCTTTAATTAACTTAATACAATAAACAAATGTAAAAATGCTGCCTATAAATCCAGCTGATATCATTACAATGGAGATTACTTGATTAAATATTTCAGTATGTCCTGTTTCCACTAAACTAGTAAAAAATGCTTCTTTACTTAAAAAACCATTAAACAATGGAATACCAGCCATAGACAGTGCACTTATCGTCATAACAACTGCTGTTATTGGCATAATTTTTCGTAATCCACCTAGCTTTTTAACATCTCTTGTGCCTGTTTCATGGTCAATAATGCCAACACCCATAAATAGAACACTTTTGAAAATAGCGTGATTAATTAAATGGAATAATGCTGCAAACAAACTTGCTAAAAAGATTTCATTATCCGCTTTAAAATCACTGTTTAAAGCAAGTAATCCTAAACCAATCATCGTCATAATCATACCGAGCTGACTGATTGTAGAATAAGCTAGCATTGCTTTTAAGTCTTTCTTATTTACTGCAAAGAAAGATCCTACCAATAAAGTAACTAACCCAACTGTAACAACTGTATAAACAACCCATTCACTTTGACCAATAATTGGTGTGAATCTTAATAATAAATAAAGTCCTGCTTTAACCATTGTTGCTGAATGTAAATAAGCACTTACTGGCGTTGGTGCTTCCATAGCATCCGGTAACCAAATATGGAATGGAAACTGTGCTGACTTCGTAAATGCTCCGAGTAAGATTAAAATGACTGCAAGTACAAACCATGGTGATTCAAATATTTTATCAACCATACCCACTTGTTCAGTAATTGTATTCGTACCCGTAATGCTATTTAGCAGAATTAAACCTACTAACATAGCCATTCCACCAAAAACAGTGATTAAAAATGATTTCAAAGCACCTTCTTGACTTTTCCCACGTTGATACCAATATGAAATAAGTAAGAATGAAGAAATACTCGTCAATTCCCAAAATGTATATAACAAAATTGTATTATTAGAAAGTACTACGCCCAACATTGCGAGCATAAACATTAATAAATACGTATAAAATCTTGGAAGGTTATCTTTTTCATGAGATAAGTAATAAATGGCATAAAGGAAAACACCTGCACCAATTAATGAAATAAGAAGTGCAAAAATTAAAGATAAGCCATCAAGTCGAAAATCTAAATTAACATCAATGATAGGTATCCATTCTTGAAAATAAGTAACTATATTTCCAGTATAAACATTCCTAATTTGGCTAAGAAAATATATGGAACTAAGTACTGGAGCAATTAAACTTAGCCAACCTGCAAATCGACTAAACTTTGTATTCATAGTCATAAGTACAATTGACATTACAACTATAATCATTAAAAACAGACATACTAAAGCCATACACTAACTCCTTTCTCTCTATATATTAAGTTCTATTGTCGTTTCTTTTTTAATAGTCGTTACGTCAATAAATTTTAGTGTCTCTAGTAAAGATTGATGTCCAAGATACTTTTGAATAATAGATACAGAAATCCCGGATTTGAAAGCATGATATGCAAAAGTTTTTCTTAACGAGTATAACCCAATATTCTTGAGCCCTACCTCTTCAGCAGCCACATGAATAATTCTATAAGCTTGTTGTCTCGATAATTGTTTTTTTGTTTTGATGGACATAAATACAAAGTCGTCTCTCTTAAGCCCTTCTTCCCTTATAAAAGATGACAAACTCGATCTTAAATGAAGAGGAATGACCACTCTTATTAAATCCTTCTCATCATTAATCCAATTATATTTAATATCATTATCCTCATCTAATAAATCCTGAACAGTTAAAGTCAATAATTGATTAACTTTCATTCCAGTATGAATAGCCAAGCTAAACAATAAATAATCTCTTTCACTATGTGATTTAAGCACTTCATACATTGCTCTTATATCGTCTTTATTCTTAATTGGAGATACTTGTTGCATGCAATTTGTCCATCCTTCCTAATTAAGGTACATATTAATAATAATATATATTTGAGTAACATGAAAGAAATTTTTACCTTTTTTTGTCGTTTTTACAAAGATATTTCGATATATAAGTTGAAAGGAGGTATTAATTATGGAAACAGTTAAAGACATTAACATCATATTATTACATCAATATTTAGACGAAGCCTCTAAAGTGAAAACTGTTCAACGAAAATTTAATGCAATTAATTTAAACGTTACTCCTGAACAAGTTAAAACTTTTAAAGCTATCATCGAAACATTAAGCGACGAAAAGTTCAAAGATGCTTATATCGTCAAAACAATTCAGATAGAAAATTAATACTATCTGATAATAAGTTAGGAGGTGAAAACATGAGAAGAGTATTAGAATTAACATTTAAGACATCAACTGAAAAAACATTTACACTCCAAATTCAAAATCCAAAAGCAGATTTAACAAAAGAATTTGTAGAGCAAGCTATGAATAAAATCATGAAACTAAACTTATTTAATTTATCAAAAGGAGAATTAGTTTCAATCCATTCAGCGCAATATATAGAGCGTAATACTCGCCCTTTAATTAAATAATCTATATACAAAAAAAGTGGCTGAGACAAATTAATTGTCTCAGCCTTTTAGTATTTGGTCATTTATTTTTACACAAGTCGGAAGATGGGTAAGCATGTGTAGTCATATTCACAAATATCAGAAGATGTGTAAGCATGGGTACCTATATTCACACATATAGGAAGATGTGTGAAAGATTTTTATACATAAAGCACCTCGTTAATTTAGTTTTTGTCATGATCAATTAAATTATACGAAAGTGCTTTATTTTTTTATGAAAATAGATATTGAGAACGATTTTGTAAAGTGCTGATGCCCGAGGGAATAGTATGTGTGAGAGACTACAGGCTCGAACCATACCCTCTGGCAAATGCACTACAAAATCGCAAGATTTTGTGAAAATAGATATTGAGAACGATTTTGTGAAGTGCTGACGCCCGAGGGAATAGTATGAGTGAGAGACTACAGGCTCGAACCATACCCTCTGGCAAATGCACGAACAAAATCGTAGATTTTATAAATAAAGAAAAGAGAGCTAATCCGAAAAATATGGATTAGCTCTCTTGATTTGAGAATTCTTATTTTTGTTAAATATCTTGAACGAGTGCTTTATAGTTCTCTTTATGCTTTTCATCCATGAAGTAATATACTTTTCTTTCATCAAGATCACTTCTATATTTATCTATTAAACCTTTTCTATACAACTTTGCTAAGTTTGTACCTATATTTGAAGGTCTCGTTTCGAGTTCTGTTAATTTACCGTTTAGTATTTCTTTTATCGTGATTTCTTTAGCTCTGAATATTTCTTCTAATATAATAAATTCAACTAGCGATAAGCGTTTATCATTTTTTAAATTTGTTATTTTATTTTCATAATCTATCATTTCTTGAATTGTTTTGTTAAATATTTCTGCCACTTCAAACCCTCCTGTTTTAAATTCTCCCGATTTTTAATAGTTCGCAATACATAAATTTCATTAATTATTATTGTAACCCGTTTTAAATTCATATTTTGATTAAATCGATTAGAATATTTGATTTATTATAATACAACTTATCTTTTTCAACGAATCAGGTAACATATAATTACTTTTTTTGATATTATGATAGTATAAACATTTAAAATATGACGATATTTGATGTTATATTCCAATTTTTGTCTTTCCATGAGGTGGTTATTTGTATAATTACGAGATTACTTTACATAAAGAAAGCATTATTAATCCTAAAAAACCAGGATTTGGTGCACTATGTTTTATTTTAGAAGGAAAAACGGATTTAACTTTAAATCATACGAGCTATACTTTTAATGTCGGTGAATTATTCTATTTACAGGATAATGATAACTATTTACCTATTATTAATAATGGTTTAGTTGCTATTCTTCATATTAGTTACTCAATGATGGAAAGTTTAAGTGGAGAGGAAGCTTTCGTCTTTAACATTCCTAGAACTACAAAAACCAATGAATTAGATAGATTTAAACACCAAATTAAAGATTTGTTTATTAGAGCTATATTAGCAGATTTAAACAACGTAAAAATTAGACGTAGTCATTATGTGGTAGAAATTTATAAAATTTTGTATGAACGATTTAAAGTTGATACTAAAAACTATGGACAAATCGAAATCAAGTTAAGTAGCCTTATATATAAAGTTAAACAATATATTGACCAGCATTATCATGAAAGACTTTCACTCAATAGTGTAGCAAGCCAGTTCTATATTTCTCCAGAACATTTATCACGAGAATTCTCGAAACAAATGGGAACGACATTTATTCAGTATTTAAAAGAAACGAGATTATTCCAAGCAACATATGCTTTATTGTTCAGTCAATTTAAGGTTGAACAAATTGCTAATAGTCACGGTTTCTCCAGTTATCACAATTTTAATCGACAGTTTAAGGAACAATTTCATGTAACACCAAACCAATATAGATTACAATATAAAAAACACAAAATTAATAAAGAAAATGAAAATATTTCTAATGATTATAAAGATTTACTCATTTCTAAATTGCAAAAAATGATGCAAAATAGATCGTTCGTACATGAGTATAAAAAAATGTCTTTTAATGATGGTCCACTTAAAACATTAAGAGCCAATCATAAGACATATTTACATATAGGCGATGTTTATGATTTCTACTCACCTTTTCTAGGTGAAATTTTAGAAAATGTAGAAAAAATGACTCAAACACCTATTATCATCATTCACTGTTCAGTGAAGAAATTTTTCAATGATGAACATAAAGAAATTTATAAACAAAATTTAGGTTTTTGTTTAAGTATGTTTTCAGATACTCGAATTATTCCATCTATAAAATTATACGATATTGATTTAAACGATACTAAATTTAAAACAAACTGGCATGAACTAATAGATACGATACATAATTATTTTTATAATAAAAATGGAGAAATATTCTTTGATATAAACTATGCCGATGTTTATCAAATCAGACAACAAATAAGAGAAACAAAAGATAGACTTAATGACATTAAGATTATGATCAATGCACCAAATCCTTTTGAGAATACATATGAGGATATGAATATGGAAGTCTGTCATTTTAATGAAATAGATGGTTTTGCTTTAAGTTACAACTTTAATAGTCTATATAAACTAGATGAAATGAGTCATTATGATATTATAAAAATCACAAACGAATATACAGAAAAACTCATTCAAAATATGTCATATTTAAAATCATTTAATAAAGAAGTTATACCTTTAGAATGGAATATTTTAAATGGTGATACATACACAAGTAGTGACTTTTATTTTAATGTTTCAATAATGTTGAAACATTTATTAAATATTACTAATTATATTTCCGGTATAGGGTTCTGGTTAATGGAAGAATCATCAGCTAAATATGCATCAATAGAGCAACCACTTTCTTTATATTTAAAATATCATTGCAAAAGTCCAACAAATTACTTATTAACTATATTGAGCCATTTTAACGAACAACACTTTTATGAAGGACCGAATTACGTTAAATTTGAAATACATAACAAAATCTTTTTCTTATTGTACAATTATGAGCTCTATCATCCTCATGATATAAATTACCAAAATAATATAAGTGTTATTTTGTCTTATAGAGATATCCCTTTCGAGAAATTTAGAGTTACTAAGATTACTTTTGATCAAGATAACGGTAATATATTTAAAGCAATAAGGAAATTAGACCACAATCATGGTAATTTAGATTATTTGAACACCGTTTTGTTAGATAGATATTGCTCACCCGACATAGAAATGGCAGACTACAATAGTAATAATATAGACGAAACATATTATATAAAAACAAATGGTATCAAATTGTTAATTGTTCAAAATCAAGGATAATTAACAATATAAAAAAAGTAGAAATTCTTCTTGGAAGAATTTCTACTTTTTTATTAATCTAATTCTAAGTTAGAACGGTAATTATCTACTACTTCTTTTTTACTAGAATCACTAGGTACGAAGTAATATAATCCGTCATCTAAAATTGTATCTTGGCCTTCTAATTGGTTTCTATCTACATTATCTAATGCATCACTATATTTAGATCTTAAGCTGTTGATTTGAGAAATCTTTAAATCTGTTTGAACATTATCACCTAATGTATCAAAGATCTGATTGATTTTTGGTAATGAACCAACACTAACTAATTCATTTGCTAAAGCTTGAATAACAAGTTGTTGACGTTCTTGTCTTCCAAAGTCACCACCAGCACCATCTTCTTTTCTACTTCTAATAAATGCTAATGCTTCTTTTCCATCTAGTTTATATTTTTGACCTTTAACATATGAATTTCCTTTAACTGTAAATGTCGCATTACTTGTAACAGTTACGCCACCAGCTTGATCGACTAATTCTTCAACACCATCCATATTAATTGATGCATAATGGTCAACTGGTACATTCATAAGTTTCTCTAATGAGTTAATAGCCATTTTCGGACCACCATATGCATACGCATGGTTAATCTTTTCAACAGAATCTTGACCAACTATTTCTGCTCTTGTATCTCGTGGAATACTTACCATAACAGTCTTTTTCTTATCAGGGTTAATTGATAATAAAACGATTGAATCTGATCTTTCCCCGCCACCTTGAGCTGCTCTTGTAGAATCTGAATCTACTCCGAATAAAGCAATGGATATTGGATCTCCATTTACATCCACAGCTTTCTTTCTTAACTCTGATTTATCTCTGTCTAATGGATTATGTATTGAATTACCTAATGCAAAAAATTTATATACAAAAAATGCCAAAGCAATTAAGAACAGAAGTAATAAAATAATGACGATTGTCGTTACTATTTTAAACGCTGCAGACTTTGGTTTTTTCGTCGAACGCTCATATTGATTTGCCACGTGTGCTCAGTCCATTCTATTTTTTCTTTATTATACATTTATTTTTCAATCTTTGCCAATATCAAATTAATTATGTGCACAATTTAAATGCAAATCCAAAAGATTGTAAATTTATACTAAATCAACCCACTTATTTCTGGAAAATCTATACATTCTATGATAAAGTATTTTTGTAAATCTACAACGTTACTTGTTTTAAATTTTTTAGACATATTAAACGGGAAAGAGGATGAGATTCGGCGATCTCATCCTCTCTTTTTACGTCTTTTTTTACTAGTTTTAGATTTAATGACTTTAGTCGTTATTTGATTATCGTCAGGATATCTGATTCTAACAATGTCTCCATAAAATAATCGCTGTTCTCCATATCTTTTACATAGAGATAAATCTGGATAAACTTCTTCTACTTTGGCAATATAATTATACGATTTATCCGTCTTCAAAACATCAATAAAATAACCTGGTTCAATACCTTTATTGGTTCCTGCATTAATAACAAATGTCGTATCATCTAAGATTCTTATAATTTCAACTTGTTTCATAATTCCACTCTAACTTTCTTTAATTCTAAAAAATATGAAATATTATGATAACCACTTAGTTGACTGTTTTTAAAGTTTCATAGAGTTGAAGAATATTTAATATGAGATTTCTTTCTTCCTTACGATCAATTTTTTTATTTTTTAATAATCTATTTATTGTTTTCTTTTTTACATTACATAATTTGGCAATAGATTTATTAGTTAAATTATACTCTTTTTTTAACGTTTTTTCAATATAGTACTTACTATATTTTAATGCATCTTTATTCTCACCAATTGAATCAAAGTAATTTAGTCTTTTATCAATCTCATTTCTTTGTTTGTCAGTTAGTACACCTTGATTGCCTTGTAACAATAATTCATACTTTTCTTTTGGTAGATTCAATAGTTTCCTTAATTGTTTATCACCTATCTCATATTTATTTGAGACATTTTGTATTCTTTCAGCATAATTTTTTTTATCTATTTTAGCCATCATATCACTTCCTTCTTTACTATTTTATATACCCCAAAACAGAAAAAATAAGCAATGATATCTATAACATGATATGTTGTAATTACACTAATATTAAGAAAGGTGCGGTTACATATGCATATATTATCGGATTCTGAAATTGAAAAGCAATACTTAATAGCAGATGCTATACGAGATACTCAGGACTTATTCCCGAAATTAGAACAAGGCCAAATTTTAGTTGAACATCGAACAGTTATGGAGCTTCCTGATACACATAACGCAATGCTTTATATGCCATGTTTAGATTTAAAAGAAAAGCTCGGAACAAATAAAATCATTTCTATTTTTCCAGATAATCCAAAATTAAATTTACCGACAACTCAAGGAAAAATTTTAATTACTGAATTAGAAACTGGTCAACATAAAGCATTAATTGATGCAAGTTACTTAACAAGGTTAAGAACTGGTGCTTTAAGTGGTATCGCAACTCATTACTTAAGTCGTAAAGATAGCCGAGTACTTGGTGTTATTGGTACTGGTGGAATGGCTTTTGAACAAGTTTTAGGAATACTTGAAGTAAGAAATATTGAACACATATATCTATATAATAGAACAAATGAAAAAGCAGAAATTTTTAAAGAAAAACTAATCAAATTTGGAATTAATGCAGAAATCAATGTCGTTAAAGATGTCCAAGAATTAGTAAAGCAAAGCGACATTATAAACTGTGCAACACGTTCAAATGAATCGGTATTTGACGCTATAGATTTGAAACAAGGTGCACATATTAACGGTGTTGGTTCTTATCAACCTTCAATGCGTGAAATTGATATTAAAGCGATAGAACAGTCATCTAAAATAGTTTTTGATGATATAGATGGCGCAAAAACAGAAGCAGGAGAATTTATTCAAGCTGAAAAAGATGGTCTCTTTAGTTTTGATCATGCATACAGTGATTTACAACAACTAGCATTAGGCAACATAGATGGCCGAACTGATGAACATGAAATTACGATATTTAAATCAGTCGGTGCTGCCCATTTCGATTTAGCAGTTGGCGTTGGCGTATTTAAGAAGTTGCTGTCTTAGATTTTATAGATAAAGAATCCATATATTACTTTTATAAATTAGAAATTAAAAAGCGCCCACTCCGCAAGATAATATCAAACGGAATGGGCGCTTTTTTTGATGAAATTTTTATTCTAAATATAATTCAACTGCATCTCTTGTTTTACTCATTGTCACTACATGGTCGTCATAATTTCTAGATAGATAACTATAAAACAGTATATCTATTGTCATAAGCTGAGAAATAAGAGAACTTGTAGCTGCAAGCCTCAAACTCTTTTCTGAGCTTGCATCGTGTATTAAATAAAAGTCAGATGTTTTAGCTAATGTAGATTTTTCTGATTGTGTAAGCACAACAGTTTGTACGCCATATTTTTTAGCAACTTTAGCTAATGAAATGGTCTCTTTGTTCTCACCTGAATTTGAAATTCCAATTAATACACAGCTTTTACTATGTGAAGCGATAGCTGTGGCTAAAAAATGTGTATCTAGTGAATGGATAACTTGCTTACCTATTCTTGTGAATTTTTGGTATAAATCTTGTGCCACTAAACTAGAAGCACCTATGCCAAATACTATAATTGTATGTGTATTATATAATTGATCAACAATTTGATTAATACTTTCATTAGAAATATTGTTTTCTGTCATTTCAAGTGTATGTGAAGCTCTTGTGATCAACTTCTTACTTATTGAATCGACCGTTTCATCTTGTTTAATTTCTTGATAAATACTTTGTTCATGTTGAGGCAAGTATCTAGAAATTGCTAATTTCAAATCTGTGAAACCTTTAAAGTCCAATTTATGTGTACATCTAATAACGGAAGCTGCACTTGTATTTGTTAGTTTCCCTAGTTCTTTAGCACTTAAATTAATCGTCTTTTCAGGATGATTTATGAAATATTCAGCAATTCGTTTTTCATGTTTTGTTAAATGAGACATTTGTTCTTTTATAAATATGAGTAAATGTTGATGTTCCATATAAATTAGTCCTCTTCCAATTCTTGTGGTGCAGTCATTTCTTTATTTGTGCCAAATAAGAATGTTGCAACAAATCCTCCTAGATAAGCTGCTAATAATCCTGCAATATACCCTAAATACATATTATCAGAAATTAAAGGAATCAATGATACACCACTTGGTCCAATTGCTGTTGCACCAATCTGACCAATGCCACCGATGACAGCTCCACCTATACCGCCACCTATACAAGCAGTAATAAATGGTCTACCTAATGGTAACGTAACACCATAAATTAATGGTTCACCAATTCCTAAAATACCTACTGGTAAAGCACCTTTTAATAAATTAATAATTTTTTTATTTTTTCTACATTTAAACCATAATGCAAACGCAGCACCTACTTGTCCTGCACCTGCCATTGCTAATATTGGTAACAGATAAGTAGCTCCAGATTGATTAATCATTTCAATATGAATAGGTGTTAAGACTTGATGTAATCCAAACATTACAAGTGGTAAGAATGTTGCACCTAATACAAATCCACTAAATGCTCCACCTATATTAAGCACCCAATCAATAATACCTAACAAACCGTTAGAAATAAATCCAGCTATTGGCATGATTATGAAAATCGTAGCAAGACCCATTATAAATAGCGTAACAGTTGGTGTAACAATAATATCTACAGCACTTGGGACGATTTTGTGTAGTTTCTTTTCTATTATTGATAATATCCAAACAGCGATAATAACACCGATTACACCGCCTTGTCCTGCTGCTAATGGTTCACCGTTGAAAATGTTCTTTATCGGACTTTCTGGATCCATACCAGTTAGCATTGTAGTACCACCGATTACACCACCAAGTCCAGGTGTAGCACCGAACTCTCTAGCTGCATTGATACCAACATAGATAACTAAGTATGCGAAAATACCATTTTTAATAATATCAAATACTAAAACAAATTGTTCCCATGAAGCACCATCTATTGTTCCTGCAGCTAACATGTTTGAAAGTACTGCTGCAATTCCGCCTATTAAACCTGCACCAACGAAAGCAGGTATTAATGGTACAAATATATTCGCGATAGATCTTAATACTTTTTTAAACGGCGTTTGATTCTTTTTATTTATATTTTGTTTAAATAAATCCGCTTCTTTTTCAACTTGTTCTTTATTTGATGCTTTATGTTTAATCTCTTCCCCTAAAGGTACCCCAATTATTGAACTCATTTCATTTGCTACTTTATTAACAGTTCCCGGTCCAATAACCACTTGAAGCATGTCATCTTCTACAACACCCATAACACCTTTAATATTCTTTAGTCCTTCAACATCTACTTTACTATAGTCAACGATATTCATTCTGACACGTGTCATACAATGAATAACTTTGTCTAAGTTATCTCTTCCCCCGACTTCTTTCAATATGTCTTGTGCAATATCTCTTTCTTTTGACATAACCTACACACCCCTTTGTTTACGTATTTCTTACAAACCCCTTAGCTTGTGCTAATTTTTCAATTGCTTCGTCCTTAGTTATATGATGCATCCCCATCACAATAGCAACTTTCACTTGTTCTCCGCTATCTTGAAATAGTTTACTACTTTCTTCATCTGTACAATCTAATACTTCTTGGATCATATTAATTGCACGTTGTTTTAACTTCTTATTAGTTGGTTTTACATCAATCATTAAATTTTCATACACTTTTCCTATACCAACCATGGCACCAGTTGAAATCATGTTAAGAATCAATTTTTGTGCAGTTCCAGCTTTAAGTCTCGTAGACCCTGTTAATACTTCTGGACCAACATCTACTTGTACGGGGAAGTCAGCGTGTCTTCCTACTTCAGATTCTTTATTACATGTAACACAACCTGTAGGCACATTTATTTTTTGAGCATATTTTAATCCACCGATTACGTATGGTGTTCGCCCACTAGCAGCTATGCCAATTACTGTATCGTGCTCATTAATTTTTAAGTCTTTTAAATCTTGTTCTCCAAGACCCTCATCATCTTCTGCACCTTCAACAGCCACTGTCATCGCCTTTTGACCACCTGCAATTAAGCCAATTACAACATCAGGTGTCACTCCAAAAGTTGGTACACATTCTGCAGCATCTAGAACACCTAATCTTCCGCTTGTTCCAGCTCCCATATAAATTAATCTTCCACCATTGTTTAAGCTCTTTATAACTTGTGTTATAAGATTAGCTATAGCTGTATTTTCTTCTTTAATAAACTGGGCAACTTTTTGATCTTCATTGTTCATTACTTCAACGAATTGGGCTGGTGTTAAAGTATCTAACTTTGAAGAATGCTCGTTTCTTGTTTCTGTCGTTAAACGACTAATATCCATTTATTCTTCCCCCTCAACAAACTGAAATGCAGTTCCCGCATCAATCAAGTCTATGCATGCCAAATCTTGTTCGCATACATGACCAATAACATTTACTGCTTTATTACTATTTAAACTCTTATTCACAATTTGTAACTCATTCATATATCGACCATACTTTACATTATCTAAAGTAATGGCACCCCTTTTTCTTGCAACCGTGTTTTCAGGCATTACTTCATCTTTAAAAGTTTGCCTTGCTTCTTCCGCTCTAATCACATCTCTAGCTTTATCTTTCCTATTATGAAAAATTCTCCCAATAAAATAATCTAAATGCTTTGTTTCGGATTGCACTTGAAGTGACACGATTCCTTTATTAAAGAAAGTGTTGAACTGATTAATTGTTGATTGATTGATATGCGTATCCCCTATACAAATATCATCTACACCTAGTGCTAATAATTCTTTAGCAGCAACTAGAGGATGGACTTTTCTATGGTCTTCTAATGTAGGTAAACCTTGATATACCGGACCTCTTAAAGTTGTTCCAGGAACAAATGCCATTACTGAAACATCTGGAAAAGATACCTTCAACTCTTCGTTTTTATTTATAAAGAATTGTTTATCCAAACCAGTTTCAGGACGAGGATAGTAATTATGTGCAACCATAATGCGAGTCATATCAACATTTTGAGATTGTAATTGATTAAGTAAATCAATAGCATCTGTACTAGCATTGCAGACAATTTTCACTTTATCTAATAAAGAAATAATATCCGAAAGTTCTAATGAAATATCTAATCTAATATAATCTATGCCTATTTCACTTAAAATCACCGGTTCTTTATAAGACAAACCAAGATTGGAAAAAGCATGAGGACTTGCATCAGCTATAATTTCAGCTTTATTTCCTACAAGACGCTTCAATTCCTTTAACTTATCAAAATATTGACTTGAGTCCTCTTCAGGAATTTGAAGAGACGTAAACACATAACGAAAACCCTTATCTAGCATTGTTTCAATATAAGAACGATCAAAAGATTCACCTAAATATACTGAAAAACCTAACATATCAACACATCCTTTTTGGAATCGTTTACATTATCTCATTTTTGGAATTTAATTTCAATATTTATATAAATATTATCAGTAATCGGAACGATATTACAACTGAGCGTTTATATAGGAATCTTAGATGCATAATTCTGAATTGTGCTTCTTAGACTGCGCTTACTAGCAGAATTCTGAATTGTGCTCCTTAGATTCTTCTTACTGGCAGAATTCTGAATTATGCTCCTTAGACTGTTCTTACTGGCAGAATTCTGAATTGTGCTCCTTAGATTGTTCTTACTGGCAGAATTACGAATTGTGCTCCTTAGACAGCAGCTCTTACGGACATTTCTCGGAATTTTGTCCCTTACAACACCTCTTTCGGACATTTCTCGGAATTGTGTCCCTTATTCCTTAATCTCTTAATCCCTTATTCTCTTAACCTATATTTGCCTCTCACTATAAAATAAAAAAACTTCCATCAGAATTATATCTAATGGAAGTTTTTTTATTTTCATATGATTATTTATCTTTATTAATCATACGTTCTATTAAGTGGTTAACTTGTTCGATATTCTTACTTTGTTGATTCAGTATGCTCATTATATTTTCATTGTCAGTTTCTGAATGTTGTTGTTCTTCTATTTTATTGTTGTACTGACTTAATGCTTTATATAACACTTCATCTTTTGAAGCTGAATCTATATTATCGTATAAGTCTTTAGTTTTTGGACTGACTTCAATTGTACTTACATTTTTGTTTTCTGTAGTTTGTTCAACGCTATTATTTTCACTTAGTGCGTGTCCTTCAATGTCTATTTTAGGTAAAATTGTGTTTAACCAGTTTGGTAAGTACCATGATGCTCTGCCAAATAATTTTGTTAGTGCTGGTATAATTGTCATTCTTACAACAAAGGCATCGAATAACACACCAAATGCTAATGCTATACCCATAGATTTAATCATTACATCATCTTGGAATACGAAACCTATAAATACACTGAACATAATTAATGCTGCTGCTACTATTACAGGTCCACTTTCTTTTAGTCCTACTTTAATAGATTTTGTATTGTTCATTGTACGTACATATTCTTCATGGATTCTAGACATTAAGAATACTTCATAGTCCATTGCCAAACCAAACAGCAACCCTATCGTGATTACGGGTAAGAATGCTAGCAACGGTCCTGTTGTATCTACTCCGAATAATCCACTCATAAATCCATCTTGCATAACAAGCGTCGTAAATCCTAACGTTGCAGCAAGTGATAATACGAATCCTAGTACTGCTTTAAGTGGAATGATGATAGATCTAAATACTACCATTAATAATACGAATGCTAATAATATAATTACACCAGCAAATAATGGTATTGCTTCGTTAAGTTTTTCTGACATGTCTATATTAATAACACTTTGTCCTGATATTTCAGTACTTAAGTCATACTTATCTTTAGAGTCTGAATTATAATCTCTCAAATCGTGTACTAGATCATATGTTGATTCTGCATTTGGTCCTTTTTCAGGAAGTACTGTAACAAGTGCATAATCTTGATCTTTATTTAGTTGAGGTGGTGTAACTGTTTCAACATTTTTAATATCTTTAACATCTTTCATTAATCCTTGTAAATCTTTTTGTAACGCTTGTTGATCATCTTTTTTATCTGAAGTATCTACAAGCATTACGACTGGTCCATTGAAACCTTCTCCAAAATCATCAGAAATAATATCATATGCTTTTTTCTCAGTTGAAGTATCAGGTTTCATACCATTATCGGGTATACCTAATCTCATATGCGTAACTGGAAGTGCGGCTGCTAGTAATATTACTAGTCCAACGAGTATAGCAATCCACGGTTTCCCTACTACAAATTTAGACCACGGAGTATCTAAACTCTCATTAGAATGAATTTTACGTTTCTTTGGATGTATTTGTTTATGGAACACACTGATTACTGCTGGAAGTAATGTAATTGAACTTAATACTGCAAATACAACACTTAATGCAGATGCATATCCCATTATAGATAAGAAATCAATGCCGACTAATCCAAGTCCACATACCGCAATAACAACTGTTACCCCCGCAAAAATAACAGCACTACCTGCTGTTCCTAATGATAAGCCGATTGCTTTAACATGATTTTGCTCAGTTTTAATAATTTGTCTATATCTAAATAATATAAACAGTGCATAATCAATTCCTAATGCGAGTCCTATCATTACAGCTAGTGAAAGCGTAACGTTCGGAATATCAAATGAATATGTTAGTAACGCGATTGCCCCTATACTAGAACCTAATCCAACTAGTGCACTAATTATAGGCATTCCTGCAGCAATTAATGATCCGAATGTTACAAGTAATACTACGAAAGCAATAATAATACCAATTGCTTCAGAGCTACCTCCAATTTCAGTACTTGCGTTTAAAGCGTTACCTGTAAGTTCTGTCTGTATGCCTTCATCGTCTAAAGGTTTCATAGCATCTTTCACTTTATCTACAGAATCAGATTTTATAGATGTTTGAGAAACTTTATAATTGATATCTGCAAAAGCAGTTGTTTGATCTTTATTTATTTGTTTATTTTTATAAGGATCGGTAATTTCTTTTATATCATCATCTTTATCTTTAGCATCTTTTAACGCATCTTGAATTTCTTTCATTGCTTTTTTGTCTGTAATACCTTTTTTATCATCACTTTTAAAGACAACTCGTACATTTGCCTTTTCACTATCTTGATTAAATTCCTTTTCAATCTTATCGTTCGTATCGATTGACTTAATACCATTCATTGTAATGTCATTATCGAAAGTGGGTTTATTAATTGCTAATGGTGTGATAATGCCCGCCAAAACAACAACCCATATAATAATTGTTAACCATTTATGTTTAGCAATGGATGAACCTAATTTAAATAAAAAATTAGCCAAAATATTTCCTCCCTAAAATCTACTCTATAGTTTATGCATACAGTGTATACAACATAACGCTTATAGTATCATTTCAAGATGCTTCTAAAAAGAGATAAAATCCTAAATGTGTATACTTTGTCTACACTTTTTAAATAATGTAGAAAAGCCGTTTACTAAACGTTCACATTTAGGATTCTAATTTTTTATAATAATAATAGAATTAAGGCGATTATTGCAGGTCCACCTTGCTTTAATATAATGGATTTCGAACTTGTAAGACTGCCATATACTGCTGCTACAATAATGAATATTAACAATAAAGCTACAAATTCTTTCGGGTTTGATGATAAAAATGCCCCGTAAAACAAAGCTATAGCTAACAAGCCATTATATATACCTTGATTTTTCAGAAGGACTTGAATATTTTTATCTTTTAATACTTGTTGCTTTAAATTGAAAGTTTGTGATGTTTTTTTAGAATCTGTCGCAATCGTTTCTAAATACATAATATACAAATGTTCAATTGCAACAATAACTACAAAAATAGTTGCTAGTATATGCATAACAAGTCTCCTTTAAAGAACAATTTGATTTTCTTTTTCATGTATCATTTCAATAATCTCGTTCTTCTCGTTCATAACAGCTACTTTTGGTGCATGCGTTTTTGCTTCTTCATCAGTAACTTGAACATAATTCATAATAATAACAATATCATCTACTTGAACTAATCTTGCTGCAGCACCATTTAAGCAAATTTTGCCACTGCCACGTTCACCTTCAATAACATAAGTTTCAAGGCGCGCACCATTATTGTTATTAACTATAGCTACTTTCTCATTTGGCAAAATATCTACTGCATCTAAAATATCTGCATCTATCGTAATGCTACCTACATAATTTAAATTGGCTTCAGTTACTCTAGCACGATGAATCTTCCCGTTCATCATAGTTCTAATCATCGTATTCATCTCCATATTTATATTTATATACTCGTTATTATCATACAATGATTTTATAATCCGTCAACTATTAAATCTTAATATTACTTTTTAGTGCCTATAGAACAAAATAGTGCGTACTTACCTTTCACTCTATATAGCATTATACTAATCTATACATTAATAAAAAGGAGTTTTGAATATGAATTACACAAAGTTTCATAATGGAAATAGTATGCCAAGCGTAGGTTTAGGTGTTTTTAGAGTAGAAAATAACGACGTAGCTAAAGATGCAGTCAAACACGCTATTCAATCTGGATATAGAAGTATCGACGCAGCATTTATATATGGAAATGAAGTAAAAGTCGGCGAAGGTATTGCTGAAGGTATAAAAGCAGCTAATATTACAAGAGAAGATTTATTTATCACATCTAAAATATGGATAGATGATTATGGAAAAGACAATGTACAAAAAGCATATGAAAAATCATTAAACTTACTAGGTCTAGATTATTTAGATTTATATTTAATGCATTGGCCAGGTACAGATTTAGATTTACTATTGAACACTTGGGAAGGTATGGAAAACTTATATAATCTACAATTAGTTAAAAATATTGGCGTAAGTAACTTCAATATCGATCACTTAGAAATTCTAATCAATCAAGCTAATGTTAAACCAGTATTGAACCAAGTAGAATTTCACCCATACTTAACACAAACAGAACTAAGAAACTATTTAAGCAAACACAATATAAAAATGGAATCATGGTCACCACTTATGAATGCAGAAATTCTACAAGACGAAACAGTAAATCGTATTGCTAAAGAAATAAATAAATCACCAGCACAAGTCATCATACGTTGGAACATCGACCATGACGTTATCACAATACCAAAATCAGTAACACCATCACGCATCGAAGAAAACTTCGAAGTCTTTAACTTCAGTTTAAACGATGATCAAATCAAGAGATTAGATGCACTTAACGAAAACAAACGCATAGGACCAAACCCAGCAGAATTTAACGGTTAAGTTATTGAAAAGCGTGAAACCTTGATTAAGACGATCATTAGTTGCACTTCTCTTACGTTGTGTGAGTATGGATATCCTTGCTTGCACTTCTCTTATGTTATGTGAATATGGATGCCATCTCTGATAACTACTTTTATAGTAATCTTTTAAAATAATATAAGCTTTGACGATATAAGTGGCTGGGACAAATTAATTGTCCCAGCCTTTCATTGTTCGGTGTAGATTTTGAGGATGTCTTAGATTAACTATCTAATTAATCTACAACTTGGTTGAACTCTTAGATTAACTCCAAACTTAATCTACAACTTGGTTGAACTCTTAGATTAACACCATACTTAATCTACAAATTGGTCAATCTCTTCGATTAACTGCTGACTTAATCTACAACTTGGTCGAACTCTTCGCTTAGCTCCATACTTAATCTACAACTCATCTCATTTTTTCAAAAAAACTTATTTATGTCCCCATTTCTTTTTCCATTTTTTTGATTTTTCTGTTATACACAAGCAAATTATAAATTTATTTGTATTATACAATTATTATTGCAATTTATTATTTTAATAAAATACATATGATTTTTTACTTATTATATTGCTTTACTAGTTAATAATTTGGTATTATTTAGGAGAAATATATTTTTCCCAATAAACCTTCAACAAATGCTTAAAATTTGGAATACTTTATTTTAATCAATAAGCTAACAACAAAGATATATACATTTTGAAAAAATTAAATAACCAGGAGGATATTATGGAAAAGATTATGCATTACGAACTATTAAAAAAAGACATTTTCAACAACATCTTTGATAAAACACAACTAAAAAGAATGGACATTCTTACTTTATATTATATAGAACAAATGAATGAGGATGAAATATACGTTAGAAAGCTTCGAAAACTAATGTTTGAACCATCTTCTTCTGAACTAACTGGTGCAATTAAAACGCTCGAAGAATTAAATTACTTTAAAAAAGTAAGAGATCCTTTAGATGAACGTTCTATTATATTGAAAAATATTGATTATGAAGCAATTAATAATACATTACGTACTTGCAAAGAAATCACAATCGATCATTTACGTAAGGTCAATTCAGAAGATGACAAAACACTTTTATAAATATCAATGAAATAAGAAATAGATTTCAACAATAAATCTATTTAATTGAAAATAAACCTTTTCTTATATACGCTTTAATAGTAAACATTTTCTATTAGAGAGGAAGTTCAAATATGAAAGTAGCAATTATTGGCGCGAACGGAAATATTGGAAAACATCTCGGAAAAACGCTAGCTGAACGCGGTGATGAACCTATTGGATTTATACGTAAAGAGGAACAAGCTCCAGAACTCAATCAACTTGGCGTGAAAACGGAACTAGCAGATATTATAAAAACAGACCTATCAGAATACGCTTCTAAATTTCAAGGTATTGATGCATTAATATTTACTGCAGGTGCTGGTGGTGCTGGTGTCGAACTCACAAAAGCAGTTGATGGAGACGGCGTTACAAAAATGATTGAAGCTGCTGAACAAGCTGGTATCAAACGCTTTATACTCGTGTCTGCATTTCCAGATGCTGGTAGAGGTATGAATATATCTGAAAGCTTCGAATTCTATATGAAAATGAAAAGACAAGCCGATGTAGAATTAGCACAATCTGCATTAGACTGGACAATTCTTCGTCCAGGCACGCTTACTAACGATGAAGCAAATGGACAAATAACGCTTGGTTACGCAATCAGCTACGATGAAATCCCAAGAGATGATGTCGCAAATGTAATTGTAGAATTACTTAACCAACCAAACACTTCCCATAAAATATTAGAGCTTACAAAAGGTAAGACACCTATTCAACAAGCCGTAGAAAAATACAGCAATTAACACCAAAACACCACGAAGTAGGAATGTTCCTTCCTTCGCGGTGTTTTATTATTTTATTTTACTGTAAACCCAGTTTACTATTTCTTGAACATCGATATTCTCAAAATTTGTTACGTCTATTTTTTTATACTCACCTATATGAAATTCGTCATATTTTCTATTTTCGCAGCGTTCTTTAAATGTTGTAAAATCATCTAAGTCATCTGGTTGTTGATGCTTATTTCCTTTATGATAACTTGTTAGTATATGTCCAATATGCCTGGAGTCCTTTAAATCTCTTTCTTTTTGTCTATGAAATAATATTTCCATATCACCATATAATGTTAACGTAATCGGTTTATAATTATATTTACTAATCATTTCTTTCAGTTTGTTCTCTTGCTTATAACTAAATGGATAATCAATTATTATTTTTGTTGATTTTTTTAAATAGTTATCTAGTTTTTTATAATAATATTCCCATGCTTCATTTCCAAGGTTATTTTTTTCAATTATGTTGTTGAAACCATACTTATCGAAATACATTTCTTTAATATCATCATAAGATAATAAATGCCATTTAGAATCCTGTTCGATTATTTGATTAGCTAAATATGTTTTTCCGGTACCTGGAGGACCAGCCAATATAATTATAAATCTTTTTTGATTATCGATCATATTTTAACGCGTTCTTTATTCATGAATAAATTAATCTTATGTGCAACAATATTTTTCACCGCTTCATTACATGGGATAATATTATGTCTTAATGATTTATTCACTTTTGTTTCACCAAAATATTTTTTTGCTGTTTCTGTCCAAGTTACAAGCAATTCTGTACCTACGTTGAATTTTCTTATTCCATTATCTATTAATTCAGGCACGTCTTCTTCTTTAACACCTGTACCACCGTGTACTACAAGAGGTGTTTCCACAATCTCATTAATTTCAGCTAACAATGGAATATTAACATTTGTTTTAGATTTAAATTGTCCATGATTTGTACCTATTGCTACAGCTAATGCATCTACATTAGTAGCTTCTGCAAAATATTTAGCATCATAAGGATCTGTATATTTTACTTCAGAACCATCAATTGTTATTCCTTCTTCAGTACCCCCGATTATTCCGAGTTCAGCTTCAACTGATGTCCCTCTTTTATGTGCATAATCTACTACGGCTTTTGTCTTCATTATATTTTCTTTTAATGGTAATGATGAACCATCAAACATAACAGACGAATAACCTGCATCTATCGCATTTTTTATATCATTAAAATCTTTAGCATGGTCCAAATGAAGCACAACATCAACCATTTCTGAATTAGCTATACTTTTAGTTACAGTAACCAATGTCTTATATCCAATATACTTTGCAGTATCAACACTTGTTTGTATAATGATTGGGCTACCTGCTTCTTTAGCTGCATCTATCATACTTGGCAACATTTCTAAATTATGTGCATTGAAAGCACCTATCGTACAATTTAAACGTTCTGCTTTTTCAGTTGCTTCTTTTAAATTAATATACATATTTTTCTCTCCCTTTAAAATGCTTTCATTAATGGTCCAATAATCCATGCATAAAATAGTGCTGCCGCTACAGTATCAACATCTGTTGCAGTGGCGTTAACAAATCCCATATTGCTAAGCACTGTAACTAAAAGTGCTGGTAGTAAAGTAATGAATAAACCATGTGCAATACCACCTATAATTGCGCCTCTTAATCCACCAGTTAAATTACCAAATATACCTGCAATGCCTCCTGCAAAAAAGTTAGTCAATATTCCAGGTATTATCATGGCTAACCCTAAAGTTGGGAAGAAGAACATCGCAATGACTGTACCAATCGTTGTTGTTATAAAACCGATTATTACAGCATTTGGTGAAAATGGGAAAAGCACAGGACAATCTAACGCAGGCTTTGCATCTGGAACTAATTTCATTGCAATACCTTTAAATGCTGGTACAATTTCTCCAAGAAGTAATCTAACACCAGCTAGTAATACATAGACTCCAACTACAAACTGAATTGATTGCATGAAAGCATACATCACATAATGTGTATCACCTGATAATTTTGAAGCAAAGTCCTCGCCTGCAAATAATACCGTTACTAAAAATAAAGGTGCCATAACGACCATCAGTGATAAATATGTGTCTTGTAAAAACTCAAAATTCTTTGGTAATTTTAAATCTTCAACTGATTTTCTATTTTCTCCTCTTTTACCAAATACATACCCAACACCTGCTTCAAACACGTAACCAAGAGTACAAAAATGTCCTAAAGCAATGTTGTCACCACCTACTATTTTCCTTACAAACGGTTGAGCTATTGCAGGCATCATTGTTGCAAACACACCACCAATCAATCCTCCTACAACAATTAGAGGAAATCCTCTTAAACCTGCAAAGTATCCACCAATCGTAGTCATAGTAGCCATCCATAATAAAGCTTGACCAGTTAAAAATATATATTTCCATGGTGTGAAACGTGTTATTAAAATATTAAATATAAAAATAGCTAAAAATGTAAATGCTATTTCTCGACCTAATCCTAAATCTCCCATTGCTTGTCCATTTATTGCTTCAATGGAAGGTACAATACCTTCCATTTGGAATCCTTCAGAAAATATCTTGCCGAAATATGTTAAACTTCCAACAATAATAGCCGAACCTGCAGTTAATACTTGAAAACCTAACAATGTTTTAAACGATCCTGATATAATTTGCCCAGTTGATTTTTTCTGTAATATTAAACCTAACATTGCAATTAAAGCCACAATTATTGCTGCTTGTGTCAAAATATTTTGTATAATAAAGTTTATAATTTGCATAGCATCACTTCCTTATTAAATGATCCCTTTTTCTTTAAGAACTGGTGAAAGCTTTTCTTCTATTTCATCTGTAGATACAATATTCTTTAAATAAACAATTGAAGTTACATCTTCATCTATTGAAAAATTATTAAACTGCGACTTAAAATTTTCTCCCGTTATTATGATTTCAGCATTTCTTGATACAGCAGATGAAATTGTATCGTGATCTAGATTTGCATCTACACCTAACTTGTTTAATACATCTTCAGCTGCCATTTGACATGCAAAACTACTTCCTAATCCTGCTCCACAAACAAAAAGTATATTTAGTTTACTCATGCTAATTCCTCCTCTAATAAATAATTTATAAATTCATCTTTATCCTTAAAACTCAGTAATTTGTCTACTTTTTCTTCATTTCTCACAAGTGATACGATACTTTTCATAATATTTAAATGTGAAAATGAATCAGTTGCTGATAAACAAAATATAATTTTAACCGGATCATTTATTTCATTTCCAAACTCTATATTAGGATTTAGTGTTGCAATACTAACACCTAATGCGTTAGCACCTTCTTCTGGTCTAGCATGTGCTAACGCTATATGCTTACCAATTACAATATATGGACCGTATTCTTCAACTGAATTAATCATTGCATCTTGATATTGAGATGTGATAATTCCGTCATCAAGTAATGGTTTGGAAACCATCTTAATCGCATTCTTCCAATCAGAGCACGTTTCATCTAAAAGAACATGATGATTTTCCAATACTTCATTTAACATAGGCTGCACCTCTTTATCATTGAAATTAAAATTATTTATTTCAAATAAGTTTTTAATATCTTTATAATCCTGCTCATTTAATTTCATGCCCTTATCTTCTAACCAAATAGATAAGTCTTTAAATAATGAAACTTCATTACGCTTAAACTTTTCATTATTTCTAGATAAGTATGCGTGTTGTTCTAAAAATGCTTCTATTTTCTTTATATCTGTTTCGTTAACTATGGCATTAACATAACAAGTAGGTTTATCAAAATCTGCATCAATAGTCGTAAACACAATATCTACATCATCATTTTTTATAAAATCTTCTTCATTTGATGCAAGAATTTTTATTATATTCACATTAAAATGTGACTTTAAAATTTCAGCCAATAAGTTGCTCGTAGCAATACCAAAACTACAAACAATTACAGCATTAAAATAGTGTTTATTTTGTTGAACGTATTTAAAGTATGCAGTAGAAAAATAAACAGTTATAAATGCTATTTCATCTTCTGTAAAATCCAGTTCTATATATCTATTTAAACGATTCATTGAATATTTTTTTATTGTATTAAAAAACTTATTGTGGCTATTTTTAATATTTTCTTTCAAAGGATTATATATTTGAATACCTTGTTGCAAACGGCTAATCAATCCCGAGATATGTTTATTTAGTCCTTCAAATAAATAACTTTGATAGCCTGTAAAATCAATAGACAATTCATGCTCTACATACTCAATTAATTTAAGACTAATTAGTTGAGACAGTGCTTCGTGTTTATCATCTGTAACTTGTTTCTTTCCTCCAATTAAAACATCAAGTCTATTATTAATATAATTAAATTCACCTAAACTAACATCTAGTGCTTTCCAATTTATAACTTCATCAATAAAAATATTTATTATGCTTAATTGTTTTCTCTTGTCATCTTTTTCTGTTGCTAATATATGGTTATGACTAATACGAGATATCCAAATAGCTGTTAATATGATCGCTGATAGTTTAATATCATTTTGTTCAATGGAAATAATTTTAGTATAAGTATCTTTAATATTTTCTATATTTTTTGAGTCAATGTAATGAATCAAAGGACTATAACTGTCAAATAAATTGTCAATTGTAACTTTATCTTCAGTTATTTTTTTAACTAAGTAATCATAAAGGAATGTTCGTATATCTCTTTCGTTTCCTTCAATAGATAAACCTGTAGAAACATTAGAAACGATCTTCAAATTAAATTTGTTTAAGTCCATACGAACTTGTTTCATATCCTTATCCATAGTACTTTTAGAAATCTGCAATTCCTCACACAATTCATAAATTTTTTTATAGGAATCATCTGATAAAGCATGACTTATAATGTATTCTTTTCTATACGCAGGATTGTAAATTTGCTCTTCAACTTCACCTGAAACAATTTCTTTTAATTTAGTACGTTCTGAGTTTGATAAATTTAATATAAACAAACCACTGTTGTTATTAATTTCAAAAAATTGATTTGTTATTAGAAACTCATTTATATCCTTTAAATCATTTCTAATAGTTCGTTCCGTTTTGTTGAACATGATACTAAGTTCTTTTGCAGAAACGCTTTCTTTACTATTAAGAAAAATATTCAAAATATTCATCGGCCGACTTTTTAACATTTTTAACATCTCCCTTAGTTAATATTGTAAATTTATCCTTTAACAATTGTTAGTATTTTTATATTCTAATTAAAAACGGAAAAAATGTAAGCGCTTTACACAATAACAAAAAGACACTGAATACTTTTACTGTAAACAGCGTCTTTCCAATATATAATTAAGTTCATTATTAATTTATTCACAAGATTCAAAAAATAAGTCCCAAGCAAAATATCATTATATTTTGAAAGATAAGATATACTTATAATAAATATGAGATATAAATTTTAAGGAGGAGCATCATGTTAAAAATAAGTGTATTAGATCAAGCGCCAATATCCAAAGGCAGTAATCCTGAAGAAACGCTACAAAATACAATTAAATTAGCTAAATGGACTGAATCGCTTGGATACTATCGATATTGGGTAGCAGAACATCATAATACAAGCGGTTTAGCAAGTTCTTCTCCTGAGATCTTAATGACACAAATCGCCGCTTCTACTCATAAAATTCGAATCGGATCTGGTGGTATATTACTGCCACAATATAGCCCATATAAAATCGCAGAAAATGCTAAAACATTATCAGCTTTGTACCCTAATCGTATCGACTTAGGGTTTGGCAATTCACCCGGTGGTTCTCCTATCACTCAAAAAGCATTAACAGATAATCATATTAAACCTAAAGAAGACTTTTATAGACAAGTATCAGATTTACAAGGATTCTTGCACAACACACTATCTAGAAATCACGAATATAGACTCGTAAAAGCAGGACCACGAATAGATAACCCACCAGCAATGTGGTTATTAGGACTTACTGAAAATGGAGCGAAAAATGCAGCACAACTAGGTATTGGATTTGTATTCGGACATTTCATCAATCCTAAATACGGTAAAATAGCTATGAAACGCTATAATAAAGATTTCGTACCATCAGTAAATCATAAAGAACCGACAACAATCATTTGTATATTTGTAGTCTGTGCAGAAACCGACGAAAAAGCAGAAGAACTCGCAATCACACAAGACAAATGGTTATTAAACGTAGGAAAAGGATTAGGCACAAAAGTACAACCACGAGAAGAAATAAATATTGAAGAATACACAAAAGAAGAATTAGAACAAATAGAAGAAAATAGAAAAAGATGTATAGTCGGTTCACCAACAACAGTCAAAACAGAGCTACACAAACTAGCAGAATTCTATCAAACAAATGAATTTATGATCATTACAAATATATATAACTTTGAAGATAAAAAAAGATCCTATCAACTAATCGCAGAAGAAATGTTGAGTGACAGTTAAAGAAATTGTTATAGAGAGTTGGATTTATATTAGTTCCAGTGAGGGCTAACTGGCAGAATTCTGGATTGTGCTCCTTAGACTGTTCTTACTGGCAGAATTCCGAATTTTGCTCCTTAGATTGCGCTAACTGGCATAATTCTGAATTGTGCTCCTTAGATTGCGCTAACTGGCAGAATTCTGAATTGTGCTCCTTAGATACTACTTCTTACGGACATTTCTCAGAATTTTGTCCCTTAGCACCCTTCTTACGGACATTTTTCGGAATTATGTCCCTAAGACTTGTACTTCCATCTTACATTTTAAAAAATAAAAAAGGTCACCTCTATTGAGTGACCTTAAACTACTTCCATCTAATCCTCTACATACTGATCATTAGCTGCTTGTAATGCGAAGATATAGAATAAGACTGATATTATAATTAATGAAATGATACCGATATCCCATCCTCCTAATAAATCATGTAAAAATCCTATTAAGAATGGTCCTATTGCTGCGATAAAGTAACCGACTGATTGTCCAAATCCTGATAAGGACATACTGCCTGCGTTTGTTCTTGCTCGAATTGAAAAGAAGGTCATGCATAAGCTAAATCCTGCTCCCATTCCAAATCCTGCTATTATAATTCCAACGATTAATACTATGTATGATTGACTAAATAATAAACTAAATCCTAGTATAAACAACATACTTACTATCGTAACGAGTAATTTTTGGTTTTGCATTTTTGATGCGATTATTGGGAATATAAACGTCATTGGTACTTGTGAAAATTGATTTAACATTAATAAATAGCCTGCTGCTGTTGGTGACAATCCTTTGTCTATTAGAATGGTTGGCATCCATGCTATAACTGTATAAAATACCATTGATTGCATTGCCATTGTTAATGCTACAACCCAAGCTAATTTAGATGTAGACATTCTGACTTTCGGTCCTTGAACTTTATTTTGCATTTCTTTAGTTGCTTGTACTTCTTGTTGTTTTCCACTTTTAACTTGTGGTATCCAAAATATAATGGCTAATATAGTTAAAACAACCCAGAATGATAGTGATAATCGGAATCCTAATGGTGTTATTTCAGATAGTGGATAACTTAATCCCCCACCTAACCCAGCTGTGAAATTCATTGTTGCACTATATACGCCAGTAAATAATCCTATTTGTAATGGGAACCTCCATTTTACGTAACTTGGTAAGCAAACATTTCCAAATGCGATAGCTACACCTAACAGAATTGTTCCTATTATAAATAATCCTATATCTCCTGAGACACGCAATAACAAACCTATTAAAAGTATCACTAACGCATAAAGAATGGTACTAGGCATCGTTAATTTCGTAACGATTTTAGATACCATTGGCGAAACGAACCCAAACAATATTAATGGAATTGTTGTTAAAAATCCTGCTAGACTATTACTTATTTCTAAATCTGATTTAATCAATTCTATTACTGGTCCAACTGAGGTTAATGGTGCTCTTAATGTAGATGCTACAAATATCATGCCAAATAAAATCAACCATATATCTTTAAATTTATATTTCTTAATATTATTTTCCAATTTTTTCACCGCCGTGATTATCTTTTATAATTACAATACTACATGAAAATAATTGAATTAATAGATTTAAATTATTTACGTATACAAAAAGAGACTGGACAAATTAATTGTCTCAGCCTCAAACATTGTAATAACAGTATCTGACTGCTCTTTGTTGTTTAATATTTTATTTATAGATTAAAATTGTTCAGATAGAATTTTTTGCTCTAAGAAGTTAAGCATATAATCCGGGCTACCTGTCTTAGCGTCTGTTCCGGACATTTTGAAACCACCAAATGGGTGATACCCAACTACTGCTGAAGTACAACCTCTATTCAAGTATAAGTTACCAACATCATAATCTTCACATGCTTGTCTCCAATGCTCACGATTATTTGTAATAACTGCACCTGTTAAACCATAGTCAGTATCATTTGCAACTTCTAACAATTCTTCAAAGTTGTCACATTTTGTGAAGCCAACAACTGGTCCAAAAATTTCCTCTTGCATAATTTGGTCGCTAGATTTCAAATCAGAAATGATAGTTGGATGAACAAAGAATCCTTTGCTATCGTCCGTTTTACCTCCGACTTCAAGCTTACCTTCTTTACTACCAATTTCGATATAATTTTTAATTTTGTCGAATTGTTTTTGGTTAATAACAGGTCCCATATAAACATCAGAACCGCCTTCAGTATGTTTAATTGAAAGTTCTTTTGTTAATTTGATTGATTTCTCAAGAACTTCATCATAGACATCTTTATGCACTATTGCTCTAGAACAAGCTGAACACTTTTGTCCAGAGAAGCCAAATGCTGAATCTACAATTGCTTGAGCAGCTAAATCAGTATCGATATTTTCATCGACAACAATCGCATCTTTACCACCCATTTCAGCAATGACACGTTTCAAGAAGTTCTGTCCTTCTTGAACTTTAGCAGCTCTTTCAAAGATACGTGTACCTGTAGCTCTTGAACCAGTAAATGTTACAAAGTGTGTATCTTTATGATCTACTAAATAGTCTCCTATTTCTTTAGGGTCACCCGGTACAAAGTTAACGACACCTTTTGGAAGTCCCGCTTCTTCTAAAATTTCAATAAGTTTGTACGCGATTAAAGGTGTATCTTCTGCTGGTTTTAACAATACAGTATTACCTGCAATAATAGGCGCAACTGTTGTACCAGTCATAATTGCAAATGGGAAGTTCCAAGGTGGAATCGTAACACCAGGTCCCATTGGTTTATAAATATATTGATTATGCTCGCCTTCTCTATCAAAGACTTGCTTACCATGAGCTAATTCCATCATAGAACGTGCATAATATTCAATGAAATCTATTCCTTCATTTGTATCTCCATCTGCTTCATTCCATGGCTTACCTGCTTCATATACCATTAAAGCAGATAGTTCATGTTTTCTTCTACGAATAATAGCAGAAACTCTAATTAATAATTCAGCTCTTTCTTTAGGAGTCCATTTTCTCCAAGTCTTATAAGCTTCTTTAGCCGCTTCCATAGCTTGATCTACTTGTTCTTTAGAAGCTTTAGAAATTGTTCCTAGTACTTGTTGATGATTAGCTGGATCTACAGATTCATATTTGTCATCTGTAAAAATTTTCTCTCCATTAATAACGAGAGGAATTTCTTTCCCAAATTCAGCTTTAACTTTTTTTAAAGCATCCTTAAAAGCCTGTTGATTCTCTTGATCTGTAAAATCTGTTGCAGGTTCATTGTGAAATTCTACTACCATCCTTCATACCTCCTAAATATATAAACCTAATAAGAGGTCAAATACCTCTTATAGAACATTTTACTATTCTATTTCCAATTTTATCAAGTAAAGGGCTTTCATAAAGAATTATATATTGAAATAAAGGTCAGATGACAGAAGTTTAAAGAGTTCTAACGAGCTTGTTTTACGAGTCTTGATCGTTAGAAAAACATACTCATCTTTCTATTGCTTCATGTATTTGTTTAATGTCTTCGGGTGTTGTTTCGCAACAACCTCCTATAATTTGAACACCTTGCGCGATCCATTCTTTTGTTTTTTGAACAAGTAACGCATTCTCTCCTTTACCAATCCAAACTTTTTCTATTGGATCGAACGTTTTACCACCATTTGGGTATAAAGCGATTACTTGTGGCAATTCGAGCAATCCTTTATTAATTGCTTTCTCTACACTATTAATACTTGAACAATTAATACCGAATACGGGCACGCGCCCAATGTGTTGTACGATATACTGACATACTTTTTCAAATTCAGTACCATCTGATAAGTTACCTTCATTATCAACTGTACATGAAATCCAGAAAGTATTATGATCATTATAGTTTGGAATGATATATTCAACTATTGCTTTAATCTCATTAAAATTAGGTACTGTTTCAAATACGAAATCGTATATGCCTCTATTAATTAAAGCGTTAATACGTTCTTCGTGAAATTGTATGTATTCATCAACTGAAATTTCATATTGCCCTGTATATTCAGAACCATCACTTAAATATGCACCATAAGGACCTAAACTTCCGACTACAACTTGATCATCTGTTACAGCTTCTTTAATATTTTTTACTGCAATTTCAAATAATTGTTCTATTTCTGAAGTTTCTTTACCAATTGCTTTAAATGTAGCAAAACTTGCTTGATACGTACTCGTCAAAACGATATCAGCACCTGCATCAGTAAATGCTTGATGAGCTTGCATTACTTTATCTGGTTGATTTATAAGTACTTCACTAGACCATAACGAAGAATTCAAATCACATCCATATCCTTCTAATGTTGTCGCCAATCCTCCATCTAACACTAATGCTGTTTTCTGATTTAATTTATCTAGAAGTCTCAATATCCTGACCATCCTTTTTATGATATTTTACAAAGTAAAAAATAATAGCAATTATTGCAAATGGTATTCCAAAGTATAATGCTGGTGATTGGTTAGGATCAAAAACCATCCCTACACATGAAATCAAACATAAGATAAAGCCAATTATCGGTACACTTTGATGTATTTTTAAATGTTTATTTAAGCGTTTAGCATTAAAATAAGATAAACATATGCTCATCCATACAATTACAACAGCCAATCCAGCAATTGATACAAGCACGATGTATAATGAGTCTGCTGCATAAATACTTGAGAATAATGCTAACAATCCTCCACACATACTGAATATTGTAGCGCGTATTGGCATTTGATGTTTATTTAGCTTTTTAAAATAATTTGGAAACATACCTTCATTAGACAAACTCCATACCATTCTACTTGCAGCATATAGCCCTGAATTAGCAGCAGATAATAATGCCGTAATAATTACCAAATTCATTATGTCCCCGGCATATGGAATACCCATATTTTGAAAAATAACGACAAAAGGACTTTCTAAAGATTTACCTTGATAACTTGGAATTAAAATAGAAATAATAACCATCGTTCCTATAAAGAAAATAATAAGTCTCCATAAAGTTGCATTAATCGCTTTAGGTATGACTTCTTTAGGATTTTTAGTTTCACCAGCAGCAATTCCAATAAGTTCAGTACCACTAAATGCATAATTGACAGCTAACATCGTTAAAAATACTGCACCTAATCCATTAGGGAAACTAGGATTCGTATATCTAGATTTAATCGTTTCTAGCCCATTATAACCACCGTATTGAATGAGCCCAAATAAAGTTAGTGCACCTAAACCAATGAAAACAATAATAGCTAACACTTTTACTAAAGAAAAATAAAATTCAACTTCAGCATAAAACTTAGTCGACACTATGTTAAAAGCAAGTACAAGTATGATAGCAATACTTGAAAATATGTATACAGGTACATCAGGCAGCCACTTACCCATTAAAATACCAACAGCAGTAAACTCAGATCCAAGTGCCACAGTCCAAGTTAACCAATAAAACCAAGCGACGATATAGCCAATAGAAGGATGAATGTATTTAGAAGCGTATACATGAAATCCTCCTGTAACAGGATGTTCAATAGCTAATTGACCTAGACATAACATCACAAGATATACCAAAATCGCACCAACTACATAAGATAACATAGTCCCCAAAGGACCAGCTTGTTGCAAAGTATACCCAGAACTTAAAAATAAACCCGTTCCAATTACACCACCAAAACTTAATAACATGATATGACGTTGCTTCATATCCCGTTTGTACGATTGATTAGACACGATAAACCTTCTCTCTAGAATTAAAAATATCTTTAATTCTATATCTTTCGAATAATTCAGTCAACTTAAAATTTTCTGTAAATAATATATATTGGAAGAAGTTGGGATATAAGTGTCCTTAGTTACACTTCTCATACGTTGTGTGAATATAGATGGCCTTGCTTACACTTCTTCCGACTTGTGTGAATATGGACAGCCTTACTTACACTTTTTTCGACTAGTGTGAATATAGATACCCTACAACTAAGAGGAAGTGGGACATAAATAAGTTTTTTGAAAAAATGAGATAAGTTGTAGATTAAGTCGGAAGTTAATCTAAGAGTTCGGCCTAGTTGTAGATTAAGTCGGAAGTTAATCGAAGAGTTCGACCATGTTGTAGATTAAGTCGGGAGTTAATCTAAGAGATTGACCAAGTTGTAGATTAAGTCAGCAGTTAATCTAAGAGATTGACCAAGTTGTAGATTAAGTCAGCAGTTAATCTAAGAGATTGACCAAGTTGTAGATTAAGTTAGGAGTTAATCTAAGAGTTCAGCCAAGTTGTAGATTTGGACCGTCTACACTTAATTGGACAACTTCTTTAAAGAGAAGTATTGTTAAAATTAAGAAAGTAGGTGGTCTTTTTATGAGAAGAGAGCG
>NZ_JAJNIS010000010.1:0-74854 GCF_022386375.1 Mammaliicoccus sp. K-M42 | reverse complement strand
GCTCTCTTCTCATAAAAAGACCACCTACTTTCTTAATTTTAACAATACTTCTCTTTAAAGAAGTTGTCCAATTAAGTGTAGACGGTCCAACTGCCAAAATAATACTTATAAAAATGTATACTACCCCCGATTTTGTAAAGTGCGGACGTCTGAGGGAATAGTATGAGCGAGAGACTACAGGCTCGAGCCATACCCCTAGGCAAGCATGCACGTACAAAATCGTAAACTCCATAAAAAATAAGCATATCACTAAACTTTAAAAAATCAGTTGAGTGATATGCTTATTTATTTTGAGCGAGGCTATATGTGCCGAAGCCTTTTATTGTATTACATTACTTGTCCATAGCTTTATTTGCTATATATGTAACTTCTTTTTGTAATGTATTCGTTCTTTCTTCTAATAATTCCATAACTTTTGCCATTTTTTCACTTTTCTTTAACTCACTTGGAAATGTACTAGGATCAATAGGATCCCCAAATTTAACAAATGATTTCTGTCTAAATCCAAAGATAGATTTTACTTTTTTAGGACCTTCGAAAGCTGCAGGTACAATTGGTTTATTGCTTAATACAGCTATTGTTGCGGCACCTCTTTTTAATGGTGCTTCTCCTGTTTCTGCTCTATGTCCTGAAGGGAAAATACCAACACTTTTACCTTGATTTAGTAATTTAACAGGAATTTTCAGTGTACTTGGTCCTGGCTTTTCTCTATCTACTGGAAAAGCATTTAATGAATGGAAAAACTTATCCGACCAATTTTTAGAGAATAATTCTTTTTTTGCCATATAATTGATTTCAGTAGGATATAAACTTAAAGCTAACATTATAACTTCAACATAACCTGTATGCGTACAAGTAACGACATATGGTTCTTCAGGAACCTTCTCTTTATTTATTGTTACAAGTTGTTTACCGAACTTTTGGAAAACAACATGTAAAACAGTACTAGCAAATTTATACATTTAATGATCACTCTCTTCTTAATGATATTCATATTTTATCACTCTAATACTTGAGTCACAAGTTTTCATACAAAATATTGTAACAATTAAATACATCATATTATTGGCAATTTAATGCAATATCTATAATAATTATTTTATGGAGTTTTTTAGGAGGGATTAGAATGGATCAGAATCAAAATGGCGACAATTCAAATTTAAATCAAACATCTTCGAATGATTATTATTATAAGAAGAAAAATAAGATACCATGGTATCAAAGTTGCCTGATACCTTTTTTATCGGGGATTATTGGTGCAGTCTTAATACTCGCTTTATATATAGGTGGTACTAAAATTATTGATGTCGTTAATAACTACAATGACGAAGCGAATATAACGAAAGCACCGGCTAATGAAAAAGGCGGTAATATAAAAGATAATAAATCAAGTAATAAATCCGTATCTAAAATGATTGAAGATGTATCTCCATCTATTGTTGGTGTTATTAACAAACAAAAAGCTAGCGGAATTGAATCATTCTTTGGTGGAAAAAGTTCGGGTGAATCAAGTGATCCACAAGAGTCAGGTACTGGTACTGGTGTGATTTATCAATCTAGTGATAACAGTTCTTATATTGTTACAAATAATCATGTTATAGAGGGTGCCAATGAAATTGAAGTACGTCTTCATAACGATAAATCAGTTAAAGCTGAACTTGTAGGAACGGATGTTATGACTGATTTAGCTGTCTTAAAAATTGATGGCGATTATAATATCGAACCAATTAAATTCGCAGATTCTTCTAAAGTTAAAGCTGGTGAAACAGTATTTGCACTTGGTAATCCATTAGGAGTAGAATTTGCAAACAGTGTTACACAAGGTATTATTTCATCTGAAGAACGTACAATGGATGTACAAACTTCTGACGGTGTAACAGAAGCAACAGTCATACAAACTGACGCAGCTATAAATCCAGGTAACTCTGGTGGTGCTTTAATTGATTTAAACGGAAACTTAATCGGTATTAATTCCATGAAAATATCACGTCCTGATGTTGAAGGTATTGGCTTTGCAATACCAAGTAATGAAGTAAACAACATTATTAAAGACATAATGGATGATGGTAAAGTTACGAGACCATATATTGGAATTAGTATGATATCTATTGAAGATATACCAAGTCAATATAGAAAAGAATTAAAATTAACAACTGACAAAGGTGTATACATTTCAGAGGTAGATGAAAAAGCAAACAACGGGCTTAAAAAAGATGATGTTATCACTAAAGTTGATAATAAAGATGTTACTGAAGTTTCAGATATAAAAAATTATATCTATAATGAGAAAAAACCTGGTGATAAAATTACTATGAAATATATAAGAGATGGTAAAGAACATAGTACTAAAATCACTTTAAAAGAACAAAATTAAATTAAAAAATCCTTCTAAGTTTACTTTCAACTTAGAAGGATTTTTTTATAGTATTTAGAATCCTCTGCCAGCTCCACCACCAGAGAATCCGCCTCCACCACCGAAGCTTCCGCCTCCGGAGAATCCACCACCAGAACTACCTGATGATCCTCCAAATATAAATGGACCAGCCATTCCTCTTCTTGTACCTCTTCCATTACCACCTCTAGGAGGTTTTCCTCCTCCATTTTTAAAGTAGATAATGAAAAACACTATGATAAATAATATGAAAAATACAAATGGAATTTTACCTAATCCACTACTTTGAGGTTCTTTTTCAGTGAATTTCTTACCGTCGTAACCATAACTTTTAGCAATTTCATCCCAGACGGCATCATATAATTTCGTCAAACCTTGATCATAATATGCTTTTGCTTTTTTAGCATCGCCCGTTTTAGCAGCCTTTTTTTGGTATGGCATGAAGTTGGAATCAATAAGTTCACCAACTTTAGAATCATTCAGCACACCTTCTAAGCCATCACCAACTGCAATATCAATACCTCTATTATTATATTCATTACCGTTATCCATATTAAGTAATATAACAATACCTCTATTGTGCTTTTGATCTCCAACTTTATAATGTCTACCGGCTTCTAAAGCATAATCTTGACGAGGAGTTTGTCCAATTGACTTCATCGTCATGAGTAAGATATCTGCATCAGTACCATCTTGTAATTTTTGACCTTTTTTACTAATTTTATCTTTACTTTCATCACTGATTAAGTTTGCATGATCTTGAACAAATACAGGTTGTTCAAGCTTAGGAAACTTTTCATCTGCCGCTTGTATTGTAGAACTTAGTGAAAAAAAGCTTATAATAAACAAAACACAGAAACGTTTAAACATTGATGTCATTAAGATTCATCTCCACCGAAGTCAACTTTAGGTGCATCTTTTGCTTCACCTTTTGCTTGGAAATATTCTTTCTTATCGAAATTAAACAAACCTGCTACTATACTAGATGGGAATCTACGCGTAGCTTGATTGTATTCGTTAATTGATTCATTATAATCTTTTCTAGCTACTGCAATTCTATTTTCAGTTCCAGCTAGTTCATCTCTTAATCCAGTAAATTGTTTATCAGCTTTTAAATCAGGATAATTTTCACTAATAGCGATTAAACGGCTTAATGCACTATTTACTTCACCATTTGCGGCTGCTTTTTCTTCAGGTGAATTTGCACCAGCTAATTTACTACGTGCATCAGAAACATCTTTGAAAACTTTCTCTTCATGCTTAGTATACCCTTTAACAGTATCAACTAGATTCGGTATCAAATCGACACGTCTTTGTAATTGATTATCTATATTAGATAAAGATTTATCCGCTTCTTCTTCTAAACCAACTAATCTATTATATGGTCCAATCATAATGACCCCTAAAATCACGATTATTGCTACTACAGCAATAATAGGTCCTAAATATTTTTTCATTTAATTTTCTCCTTTTCATTAATTTCATATGTCAATTTTATTATACAATAAATTCCATGTTAGTACAGTTCATTGAATATAGAAAAAAGCGCAATAAATAAATTTATCTATTGCGCTTTTATTGTTAATATTATGAGAATTTAACCATTGTATATTTTTTCTTACCTCTTCTTACGATTGTAAATTCATCATCAATTTTGTCTGCACTTGTTATTTCATGATTAACGTCTTGAATTCGTTCACCATTAATGTAAATGGCACCATTATTAATATCTTCACGCGCTTGTCTCTTAGAAGGTGAAACACCAGCTTCAATAATAAAATCAACTAGTTGTACAGTTTCAGAACTTACTTGTGCTGTAGGTACATCCTTGAAACCTTCTTCAATTTCTGATTTAGTCAATGCTTTGATATCACCTTTAAATAGTGCATCAGTAATTCTTTTTGCTTCTTCAACTGCATCACTACCGTGGATGAATCCTACCATTTCTTCAGCTAACACTTTTTGTGCTTCTCTTAAGTGAGGTGCTTCTTCAACTGTTTTTTCTAGTCGTTCTATTTCTTCTCTATCTAAGAAAGTAAAGTATTTTAAATATTTCACGACATCTGCATCTTGAGCGTTAATCCAAAATTGGTATAGCTCATAAGCTGATGTTTTACTTCTATCTAACCATACAGTGCCTGATTCAGATTTACCGAATTTTTTTCCATCTGCTTTAGTAACTAATGGAATTGTAAATCCGTAAGCTTCAGTATCACCATACATTTTTCTCATTAAATCTAATCCAGTTGTTATATTGCCCCATTGGTCAGAACCACCAATTTGCATTTTACAATCATAATTTTGATTTAAGTAACCGAAATCTATTGCTTGCAGAATCATGTAAGTGAACTCAGTATATGATATACCTGTTTCTAATCTCGACTTCACAGAATCTTTAGCTAGCATGTAATTCACACCAACATATTTAGCATAATCTCTTAAGAAAGAAATTAAATCAATTTCTTTTAACCAATCCTTATTATTAACTAAAATTGCAGAATCATCACCTTCAAAATCAAATATTTTATGCATTTGATTCATAATTCCGCGTACATTTGCTTCAATTTGTTCGTCTGATTGTAGATTTCTTTCTTCTGAGCGTCCAGAAGGATCACCAATCATACCAGTACCACCACCTACTAATACAATAGGTGTATGTCCATGATTTTGAAATCTTCGTAAAGTTAAGAAAGGCAGTAAATGTCCAATGTGTAAACTATCAGCAGTTGGATCTGCTCCACAATATATTTTGACAGATTCTTTATTCAATAATTCTTCAATTTCTTGTTCATCAGTTTGTTGATATATTAAACCTCTCCATTTTAAATCTTCTATAAGTGCATTTGCCATTACTAATTCCTCCTCTTAAAATATAATATAAAAAAGCACCCTTACATAAAAATGTAAGGGTGCTTGAATACACGGTACCACCATACTTATGATGTTAAACACATCATCGCTCATTAATGTTACGTACATTAAAACGTCGAACATTTATTAAAGGTGTATTCATCATTATCGCTTTATCAGTTCACAGCACCACTGACTCTCTTAAAAAGAATATAACAACTACTTCTCCTTTAGTTCGTTACCTTATGCAATTAATTACAAAGTATAAAGCTATCTTTTTTAAAAGTCAATACAATACATATATGTTATAATAATGATGATTAGATTGGAGGTAAAAATTTGAGTTCAAATCAGTCTAAAAACAAATTCAAAGATCAATTTAATCGTTCAAGTAAGAAGTATAAAGATACTTTTAAAGAAACAAAATGGTCTCCAAAATTAATATTCCACACTACATATAATGTAATAAGCAATTTATTCTTTATTATTATATTCATAAGTTGCTTATTATTAGCACTTGGCTTGGGTATTGGTGGCGGTTACTTCGCAGGACTTGTCAAAGATGAAAAAGTGATGTCAAAAAAAGATATGAAGCAACAACTTTATTCAATGACGGAAAGTACGTCTGTTTATTTTGGTTCTGGAGAGTCACTTGGCCGATTAAAAAGTGATGTCCAAAGGGATGTTATTAAAGGAAATGAAATAAGTGACAATGTTAAGAATGCTCTTATTTCAACAGAAGATGAAGATTTCTATAACCATAATGGTATTGTTCCAAAAGCTTTTCTTAGAGCTTCTGTGCAAGAAGTTTTGGGCAGTGCTAATTCTTCTGGTGGTAGTACATTAACGCAACAACTTGTTAAGAACCAACTTTTAACAAATGAAACATCTTTTGAACGTAAAGCTAAAGAAATGTTACTGTCGATGAATGTTGAAAAGAACTTATCAAAAGATGAAATTATCGATAGTTATTTAAATGTCGTTTCATTCGGTCGTAATTCAAATGGTTCGAATATTGCAGGTATTGAAGCTGCTGCACAAGGTGTATTTGGTAAATCAGCTAAAAAATTAAACGTGGCAGAGTCAGCATATCTTGCCGGATTACCACAAAACCCATATACTTACACACCTTTCTTACCTAATGGTGATTTGAAAGATGATGAATCATTAAAATTCGGTATAAATCGTCAGCACTATGTACTTAAAAGAATGTATCAAGAAGATAAAATCACTAAAAAAGAATACGATGAAGCTTTAGATTTCGACATAAAAAAAGCATTTGTTGATAAAGTTGAAGAACCAAACCAAAAATATCCGTTCTTAACTGAAGAAGTTGAAAATCGTACAGTTGATATTCTTAAGTATCATTTAGCTAAAAATGATAATGTTTCTAAAAAAGAATTGGACCAAACGCCAGTACTTATGACGAAATATACAGAAAAAGCTAATCAAGCAATGCGTACTGAAGGTTATCGTGTTGATACAACAATTGAAAAAGACATGTATGATAAGATTCAAGACGTAAAAAATAATTCAGGTAGTTACTCATGGGATAGAGAAGCAGATTATACAAATAGTGAAGGTAAAAAAGCTTCTAAAGAATTCCAACATGAAGTCGGTGCCCTTCTAAAAGAAAATCAATCTGGAAAAATCCTAGCATTTGTTGGTGGTAGAGATTACGAAAAATCACAAATTAATCATGCTACTAGTGCTAAACGTTCACCAGGTTCAACTATGAAACCATTATTAACTTATGCACCGGCATTTGAAAATGGTTTAATTACTCCAAATACTGCTTTACTCGACAAAAAATTCGATTATCTTGGCTATTCCCCAGATAACTATGATAGAAGAGAATTTGGTCCAGTAACAGTTGATTATGCATTAAGAAACTCATTAAACTTAAGTACATTAAGGTTATATAGTAATGTACAAGACTATAAACCATGGGAAAACTTAAATAAAATGGGTATGACTATACCTGAAGATGTTCAAGATGGATTAGCCCTTACGCTTGGTACAGCTGACTTTACATTAGAACAAGATGTAAATGGTTATAGTTCATTAGCAAACAAAGGTGAATATAATGACAGTTACATGATTGAATCTATTAAATCACGTAATGGCGAAGTTATTTATCAGCATAAGAAAGATCCAAAACGTATATTTAGTGAATCAACAACATATTTAACAACAGATATCTTGAAAGGCGTTCTTGATGATGGTTCAGGTTACCAAATTAAAGATTCATTTGATGGTAACTGGGCTGGTAAAACAGGTACATCACAAGATGCTAAAGATAGTTTATTCGTTGGATATACACCAAAAGTAACACTAGGTATTTGGATGGGTTATGATCAACCAATTTCATTCGATGAAGATAGTCATTATCAATTATTTATGTGGAGAGATATGGTTAACGCATTATCTACTACTGATAGAGAAAAGCTTGGATATGATAGTGAATTCACAAAACCAAGTACGGTAAAAGAAGATACAATTTGCCAATATACTAATTCTACAGATAGTTGTAGTAGCGGTGAATCTAAAGCACCTTCTACATTAATTTCAGATAAGGTAGATACATCTAACAAAGATATACAATCAGATTATGTAATGAAACGTTTAGGTAAAGCAATTGATCCTAACACATCATCTAAAGTTAAACCTAAAGAAAAAGTTGCTAAAAACTCTAAAGAAGCTTGGTCATACAAATCTAGCAGTAAATCTAGTAGTTCTGACAGCAAGCCATCCAGTGGTACAAGTACAGCACCACCAAGTAGCGACTAAACACAAAAGAGCTGAGACAATTAATTTGTCTCAGCTCTTTTTTCATCTTAAATTAGAATAGCCCTACTGCAGATCCATCTTCATTAACGTCCATATTCAATGCTGCTGGTTTTTTAGGTAAACCTGGCATCGTCATGATATCTCCAGTCAATGCAACGATAAATCCTGCACCGGTTCTTGGTGATAATTCTCTAATTGTAATATCAAAGTCTGAAGGTGCACCGATTTGTTTTGGATCATCTGTAAATGAGTATTGTGTTTTAGCCATACATACTGGATATTTGTCCCATCCATTTTCCTTTATCGTTTTAAGTTGTTTTATAGCTTTATCACTAAATTTAACTGATCTTCCACCATATACTTTCTGAACAATTGTTTCTAGTTTATCTTCTATAGACATATCTAAATCATAAATTGGTGAAAATTGTTGTGGTTTTTCTAAGACACGTAATACTTCTTTTGCAAGGTCTATTCCGCCTTTTCCACCTTTTTCCCATACTTCAGTCAGTGCAACTTTTATTTCATGTTCTTTGCACCAATCTAATACATATTGAACTTCTTCTTTTGTATCATGTATAAATGCATTAATTGCAACTACGGGTTCAACACCAAATTGTTTAATATTTTGAATATGTCTTTCTAAGTTTATTATGCCTTTTTTAACCGCTTCAACATTTTCACTTTTAAGTTCATTTTTCTCAACACCACCATGCATTTTCAAGGCTCTTATCGTAGCTACTATTACGACAGCACTTGGATCAAATCCTGCTTTACGAGTCTTAATATCCATGAATTTTTCTGCGCCTAAATCAGAGCCAAATCCACTTTCTGTTACAACTATATCTGCTAATTTTCTAGCAGTATTTGTTGCGATTATCGAGTTACAACCATGTGCTATATTTGCAAATGGGCCACCATGTACAAATGCAGGTGTACCTTCAATAGTTTGAACAATATTAGGTTTAATTGCATCTTTTAAAATGAGTGTTAATGCACCCTCTACTTTCAAATCACGAACCGTTACAGGCTTTCTATCTACTGTATAACCGATAGTTATGTTTGCTAAGTTTTCTTTTAAATCTTTAATACCATTCGATAAACAAAATACTGCCATTATTTCAGATGCAACTGTAATATCAAATCCATCTTCTCTTGGAACACCTCGAGTTGGCCCACCAAGCCCAACAACTACTTGACGTAATTCTCTATCATTCATATCAAGTACACGTTTCCATTCTATTCGTCTTGAATCTATATTTAACTCATTACCTTGATAAATATGGTTATCAATAAAGGCTGAAAGTGCATTATTTGCAGTAGTTATTGCATGTAAATCTCCATTGAAATGTAAATTTATTTCTTCCATTGGTAGTACTTGCGCATAACCTCCACCAGTAGCGCCACCTTTCATTCCAAAGACTGGACCAAGAGAAGGTTCTCTTAATGCTACCATTACATTTTTATTTAATTGATTGAATGCATCAGCTAAACCTACTGTAACAGTTGATTTACCTTCTCCAGCTGGTGTTGGACTCAATGCTGTTACTAATACAACTTTTCCTTTTTCTTTAATATCTTTTAACTTTGTAATATCAACTTTTCCTTTATAATGCCCATAAGGTTCTAAAGAATCATGAGGAATTCCTACCTTTTCAGCAATTTCATTAATCGGTCTTAATGTACTTTGTTTTGCAATTTCTAAATCTGATAAATGACTCAATATTGTTCACTCCTTAAATTTATATTACAAATTATAAGAATCTCAACTTTAGAATAAACAAATAATTGTAAAAAATCAATTTAACTTACCACTACTAATATCATGATAAAGGCTGAGACAATAATTTGTCTCAGCCTCAACTTTCATAAAAATTAATCTTCCAATGTAGATAAATCACCAGCAGGTAAATCTAATTCCCATGCTTTTAATACACGTCTCATAATTTTACCTGAACGTGTTTTAGGTAATTTATCTTTAAAATCAATTTCACGAGGTGCTGCATGTCCAGCTAATCCTTCTTTAACAAATTTTCTTATCTCTTCTTTAAGTTCATCAGATTCTTCATATCCTTCTCTTAAAGCGATAAAAGCTTTTATAATTTCACCACGTACTGGATCTGGTTTACCGATTACCCCAGCTTCAGCTACTGCAGGATGCTCAACTAGTTTAGATTCAACTTCAAATGGTCCTACTCTCTCACCAGCAGTCATAATAACGTCATCAACTCTACCTTGGAACCAGTAATAACCATCTTCATCTTTATAAGCTGAGTCACCTGATACATACCATTCATCATTTATAAAATATGATTCATATTTAGGTTGGTTATTCCAAACTGTTCTCATCATTGAAGGCCAGCCTTTTTTCAATGCTAAGTTACCCATTCTGTTAGGTGGTAATTCCTTACCTTGATCATCAACTATTGCAGCTTCAATACCAGGTAGAGGTTTACCCATTGAACCTGCTCTAATATCCATAGATGGATAGTTAACAATCATATGTCCACCCGTTTCAGTCATCCACCAAGTATCATGTACTCTATGGTTAAATACTTTATGAGCCCATTTAATGACTTCTGGATTTAATGGTTCACCTACTGATAATACATGTCTTAAGGATGATAAGTCATATTTACTAACCACATCGTCTCCCGCACCCATTAACATTCTTAGAGCTGTTGGTGCAGTATACCAAATTGTTACACCATAAGTTTGGATAAATTCATACCAACCTTCTGGAGAGAATCTTCCACCCACGATACAATTTGTAACACCATTTAACCATGGACTAAAAATACCATATGATGTTCCTGTTACCCAACCTGGATCTGCGGTACACCAATAAACATCATCTTCTTTAAAATCTAAGACATATTTACCAGATATATAATGTACAACCATTGCTTCTTGTACATGAAGAACACCTTTTGGTTGTCCTGTTGAACCTGATGTATAGTGTAGTATCAATCCATCTTCTTTATCTAACCATTCGATATCAAATTTTTCATCAGCTTTTTCAAATTCTTTATTAAAATCAATATATTCATCACTTACCTCATCGTCTACTACAACGATATGTTCAAGGTTAGGTAATTCATCTTTAGGAATTCTTCCAACTAAATCGTTTGTTGTAATAATAACTTTAGCTTCACTGTTTTCAAGTCTATCTTTAACAGCTTTTTCCATAAATGCTTCAAATAATGGTCCAACAATCGCACCAATTTTCAAAGTACCTAAAAGTGAAAAGTATAATTCAGGCGTTCTAGGCATGAAAACAAATACTCTATCGCCTTTTTTAACGTTTGCTTTATTTTTCAAAACATTTGCAGCTTTATTACTCGCGATTTGCATATCTTTAAACGAATAACTATCTTGTCTATTCTGATCTTTATAATGAAGTGCAATTTTGTCCCCTTTACCATTATCAACATGACGATCAATACACTCATATGCCATATTTATCTTTCCAGTTTCACTCCAACTGAAATTTTTTTCAATATCTTCCCAATTATGATTTTTTACTGCATCATCATAATTAGCAAGATTATAATTATCATTTAATGCTTCGTAAACTTCGACTTTCATTTAAATCTCCCCTTTTATAAATGTAATCGTTTTCAATAAAGCCTATTTCTATTATAATATAAATAGATGATACTTTTCAAAAAAATTTGATTATTCAAAATAAACTTTACAAATATAGAATATCATATTTATAGAAAGGAGGTACAAAATTGGAACATTTAAAAACTTTTTTATCTGATACTGTTACATATAATAAAGATATTAATATCATAATTGAAGGTCCAGTAAATTCAGATGAATTAAAGAAAATGACTTTCGACGAAGGTTTAAATAGTTTCAGAGTTCCTAAAGAACAATTTGAAGCTATTATTGAAATTGCCGAACTACCTGAAGGAAGAATCATCATTGCACGCATAGATCAACATATTATTGGCTATACTACCTATCTTTATCCAGACCCACTTGAGCGATGGTCTGATGGCAATCTCCCCTATATTTTAGAGCTTGGTGCAATAGAACTTTCTTTAAAATATCGAAAGTATGGCTTAGGTAAAAAAATGTTGAAGTTAGCGATGAAAGCTCCGGAGATGGAAGATTTCATTGTTATAACAACTGAATATTACTGGCATTGGGATTTGAAAAATAGTGGTTTAGATGTGTACCAATATCAAAAAATTATGCATAAAATGATGGCTGAAGGTGGTTTAGAAGTATTTGCTACAGATGACCCAGAAATTATAAGTCATCCTGCTAATAGTTTAATGGCTAGAATTGGTAAAAATATTAAACAAGAACAAATGGAAGCATTTGATCAATTAAGATTTATGAATAGATTTTTCTTTTAGGAGGTAAAATTATGTTAGTTGAAAAAATTATGACATCACCTTGTACGACTATTCAAAGCGATAAATCCATTGAAGATGCATTAGTTTTAATGACACAAAAAGAAATTAGACACTTACCTATTGTTGATGAAGATAACCAGCTGCTCGGTATCATTTCTGATAGAGATATAAAAATGGCATTACCCAGTATATTATCAGATGATGAGCCGAACAAAAGCTTATCTTTATCTGTTTCAAAAATAATGAGACGCAATGTCATACGCTGTCACCCATTAGATTTCGTAGAAGATATTGCACTTGATTTCTATGAAATGTCTATAGGTTCAATTCCTGTTATAAGAGACAATAAAGTAATAGGCATTGTAACTCAAAAAGATATGCTCAACACATTTTTAGAACTAACTGGTGTCACAATGCCAGGTTCAATCATTGAAGTATATATTGACGATAAAGTTGGTGCGCTTCATGATATAACACATATATTCAAACAACAAAATATCGATATTTTAAATGTCCTTGCTTATGCTGATCAACAAAATGTTAATAAGAGATATCTTATGTTACGAGTAAAATCAATGAATCCCGAAAAAATATATAAACTATTAGAAGAACAAGGTTATCATGTCATCTATCCTTTTGGTATAAAAAATGACTAAAGTTAAATATGTTTATTCGGAAGATTTATTGAAATATCGGTTCTCTGATAGTCATCCATTTAATCAAATGCGTTTAAAATTAACAACCGACCTTCTCATTGATTTAGGCGTGTTAACTTCTGAACACATTATAGCTCCAAGAGTGGCGACAGATGAAGAACTTGAACTCGTACATGAAGTTAATTATATAGAAGCAATTAAAAAGGCAGGCAAAGGTGAATTACCGATAGATGAATATGACAAATATGGTTTAAATAGCGAAGATACACCTCAATTTGTAAATATGCATGAAAATAGCGCAAGAGTTGTTGGCGGAACGCTTACTGCTGTAGATGCTGTCATGAATGGAGAAGCTACGAAAGCTTGTCATTTAGGTGGTGGCTTACATCATGGATTTAAAGGAAAAGCAAGTGGCTTTTGTATATACAATGACAGTGCAGTAGCCATTCAGTATATGCAATCTAAGTATAAGCAACGTGTTTTGTATATTGATACTGATGCACATCATGGAGATGGCGTACAATGGTCTTTCTATACGAATGAAGATGTTATGAACTATTCCATACATGAAACAGGAAGATATTTATTTCCAGGTACTGGCGCATTAACTGAGCGTGGGGATGGTAAAGGATTCGGTACTACTGTCAACGTCCCTCTGGATGCATATACTGAAGATGATTCTTATATAGATGTTTTTAAGGATACAATTGAGGCAGTTTGTGAATCTTATAAACCAGATGTTATTTTAAGTGTAAATGGCGTAGATATTCATTACTTAGATCCACTCACACATTTGAGTTGTACTTTAGATACTTTATATAAAATACCTTATATCGTTAAGAATTTAGCTGATAAATATTGCGATGGAAAAGTAATCATGATTGGTGGAGGTGGCTATAATATTTGGCGAGTTGTACCAAGAGCTTGGTCACATGTTTGGTTTGCATTAAATGATTTACAAACACCAAACACACCAATACCTCAAACTTGGATTGAAAAATATCAAGAACACGCTCCATTTCCACTAGCAACATCATGGATAGATGAAAAAGAAGGCTATATGGAAATACCAAGAAAAAAGGAAATATCCGAAAAAAATAACAATACTAAAATGAGAATATTAGATTGGTTTAAAATGTAAAAAGAGCAGAAATTCATTGTAACATTGAATTTCTGCTCTTATTTTTATAAAGGTTAGTTGCACTTCTACTGACTTGTGTGAATATGGGTGACCTTAGTTACACTTCTCTCGACTTGTGTAAATATAGATACTCTTAGTTACACTTCTCTCGACTTATGTAAATATAGATACTCTTGCTTACACTTCTTTCCACTTGTGTGAATATAGATACTCTATGAATAAGAGGCTGAGACAAATTAATTTGTCTCAGCCTCTTATATAAATTTATTTAGTAGTTCCTCTATATTCTACTCTATAAGGTAAAATAACATTAGGTTCATCAATTTGTTCGTCATTCATATATTTAGTCAATAATCTCATACCAACTGCACCAATATCATATAAAGGTTGAGTTACGCTAGATAATTGTGGTCTTACCATATGAACTAATCTCGTATTGTTAAAGCTTACAACTTGTAAATCCTCAGGAATTTTAACGCCAGCATCTTGAGCAGCATGGACAATACCAATAGCTTGCTCATCACTTATACATAAAATTACATCTGGATTTTCTTTTGAAATAGCTTCATAAGCACGACTTCCATCTTTATAAGTTTCATTGCCTACAAATTTAGCATTATCTTCAATTTGAAGATTAGCATCTTGAAGTGCTAATTCTAATCCTTTAAAAGCATCATCTTGTGCTTTTTCAGAATAGCCTCCACCTACAAATGCGAACTTCTTAGCACCTTTAGTAATAAGTGTTTCAGCAATTTGTTTACTAGCTTCTGTATAGTTGATATTAACTGAAGCAAGCTTTGAATCTTTATCATTTGTACCTGATACTACTACAGGAACAGATGATTTATCAATAAGTTCAACAGTTTCATCAGTTAACGTACCACCAAGGAAAATAATACCATCAACTTGTTTACTCAATAAGTTGTTAAATATTTCTTGTTCTTTTTCACTATCATTATCAGAATTAGAAATAATTGTATGATATTTATACATAGTAGCAATATCTTCTAAACCTCGAGCTAGCTCAGAATAATATACATTCGAAATGTCTGGAATAATTACGCCTACCGTTGTCGTTTTCTTACTTGCTAATCCTCGTGCAACTGCATTAGGTCGATAATTTAATCTTTTAATTACTTCATTTACTTTGTCACGTGTTGATGGTTTAACATTTTGGTTACCATTTACAACTCGTGAAACTGTTGCCATAGATACTTTAGCTTCTCTCGCAACATCATATATTGTTACAGTCATAATATCCTCCTATCTTTGAAAACGTTTTCTAGTACATTCTAGCACGTTTTCATAATGTTTTCAAAATATATGAAAGCGAACTCACAATTACCAATTATAAAAGATTATAACAGTGTTGTCGATATAATTGCTCCAATAAAATCTCTTAAAGTGTAAATTGTTCATTCTTTTTCAGAAAACGAATGAACATATGACATAAATACAAAAACTCTCCCAACCCAAAGTGTTATCTTTCGGATTGGAAGAGTTTATTGAGAATAGAAATACTATATCACATTTATTTTTCGTATAATTTTGCTGCTTGAACGATTTCTTTATGGAATGAATCAAATTCATTTAAGTCCATTTGTTGTCCTGCATCACTTAATGCTACTGATGGATCAGGATGAACTTCTGCCATAACACCATCTGCTCCAACTGCTAAAGCTGCTTTAGCACAAGGTAGCATAATATCTTTACGACCTGTACTGTGCGTTACATCTACCATTACAGGTAAGTGTGTGCCTTGTTTTAAAATTGGAACTGCTGAAATATCTAATGTATTTCTTGTAGCTTTTTCATATGTTCTAATACCTCTTTCACAAAGAATAATATTACTATTACCTTGAGAATGAATGTACTCTGCTGCATAGATGAATTCTTCAATTGTAGCTGATAATCCACGTTTTAATAAAATTGGCTTATTCGTTTTACCAGCTTCTTTTAATAATTCAAAGTTTTGCATGTTTCTTGCACCGATTTGGAATACGTCTAAATATTCATCAGCCATTTCAAAGTGAGATGGATTAACGATTTCACTTACAACATTTAAACCGTATTTATCTTTAGTATTTTTAAGAATTTTTAATCCTTCTTCACCTAAACCTTGGAAATCATATGGAGAAGTACGAGGTTTAAATGCGCCACCTCTGATGAATTTCTCTCCTCTATCTGCTAAGTCTTTAGCAACTGTGTCAACTTGTTCTTGTGATTCTACTGAACAAGGACCAAATACGAATGATTTTTTATTATTACCGATAATAGCTCCATTATCGAATTGTACAATTGTATCTTCTGGTTTCAACTTACGAGAAACATATAAATGTTTTTCATTTTCTGATTTTTGTAAGTCTGTTGATGCTTTAAAGATTTCTTTAAATAATTGCTTAATAGTATTGTCGTTATATGGTCCTTCATTGTTATCAATTAAATGATTCAACATTTCTTTTTCACGTTGTGGATCATATACTTGAGTACCTTGTTTACGTTTTTCTTCACCTATTTTTTTAGCTATAGTACCACGCTCTTGTAGTAAAGCTAATATTTCATCATTAATACCTTCAATTCTTTCTCTTAAACTTTCTAATTCATTTGACATCCTATTCACCTCGTGTAAACAATTTAACTCACATACTTTAAAGCGATAAAATATATAAGTAATTAGATGTTAGTATAACAATTTAAAAGCGCCTATTCAACCCTAACATTTCATTTTTTAAAAATTTCTTATTATTCAAACTATTATACTATACTTTAAGTTATATAAAAAGGAGCAGAACAGTCCAAAATAATGATTAAAGGCTAGGACAATTAATTTGTCCCAGCCTCTTCTAAATGTTAGTATTTACTAACTATTATTTTTTATCGAAAGATTTTTTCTCTACAACTGTTTTTGGTCCTTTTAAATCTTCATCTTCTACTTCTGATTTAATAGCACCTTTTTGAGCTTTTAATTCTTCGTTAGCAACATCATCAGCTGTTACAACGCCTTTATTAGCTTTTTTCTCAGCTTGTTTTGATTTAACTTCGTCAGCTTTTTTCTTAGCTTCAGTTTTCTTTTCTTCAGCTTGAGTTTTAACTTCTTCAGCTTTTTGGTTTGCTTGTACTTTCTTTTCTTCAACTTTTTCTTTTACTTCGACTTTTTTATCTTCAGCTTGTGTACGAATCTCTTCAGCTTTAGATTGTGCTTGTTCTTTCAAGCCATCAGTTTTTGTTTTTACGTCATCTAAAATTTTATTAGACTTTTCACTTAAGTCACCTTGTAACTCTTTACCTGGTTTAGGTGCAAGTAGTAAACCTACAATTCCACCTACAACTGTACCCAATACTACTCCAAATACAAAGTCTCTACCGTTTGTATTTTTTTCGTATTCTGCTTCATACGTTTCTAAACCATGTGTATATAGATCTCTATTATATTTATTTTCCATTTCTATTTCCTCCTAATTAAATTAAAGAAATGCACTTATAATCTAGATTATAAGTGCATTTAGTTTATTTTTTTAAACCTGCACCAATTTTATCTTCATCCAAGTTATCGCCTTGTGTTGTTTTTTCATTGTAGTTTTTTGGTACTTGCGTTTCAAAATCATTAGAAGAATTTATATCGCTTTTATATGATGATACATTACTTCTACGATCTCTTCTTAATTGCCATTTATCTGCAACTTCCATTGCAACATTTGACCATTGAATTACTTGAGAAATTTTATCTTCATTTTGTGAGATATTGTGAGTAATTGAATTAGTCACTCTATCAACTGAAGTGTTAAGTGTTTGAACTGAATCACCAACACCTTTTACAGCATCTACAACAGAATTCAAACGTAATGATTTATCTTGAATATCTTCTGTTAAGCGATTTGCTTTATGAAGTAAATCTGTAGATTCACGTGTAATACCTTGTATTTGGCCTTGAATGCCATCTAGTGTTTCGTTAATACCTTTAACTGTTTTTAATAGTTGCATTAAGAATAGTGCTAAAACAACACATATTACTAAAAATGCAACAGCAGCAATAATTCCTGCTATTGGTAATATCCAATCCATACTGAACGCCTCCTAATAATTATAAAACTAAATCTTTAATTGATATACTAATATTTAATACCCTGACTCAATAAATAATAAACATATCAATTTTAAACTTCTAACGTAGAAACATAAGCTTTTTGAATTTTTTGAATGTCTCCAGCGCCCATAAATAGTATAACACCATTAGTATGTTTTTGTAGTTGTGAAACTGTATCTTCATTAATTAAATCTGAGTTTGGAATTAAAGCTTTTAAATCATGAATTGTTAACTCGCCTTGTTGTTCTCTAATTGATCCAAAAATATCACATAAATATACTTTATCTGCTCGGTTTAAACTTTCAGCAAATTCATTTAAAAATGTTTCAGTTCGAGAAAAAGTATGAGGTTGAAATACTGCTACAACTTCGTTTTCTGGATATTTTTTTCTAGCTGATTCAATTGTAGCGTTAATTTCTCTAGGATGATGTGCATAGTCATCTATTAAAATTTGGTTATCATAAAAGCTTTCACTAAATCTTCTTTTTACGCCGCCAAATGTTAACAGAGCTTCTTTAATATTTGCAATATCTAATTTTTCTAAATGACAAACTGCTATTACTGCTAATGCATTAAGAACATGATGGTCTCCATACATTGGTGTAGTAAAAGTACCGATTAGTTCATTTTTAGTTTTGAAATAGACATCAAATGTTGTGCCCTTAGATGATGTATGAATATTTTTAGCAAAAACATCATTATCTTCTTCAAATCCATAGTAATAGATAGGAACGTCTGCTTCAATTTTTCTCAGCTCACTATCATGCCCCCATGCTACAATACCTTTTTTTACATTTTTAGCCATCTCTTGGAAAGCATTTGTAACATCTTGTAAGTCTTTAAAATAATCAGGGTGATCGAAATCAATATTTGTCATGATTGCATAGTCAGGATAGTAACTTAAGAAATGTCTTCTATACTCACATGCTTCAAATGCAAAGTAAGAACTATCAGGCATACCCATTCCAGTACCATCACCAATTAGAAATGAAGTCTTTTGATCACCATTCATAACATGTGATAATAACCCTGTCGTTGATGTCTTACCATGTGCACCCGTAACAGCTACAGAAGTATATTGAGACATAAAATCACCAAGGAAGATATGATAACGTTTAACTTCTAATCCTAATTCATACGCTCTTGCAATTTCAGGGTGCGAATCCGGAAATGCATTACCTGCAATTATTGTCATACCTTCTTTAATATTTTCAACATCAAAAGGTAGTATTTTTATCCCTTTATTTTTCAAAGCTATTTCTGTAAACACTGTATTTTCTATATCAGAACCTTGAACGTTATGTCCCATATCATGCATAATTTGTGCAAGTGAACTCATACCCGCCCCTTTTATTCCAACAAAATGAAATAATGTCATTTCATGTCACTCCTTCTAGTACTTAATTGTTAGTTTCTTTTTCTTCTAGCATATCTTTAGTAATTAAAACATCTCTTGGTTTGGAGCCATTAGAACCAGATATAAATCCTCTTTCCTCTAAATTATCAATCATTCGAGCAGCTCTATTGTAACCAATTTGGAAATGTCTTTGTATCAGTGAAGTTGAAATATGACCTTCTTTCACCATAAAATCACAAACATCATTAAACAAAGCATCTTTAGGTTGTTCATTAACTTTTTTCAACAATGTTTCTTCTTTGAATAGATAGTTAGGTTTCATTTGATTACTTACATTTGAAACTGTTTCATCAATTTCATCATCTGATACAAATGCACCTTGAACTCTTATTGGTTTATTCATACCATTACCAAGATACAACATATCACCATTACCAAGTAATTTTTCTGCTCCACCAACATCAAGAATAGTTCTAGAGTCAATCGAAGAAGATACCATAAATGAGATTCTAGTTGGAACATTTGCTTTAATTAAACCTGTAATTACGTTAACTGAAGGTCTTTGAGTAGCAAGTATCATATGTATGCCACAAGCTCTAGCCTTCTGTGCAATTCTGGCAATAGATTGCTCCACTTCTTGTGGAGACATCATCATTAAATCAGCTAATTCATCTATAACTATAATGATTTTCGCCATTCTTTGCTCGTAATTTGCTTTTTTATTAAAAGCAGTAATATTTCTCACATGTAATTCTGCAAAACGTTTATATCTTCTTTCCATCTCTTCAACAGCCCATTTTAAGCTAGCTGTTGCAGCTTTCACATCAGTTATGACTGGTGCTACGAGATGAGGTAAATTGTTATAAGGTGCAAGTTCAACCATCTTAGGATCAATAAGTAATAATTTTAATTCATCCGGATGATTCTTATACAATAGACTCGTCAATATTGCATTAATACATACAGATTTACCAGAACCTGTTGCACCAGCAATAAGTGCATGTGGAGTCTTAGAAATATCCATTAATAACGGTTCATTATTAATCTTAAATCCCATAGCAACTGTCAACTTACTTTCCGCTTGTTGAAATGCTTTAGAGGTAATCATCTGTCCTAAAGGTATTTTTTTTGGACTTTGATTTGGCACTTCTATTCCAACTAAACTTGTACCAGGTATTGGTGCTTCGATTCTAATATCTTTAGCTGCTAATGCCATTTTTATATCGTCTTGTAGTGCTGTAATTCTTGAAACTTTCACACCTTTTTCAACTGATAATTCAAATCTTGTAACTGTTGGACCTTGAATCATATTTACGACATGAGCTGGAACATTAAAATGATAAAATGCTTCATCTAATTCTTTTTTCTTGTCTTCTAGCCATTCGCTATTATCCTCTTTTTCTACTACATCATCTAAGATTGATACTGGAGGTAGTACAAATAAAGGACCTTTACGTTTTGTAGCTTGTTCAGATTCATTATTTTCTTTACGCTTTATATCATTTTTGAATGTTTGGTGTTTTCGTTTATCTGAAGGCGTCATCAAGACATTAAACGGTGACGATTTTCTTGTTGGATTTGGTTTAAGTACTGGTTCATAAGTTTGTTTTTCTTCTGACTTTTCAACTTCATCAAATTGAACATTACTTTCATGTTGATCATCAATATCTTGAGTATTCTGTGCTTCTTCATCTTGAGGTGATTCCAGTAATGTCTCATCTACTAATCCAAACGCTTCTTCAGATGAAGGTTCACTATCTTCTACTACATCGAAGTCTTCAAAGCTTATATCATCTTCTACAAAATGATTTGATTCTTCTATGATTTCTGAATGTGCTTCTTCTATATGATTATTTAATGCTTCAGTATCATTTTCTTCTACTGGATTAATTACTTCATGTTCCTGGTCTATTTGTTCTTCAAACTGTTCATCTTCAGAACTTTGTTCAGACATCTCATGATGAGATTGTTCAGAAACATCACTTTCTTCTACTTCTTCTACTTCCTCAAAAGTAGCATTTTCTTCATTTTCAAATACTTGGTCATGAACAAGTTCATCTTCATATGGTTCTGACATATCTTGTCCAATGTCTTGTTCATCACTGCTGTATGATTCTTCATCAAAATCTAAATCAATTTCTTTAAATTCATATGTAGTAAGGTCATTTACATCTGGTTGTAATGACATTTTGATTTCATCATCAGTAGATTCACTTTGATTGAGTTCGCTCGTATTATCTTTATCAACATCTTCATTATTAGAGTTATCGTTTGGATTATTCTTAATATATGAAGCTTGTTGTTTAAAGAAATAATCTTGATTTTTAACTTGCGATTTTTCTTCTTCAGATTCTAGATTTTTTAACTCTTGTTCTCTTTTTTCTCTTAATGCTTTTTCAAATTGTTTTTTCTTTTGAAGTTTCTTTTCACGTTCTTTTCTAATTTCAGAAACAATTTGAGATGCATATATATTCTCAATATTAATTGTGTTATCTGTCTGTGAATAAGTAGGTACATCTTGAATGATTTCACCATTTTGCTCTTTTTGAATGTTTTCATTCTTAGTGTTGTCAGTATCCTTATTTTTAAGATCATTTAAATAATCTGATGTGCTATGATCTTTTAACCCACTATTAGGGACATCTTTTTGTTTGCGCATGCCAAAAATAGCTGAAGGAACTTCAGATGCCTTAAATTTCGGTTGGTGTAAAGAATTCAATCTTTCCTGAAATTTTGTATCTTCATTATACTTTTCAGCTTTTTTATTTCGATTTGATGTTTTATTATTTTTTTCATTTTTGTCATTTTTATAATTATTTACATCTTTGTTATGTGTTCCAGATGCATTATTAAATGATTGTTGCGTACTATTTTGATTTCTTCTGCGTCTTCTTCTATTTGTAGGGAATGAAGCTTCATTTTCATCATAAAACCTATTGTCATGATTATGTTCTTTCGGTTTATAATCAGGTTCATTTTCTGATTGATTATATTGCCCCAAGTTATCGTCAGACGGTTCTTCATATTCCATTTGAATAGGAAATCTAAATTTCCCTTTAGGTCTTCTGTATATTTCTTCGTTAGTTGAATCATCTTCTGGATCGTAATCGGAAGATATTTGTTCTTTTTTTTCTTTTTCGTTATTTTGATTACTTTTAGATTGTCCGAATATATCATCAAACCAACTCATAGGTTCACTACCTTTCGTCTTCAAAAAATGGTGTTCCTACAGTATAACTATCATCCAATACCATTATACCTTTTTCTTTTGGAGCACCTTCCAAATCAAGTTCTTTCATTGAACATATCATGCCAGTAGAAGGTACACCTCTTAATTCTGCATCTTTAATAAGCATTCCACTAGGCATAACTGCCCCTACTTTAGCTACAACTACTTTTTGTCCTTGGTCAATATTTGGTGCGCCACATACAATTTGCAATGTGCCATTATCAACATCAACTTGGCATACTGATAGTTTGTCAGCATCTGGATGTTTAGTCTTTTCTGTTACATATCCAACTACAAATTTAGGTGATAAATCAACTTCTAGTTTATAGTTAATATTATTTTTTTCTAATAAATCTTGTATGCTACTAATATGTTTTTCTTGAATTTTAATATTTCCACTACCTTCTAACTGAACATATTTAGAAGCATTAAATATATTAAATCCTACAATATTACTTTCACTTTTAATAATTGTTATATCATTTTGATATGCATATTCTAAATTTTCAGTTGCAGGATCTATTGTGACCATTAGAACATCTCCAACGCCATTTTTGTTATAAAATAAATTCATTTTCTTAACTCCTTAAAGTCTTTTTTGATTGTTTTTCATATTTTTAAATTTTTCTCTGTTTTTTTCAAGTCTTTCTATGACTTCTTGATTTCTCTTACGTGAATGATTTTTACCTAAAATAAAGATTGGTTCTAAAGGCTTTTCTGGTGTATAAGAGAAAGATAATGAAGTTATTGGAACAAGGCCATTTTGGAAAAATTGCATCGTCATTTGAGCAACAACATCATAACCAATTTCATTCTTAATATCACAAATAACTAATACGTCTTGATGAGGCGTAGCTAATAACATTTCCCCTTCAATATTTTTATAAACATCTTTTAAAAATGTTTGATTTAATATTCTAGAAGCATCATAGCCGTCGTTAGTATTTACAAAATAGAATGTATTACCTTGAACTTCATCTGATTTATAAGTTGTTTTTTTCTTTTTGATGTTAAATAATGCTTGTTCTTTAATCTGTTCTTTAGTTAATTTAAGCTCTTCTAACATAGATTCATCAATTAAACGATAAGTATTACCTAAATCTAAAGCATAATAAACATTTGTCTCAGCAGTATGTTCATCAATTAAAAATGGTATACCTTCTTTCGTTTCTTTATGGAAACTTGTAGACCTAATAACTGGTAATATCTCTATTTTATTAATTTCTTTAGTAGATTCATCTTGCATTGCATTTATTGTCTCTGTTACGTAATAAACAATTTCATCAATTGTTTTATCACCTTTATCTTTATACTTAGCAATAATTGGAGCTAATTTAACAGAGAGCCCTTTTTTGTTATCAGTTCTTTCTATTCTTAAACTTTCATCTTCTCTATCAAACTTGAAATTTGCATCTAATGATTTCAAGCGATCTTTTAATAAATCTCTCATTTGAAAGACATTCATTCTAAACACTCCTATTTTTATACCTCTATATAGTTTACAACAAATTACCACTATGTAACAGTGATAAACATATATAAATCAACTTAAATAAAATAAAAAAGCAGGTAATTCGAAAATTAAAGAAACTTTTTTCGACCTGCTTTTTTTCACTTATTCTATAAACTCAATCCATCAATAAATGAACTGATTTGTGGAATTGTTTTACGTTCTTTTCCGACGTATCTTCCCAACTCTTGTTCTTTGTCATAAGCTATAAAACTCGGAATTCCCATTACATCTACCTCTTGACATAAATCAATAAATTCATCTCTATCAACAGATACGAATTGATATTGCTTATACTTTTCTTCTAAGGCTGGTAAATCCGGATCAATAAAATGGCAATCTGGACACCAAGATGCAGTGAACATAAATATTGTTGGTTCATTAATTAATGTTTTGAATTCTTCAATTGAAGTTAATTGTTTCATTTTTTTACACTTCCTATCATTAAAGTTTGTTGACCATCTTTAATTATATGATACTTTCTTAATATTTGATAAACAAATAAACTGATTACAGCTGGTAATAAGAAATGGAAGAATGCAATTTGTAGCCAAACCTCAGTTGAACTACCCATCGTTTTTATTGTCATTATTTGACCTACAAGCCCACTTGAACCCATACCTGCACCAGCAGCATTATTTTCCATTGGCCAAAATACAGTCATAATTGGAGCAACTATTAAACTTGCTATAACGGGTGGTATCAATATAAAAGGTTGTTTCAAGTAATTTGGAATTTGTAACTTACTAGTACCTATTCCATGTGCTATTACCCCTGAAATACCGTTATCTTTATAACTTGTAACTGCAAATCCAATCATATGGCAACAACCACCGATTGTTGCAGCAGCTGCAGCAGTACCACTTAACCCTAGCATCAAAGCTAAAGCAGCACTAGAAATTGGACTACTTAAAGTTATACCGACTAAAAAGCTTACGAACATACCCATTAATAGCGGCTGTTGTTCTGTGCTCAATTGAATCCAACTACCTAACTCTTTCATAAATGCATCTATAAATGGTGCGATAAATTTCGCAATACAAGTGCCAATAAAAAGAGTTAATATAGGTGACAAAATAATATCGATTTTTGTCTTACCAGAATAAAATCTGCCCAATTCACTTGCTACTACAGATGCCAAATAACTACCTACAGCTCCACCTTGTTCGTATCCATACATACCTGTGACTGCTGTTGTGAAAATAATAAGTGGTGATGCACCAATTCCATAACTAACTGCTACCCCTACCCCTGCACCAGTTAATGATTGTGCCAATTTTCCTATTTCTATCATAATTGATGTATCAAAATATGTATTTAAGGTTTGACCTAAAGTTTCTATAATTAGCCCAACAATTAAAGTACTAAAGAGACCTAAAGCCATGTAACTAAGGCCATCGATTATTGTTCTATTAAAAAATGATTTAACTTTCTCCATTTTTCACACTCCTTAAAGAGATTATACTATAAAAAAGCACTTGTAATTATTTAAAATCAAATAATTACAAGTGCTTTTTTTATTATACTTCTATTACATTAAGGAATTTTTTTAATGCTTCTGTTTTTGGCTGAGTAAATAACGTTTCAGGTTTACCTTCTTCACCAATTAAACCATCATTAATAAATACCATTCTATCTGAAACTTCTCTAGCAAAACGCATTTCATGAGTAACAATAACCATCGTCATACCTTCATTAGCTAAATCCTTTATGACTTTTAACACATCATTTACAAGTTCAGGATCTAATGCTGATGTAGGCTCATCAAAAAGCATTACTTTAGGGTTCATTGCTAGTGCTCTTGCAATTGCAACACGTTGTTGTTGTCCACCAGATAATGCGTGTGGTCTTTGATCTTTTACACTTTCTAATCCTACTTTTTTCAAAAGCTGTAGCGCTTCACTAAGTGCATTTTGTTTACTCATTTTTTTAACTGTTATTAAACCTTCCATTACATTTTCAATAGCAGTCTTATGAGGGAACAAGTTATAACTTTGGAAGACCATTCCAGATTGTTTTCTAACTTTAATTTGAGATTTTTTATTCTCAGCAGTATAAGTTTCGCCATTTACAACAACTGTACCTTCTGAAGGGATTTCTAATGCATTCATCATTCGTAGTAAAGTTGTTTTACCTGATCCAGATCTACCAATTAAAGTGATAACCTCACCTTTATCTACTGAAAGATTAATGCCTTTGATCACTTCTTTGTCATTAAAAGATTTTTTTATATTTTGAAATTCTATCATGAGCGATACCCTCTTTCAATATATGATTCATAATAAGATTGGATTACGGAAATGATGAAACAAACAACCCAATATAAAATAGCTACTAATAAATAAATAGTTAAAAATTCATAAGTAGTAGAAGCTACTTCTTGTGCTTTTCTAAACATTTCTGCAACCAATATGAATCCTAGTAATGAAGTATCTTTTATTAAACTTAAGAATGTATTACCTAAAGCTGGTACTGATACTCTAATAGCTTGAGGTAAAATAATGCGTTGCACTGTTTGTTTATAATTCATACCGATTGAATAAGCTGCTTCTGTCTGACCTTTAGGAATTGACATAATTCCACCTCTTAATATTTCAGATGCATATGCACCAACATTAAGTGAAAGACCTATTATTGCAGCTATAACCGGTGATAATGTAAGCTGATTATCCGCTTCTCCTGTTGCTAATCTGCCAATTTCGGGAATACCGTAAAAGATAATGAATAATTGAACAATCATAGGCGTTCCTCTTATGATTGATACATAAAAACGGGCAATCCCTTTAAGTACTTTGCTGCTTGAAATACGCATCAAAGCTGTTAATAAAGCCAATATCAATCCTATAACAAAAGTAGCTAAAGTTATAGGAATAGAATATTTAACTAAACCTTCTAACATCGGTAGAAAAGCTTGTTTAGCAGCATTTAAAGCATGAAGTTGTTCATCATTTAGGTTCTGAAACATTATCGCCAAACCATTTCTTACTTATTTTTTCTAATTCACCATTATCTTTTAATGTTTTCAAACCTTTATTGAATTCTTCGATTTTTTTGTCATCTTCTTTTTTACTAAATGTAAATGCTGATTGACTTTGTTCTGCATCGCCTTCAATAGCTTTGATTTTAGCATTTGGTTTTTGTTTTTTATAATCTAAATATGAAACATTATCATTAAATGTACCTTCAACACGGTTAGATTGTAATAAGTCCATAGCTTGATTAAAACCATCTACTTTAGTGATATCTGCTCCTTTAGATTGAGCAAGTTTACCATAATTTGATGTTAATGTTTGAGCTAATTTTTTACCTTTAACATCATCAAATGATTTAATATCTTTGTTCTTCTCATTTACTACTAGTACACCTTTAGAATAAGTGTATGGATCTGAGAATTTATATTTAGCTTTTCTTTCATCATTAATACCTACTTGGTTTGCAATCATATCAAAACGTCCTGCATCAAGTCCTGCAAACATTGAATCCCACTGAGTTTCTTTAAACTCAACTTTATAACCAATTTCTTTTGCTACAGCTTTAGTAACTTCAACATCATAGCCAGTTAATTTATCATTTTTATCATGAAAACTAAATGGCGCGTAAGTACCTTCAGTACCTACAACAATTTTTTTGTCGTCTTTCTTACTGCTACTTTCTTTTGAATCGTCACTATTCCCACATGCAGCTAACACTACTATTAATGCAATAATTAAAAATATACCTTTTTTCATTTATACATCCCTCTATTCTTAGTATCCTAATCGGAATAAACATAGTTTAGACTGAAATCCATGAACTGTCAATTACTAAAATCTGACTTATTTAAATTTTAAATATTCAATCTTTTCTGAACTTAAATCTAATACTAATGTTTCAAGTAATGTCTTTGCACTTAAGTAATCTCTAACATCATAAATTGCTTTACTCGTGTGGATGTACCTTGCACAAACGCCAATTACAGCAGTAGGTATACCAGTTAAAGATTTGTGAATTTCGCCACCATCTGTACCACCTGGTGATTGGAAATATTGATGATCAATTTCTTTATCTTCAACAGTCTCAATTAAATAATCTCGCATTCTTTCAGAAAGAATCATCGTACGATCAAGAATTCTAATTAATACACCCTTACCTAATGCACCTGACAAACCGATGTGACCTTTCATATCATTCGCTGGAGAACAATCTACAACTAAAGCTAAATCAGGTTGAATAAGATTTACACTTGCAGAAGCACCTCTTAATCCAACTTCTTCTTGAACGTTTGCTCCGACGTATAAATCAACATCCAATTCTTTGTCTTTTAGTAACTCTAATAGTTCTAGTCCAACAAGACATCCATATCTATTGTCCCAAGCTTTTGCTAATACTCTATTTTCTGTCAATCTTTCAAAATCAGTACGAGGAACAATCGTATCACCTATGCGAATACCCATTTCTTTTAATTGTTCTAAACTTTCTGCTCCAACATCTAATAACATGTCTTCAATAGCAACGCCTGATTCTTTACCCGTTCTAAAATGTTTAGGTATACTTCCAACTACACCATTATAATATTGACCATCACGAGTTTTTAATTGTAGTGTTTGTGATAACCAAACATCTGATGAAACGCCTCCTAGTGGTGTGAACTTTAACATACCCTCTTTTGTCATTTCAGTAACCATAAATCCGATTTCATCCATGTGAGCTGCTATTAATACTTTAGGAGCATTTTCTTTTTTAGATTTTTTGATACCATATATACTCCCCATATTATCGCCAATTATTTCATCTACAAATGGTTCCATTTTTTCTTTTAAATATTCACGTACTTCACTTTCAAATCCTGGAACGCCATGTAATTCAGTAAGTTCTTTCATTCTAGTCAATGTTTCTTGTCTAATTTGTGTCATTATGATTCTCCCTATTTAAATATTTATCTATCATACATTCTTTGTGTTAAACTAAATTTAAGAAAAAAGGAGGCATGGTCATGCAAAATAATAAGTTACGCTTTGTCATATTAATTTCTTCTATTTTTACAGGATTAGGGGTACTTGCAACTATCATTTACTTTAAGCAGTTCAAGCTCTACAATTGCGAAGAAATACTTAATCAAGTGAAAAAAGAATTTAATAATGTGGAAGCATCTTATATCTTACATATCCCAAAGACCTACCAAAAATTCGGCATTGAAACAAAAGTAGTTCATGGTGGCATTTCTATAAATAAAAATGGCAAACTTATACACTACGAATTTATTGCTGATGCTTTTAATGGCCAAGTCATTGATATTTATGAAATATAATACTATTAAATGAAACATGATGTACATAAAAGTACATCATGTCAGACTCCCGTCAATGTCCTAGACTTTGACGGCAGTTTTTTTGCGCATGCTTTCCGCGGGCATGTTCTCAGCCTGTAGTCTTTGAATCATGCTCTTCCCGCGGGAGTCAGCGCAAAAAATACTAAATATTTAAAAAATATTTTATAATTTTTTAAATTTTATTATTTGATAATGCGGTAAATGACTTTTTAATAGCTTCTAAACCATTTACCAATTTTTCCTCACTGCATGCTAAGTTCATTCTAAAGTGATGACTTTCACTTATTTCAAATGAATTACCAATTCCTGTTGCAATTTTGCCTACAGATTGTAACGCTTTTTGTACTTCACTTTCATTAAATCCACTTTTAGAAAAATCAATCCACGCCAAATAAGTAGAATCTGGCTTGATAAATGTTAGTTGTTCTGGCATTTCACTTTTAATAAAATCATCTAGTATATCCATATTTCTTTCAATATGTTGGTTTAATTGATCAACCCAATCTCCAGCTTGTGTATATGCTACTTTTACAGCTTCAACTGCAAGTGTATTGGCTGCTGCTAAACCGTAATAAGTGGCAAGCTTTCTATTAAATTGTAATGTGAAATATCTATGTTTAGTAATCATGTAACTACTCGCTAAACTCGCTAAATTAAACGTTTTTCCTAATCCAGTTACAACTAAAATTGGAGAATCTAATTTCATTTGATTCGTCATTGAATAAAATCCTTTTTCACTTCTTACAAAGTCCATATGAATTTCATCAGAAACGATAAATACATCATTTTTTTCACAAACTTCTTTCATAAATTCACATTCTTCTTTTGTCCATACTTTACCAGTAGGATTATGAGGGTTACAAAGTACTAGAACCTTCACATCATCTTGAGCCGCCATTTTCTCAAATTGTGCCTTATCTAATTCGTATCCATTTTCTGTCTTGATTAAAGGTGATTCTACTAGACGTCTATTATTTCCTTCAATTAAATTAATAAACGCATTATAAGAAGGAGTGTGTATTAATACGCCTTCACCTTCTTTTGTAAATTCACGAATTACTTCTGTAACAGTAAATAATATACTTGGCACATAATAAATATCATTTTTTTGAACATTTACTGAAAACCTAGTTTTGTACCAATGTTTAATTGCATTTAAGTATTCATCTTGTTTCCAAACTAAATATCCAAAATGGGCTTGGTCTAATTTGTTTTTTAAATGATCAATTATAAAATCAGGTGTTTTAATATCCATATCAGCTATCCAGAAAGGTTCAAGATTTTCGTAATCGTATACTTTACGTTGCCCTTCATAAGCTACCGTGGCAGTTCCTCTTCTATCAATAATTTCATCAAAATTATATTTCAACTAAATCATCCCTTCTAATGTTTTCTTTGATTCCCCTTGTTTCTTCATCAATTCGTACAGCAAAATGATCTGCATCATGATAAAACACAAACCAATAATCATTTTTAATATATTTTTGTAATAAACGTTCTTTTGCATTAATTGAATCCATTGGATAATCATCATAAGCTGTAACCCATAATGGATTTAAATGAGCAATCGTTGGCATTATATCTGCCATATGTACAGCTTTCTCACCATCACTTTCTATTTCGATGACACTATGACCAGCACTATGGCCACCAGTATGATGCATAGTAATTCCCGGTATTATTTCCATGCTTTTAACGAAAGTAACTACTTGATGTTCAATACCTTTATAATTTTCTTCCCAATATGTTGATTTACTTCTAATATTAGGTGATCTTAGCTCGTTCCATTCAATTTGTGATGTATAGATTGTTGCATTTTTAAATACTGATTGACCATCTGGTGTTGTTAGTCCACACGCATGATCAAAATGCATATGTGACATAATAACAATATCTATATCATTAATAGTGATGCCAAATTGATTTAAAGAATTTTCTATATCACTTTCGTAAGTCGTTCCATAATTCCGCTTTTGTTTATCAGTTAATTTACCGTTACCTATCCCTGCATCTATGATAATATTATGTTCTTTACTCTGAACAAATATTGGATGCGTAACAAGAGGTATTTGATTGAGTTCATTAACTGGATATTTTTTTGTCCACAATGCTCTCGGCACAACACCGAACATTGCACCACCATCCATTTGAGTAATACCACCTTGTAATGGACATAATTTAAAATCACCTATATTTAACAAGATTATCCCCTCCAATCATTTATCATTATTTTATCATTAATTGATTTAATGAACATCTTTCAAGATTGGCAAGTTGTTTATGGTATTAAGCGTATTTATTAATTCAGTTGATAAGTGGAAATTGTTCTATTTATCATGTTTACCTCGTCTTGATAAATTCAACCGCTCTATTTATCATGTTTACCTCGTCTTGATAAATTCAACCGCTCTATTTATCATGTTTACCTCGTCTTGCAATATTCAACCGCTCTATTTATCATGTTGACCTCGTCTAGATAAATTCAGCCGCTCTATTTATCATGTTTGCCTCGTCTTGATAAATTCAACCGCTCTATTTATCATGTTTACCTCGTCTTGATAAATTCAAGTGATCTAAGTATCACTATACTTACAATTCTTCGTTATCTAAGTAATACTTTTTGGGATTTTTATCGATAGACTTAAAATATTTTTCTACCACTCTTCTAATCGTTAGACTATTTACTAACTGACACCACTTTTGAGCTTCATTCAATGTAAAAGGTTCTTTTTTACATATATAAAGTTCTTTCAAGTTATATAAATACAAGTTTTGTCGAGCAATTTTATAAAGACATGCTTCACATACTAAATATTTCTTATTAATTTCTAGTGTAGTTTTGTATAGTCTTTTACAACGTGGACACTTTAGTCCTTTACGTAAATGTTCAATTGGAATTTTATTGACATTATTATATATATGAGAAAAATCACTATGATTACTTTTAAATATCTTTAATATTCGAGAATTTTCTATTGATTTATTATTTTTAAACATATATTGAAGTTTGTGTAATTCTGTAGGTAATAAAACATTGATGTTATTTGGAATATGAGTTTTTAATGTGAATTTAGGATTTGAAAATACTAGAAAAGATTTTAATTCTCTGTTTATATTGTAGTGGGTTATAACGTGGTTTAATTCATAATGTGCTCTTTTGATTTGTTGAAAAGGGGTGTAAAACATAGTTCCATATTCATTAAGCAACTGTCCTTCATGAATACTGTAATCTCCTGAATAATGTTTAACTTCTAAATGAAATATTGTATCATCAGAAATTACTAAAAAGTCTATTTGAACCCGATTCTTATAATTTAAATTGAGATTATATATGTAGTTAGACTGTTTATACTTATCTAATAATCCTTTGATACAAACCTCTCCTTCTAAACCTATAATATAATTTTTCGTTTCATCTTCAATTTTTTCTAAAATAATTCTATTCTGTAATGCTAATAAATATTTATGACTGTCCATTGTTGTACCTCCATATTTAATACCATTATTATATTCAACTTACTAAAAGAATAAAAGAAAAAGCTGGGACAAATTAATTTGTCCCAGCTTAATCATTTTATTTAAAGCTAGCTTCCATTCGATAAATTCTAAATCCTCTGCTTGAGAATTTATCTTCGTATTCTGTACGAATATTATCTTCTGGTTCGTCTTCATGTAAATTCAAGTTAATATAATCAAATGACATACCATATTGTGACATGCTTTCTAAACTATACTCAAATAATCCTTGATTATCAGTTTTAAAATGGATTTGACCATCTTTTTTCAAAATGTGTTGATATATATCTAGAAAGGATGAGAATGTTAATCTACGTTTTGCATGACGTGTTTTTGGCCACGGATCAGAAAAATTAAGATATACTCTAGAAACTTCATTTTCTACAAAATACTCAGTTAATAATTTTGCATCTTGATTTATTAACTTGATATTGTCTAATTCCATTTCTTTAACTTTTTCTAATACTCTTACCATAACATTTTTGTCCTTTTCAATTGCAACATAATTGATGTTAGGATTTTGTTTAGCTGTTTCAGTAATAAACCTACCCATTCCAGTACCAACCTCTATATGTATTGGTTGGTCTTTATCAAACCACTCAGCCATTTTATATTGATGGTTTAGATCTACATCTACTAAATTGGGATGATCTTTCAAAAAGTCATCAGCCCAAGGTTTATTTCGCATTCTCATTCAAAGTAGCTCCTTATATAAATACATTTCTTGTCATTACTTCATTCAAGAAGTTTAACCAATCATTCATATCATTATATCGCTTTTTCTCTTCATACCATTCTACCATAGCGATAGCTTGTATTAACGTGTACCATTTCATACGTTTTTTCAAATCATGCGTATCGTTAATACCATATTTGCTCAACCAATCTACCCAGTCATTTTCATCAACATAAGTATATAATATCATGCCAATATCAATAGCAGGATCTGCAATCATCGCACCTTCCCAATCTACAAGAAATAGTTCGTCTTGGTCAGATAATAACCAATTGTTATGATTAACATCTCCATGTATTACAGTATAAAATCTGCTATCTAATGTAGGCATATTATCTTCTAAGTAAAGCAATGCCTTTCTAACAGTCCTATTCGATAATACATGTCTAGATAAAGAACTATTGATTTTCTTAAATAATAATTCTGGATGCATCGGTTTCATTTCCATACGTTTAAGCATATTTAATAATTGTTTAGAAGAATGTATTTTTTTAAGAAGTTTGGCAACACGGTTAGAATTCATTTCATCTTGGACTAACTCTCTACCATTTTTCCAATGCTGTGCAGTTACAACTTCTCCTGTTTCAATTCTCTTAGTCCAAACTAATTTAGGTACAATACCTTCAGCAGATAATGCTGTTAAAAAAGGACTTGAATTACGTTTTAGGAAGAGCTTGCGGCCATCTTGTTCTGCCATATATGCTTCACCAGATGCTCCACCTGCTGAGTCTAACGTCCATCCTAATTGATAAAAATGTTCCAACCTATCCACCTCACTTTCAGAAAAAGAAAAAGACTCAAGAATGTTCCTTTTCAAGAGTCATATTTTAATCTTAAAAAATTTCGTTTAATTTTTGTAGTTTTAGTGCGCTTCTTTTAAATTTTATTATCTTTTGGTTAAGATTTCAACCTCATAAATGAAAACTTTCGAGTATTTTGAACCTATTAATATACAATAAGTCTAATAAATTCAGTATTCATATGGTTTGGTCTAGATATTAAAATTACACTAAAATATTTTTAAGAATTGGACTCAATATAATTATCAAATGATTTTTGTAGTTGCTTCGTAATTTGACCAACTTTACCATCCCCGATTTTACGATCATTCACTTGTACAACAGGCATAACTTCAACAGACGTACTTGAAACAATGACTTCATCTGCATTGTTTAAGAAGTCTAAATTAAATGCTTCTTCTATAAATGGAATTTCTAAGTCCTGAGCTATTTTTTTAATAACACGTCTCGTAATACCGTTTAATATTAAATTATTTGCTGGATGTGTATATATTTTACCGTTTTTAATAGCATACACGTTACTTGAGCTACCTTCTGTTACAGTTTGGTCTCTGTGCATGATTGCTTCTGCAGCATCATTTTGAGTAGCTTTTTCTTTAGCTAGAACGTTACCTAATAAATTCAAACTTTTTATATCACATCTTAACCATCTAATATCATCAACAGTGATTGCTTTAACACCATTTTCTAATTCTTCATATGGTCTGTCATAGCTTTTTGAAAAAGCAGTAAATACTGGTTTTGTACTGGCATCAGGAAATGGGTGATTACGAGGTGCTACACCACGAGTAACTTGAATATATATGCCACCATTTACTACATTATTCTTTGCAGCTAACTCTTTTGTTACATCAATCAGTCCTTCTACAGAATAATCTTCTAAATTTAAACCAATTTCTTTAGCACTTCTAAACAATCTCTCATAGTGTTCATGTGCTGTGAATACTTCGCCATCATAAATACGTATGTATTCATATATTCCATCTCCAAAATTGTATCCTCTGTCAGAAAAACTTACTTGCCCTTTAGATTCGTCAACAAATTCATCATTTATAAAAATATATGTCATTACTCATCATCCTTTACACAGACATTGTATATTGCTTCTAAATAAATTGCAGTTGCATTAAATAATTGTTTTTTTGTAATGTATTCATTTTTTTGATGCATTAAATCTTCTGAGTCTTTAAACATCGCACCAAATGCTACACCTTTATCTAAGTTTCTAGCGTATGTTCCACCACCAATTGTGTATGGCTCAGATTTGTCACCAGTTTGATTTCTATAAGCCGATAATAACTGCTCTATAAATGGATCGTTCTTATCTACATAATGTGGTAATTGATGTTTATCCATTTCAATTTCAAAGCCTTTTTCAGTTACTTCTTCAGTGAAACGAGAAATGGATTGATCAAAATTGAAACCTTCTGGATATCTTAAATTAATTCCGAATTGACCACCATCTACATCTGTATAGCTCATAATACCCGTATTAGTTGTAACTTCTCCCATTTCTTCAGTAGCAAATTTCATACCCATTTTCTCACCTTTTGGAGAGTCGACTAAATAGTCATTAGCAAATTTAACGTATGAATTTGCATACTTATCTAAATTCAATTTATTTAAAAATTGGATAAGTAGTAACCCAGCATTTACTCCTAAAGTTGGATCCATACCATGTGCTGCTTTACCATGAACGATTAAATTTAAAAATCCTTCGTCAATCGAAGCTTCACCTTCAATTTCATGCTCACTTAAAAATGATTCAAATATTTGTACAACATTAGTCATTTGTTCTTTAATTAATAATTTTGCTTGAGCAGTGTCTGGAACCATATTAAATCTTTCACCTGAGAAGAAGGCTTTTAATTCTACTTCTGGTTCATCATTATCTTCAACATACCCTGATTGTAGAATGTTAAATGTAACAATACCTTTTTCTCCATGAATGAGTGGGAATTCGGCATCTGGTGCAAAACCTACAGAAGGCATTTCTTCAGTTTCAAAATATCTATCTGTACATTTCCAATCAGACTCTTCGTCTGTGCCCACAATAATATGTATTCTTTTCTTCCAATCAACTTTCATATCTTCTAAAATCTTTACAGCATAATATGCTGCTATAGTTGGACCTTTATCATCTAAAGTGCCACGCGCTATAATAGCATTTTCAGTTTCAACAGGTTCAAATGGATTAGAATCCCATCCAGCTCCAGCTGGTACAACATCAACATGGCAAAGAATACCTAATAAGTCCTCACCTTTACCTGCTTCGATTCTTCCGACTATATTTTCAATATCTACATAAGAGAAGCCATCTCTTTCACCAATTTGATACATATAATTCAACGCTTTTTTAGGACCAGGTCCAACCGGTGCATCATATGAACTGGCAGAATCATCTCTTACGCTTTCGATGCTTAAGAGCCCCTTTAAATCATTAATAATATCTTCTTCATATTCTTTAACTTTATTTTTCCACATCGAAAATCATCTCTTTCTTAACTTGAATAGTTATCTATATAATACATGATATTTTTGTAAATATGAAATAGAAATACTGATAAATTGCTATTTTTTTAGCTAAAAAATTATTTCCTTATACGTACCACTATGGTCATTTATATTTTAAATTTTTTTAAAGAAATTATTTCCCATTTAAAAAGGACAGTCATTTATAAATAATTAAATATATACCGACAAAACTGTCGGTCTCAGACTGTCGACAAACTGTCTTGAATTTATCAAGACAGGTCCAACATGATAAATAGAGAGGCTGAATATTGCAAGACGAGGCTAACATGATAAATAGAGAGGCTGAATATTGCAAGACGAGGCTAACATGATAAATAGACGGGCTGAATATTGCAAGACGAGGCTAACATGATAAATAGACGGGCTGAATTTATCAAGACAAGGCAATCATGATAAATAGAGATGCTTATATAACTGTCTTTATAAAAAAAGGGTCTGGTGTCACACCCAGACATCTATTGCCTATAGAATAACAAAAGGCTGAGACAATTAATTTGTCCCAGCCTCTTTAGACCGTCAAACTGACGGTCTAATAGTTATAATTGCTTATTTATTATTTTTTAAGTCTTCTTCTGTAACAACTCTTAAATTACCGTTAGCTGTTCCACCCTCGTCATCAAATTTAGCTTCACTTAAATCTGTTGGTTCTTGATTATCTTTTTTAAGACGATTTTTAGCATTAGAAGCATATCCTTTAGGATTTTCTTTTGCTTTTTGGAATTCATTTTTAGCTTTTACTTTAGCTGATTCTTTGTAAGTTGTTGGATCTTCTTTGTATTTACCATATTCATTTTGAGCTTTACCTTTTAAGTCATTTGCTTTTTGTTTTGCATTTTCTTTGTAATTATCTGGGTCTTCTTTGTATTTACCATATTCGTTTTTTAATTTATCTCTATTTTCTTTTTTAGATAAGACAACTGCTGCTGCAGTTCCTCCTAATACAACTAATGTTCTAAATAATCCTGCTTTTTTAGCCATTTGTATCCACCTCTATTTAATTTAATACTAGTTATAATACCCTTAGTTAAAGTTTATAAACATTTAAATCTATAAATTCAAAAGTTTAAAATCTTCTTCCATCAAATGTCTGTACTCACCAAGTTCTAATAATTCATCGAGTTCTAAGTCAGCAATTTGTATTCGTTTTAAATAAGTAACTTCACAACCTATTGATTGAAACATTCTTTTAACTTGATGGAATTTACCTTCATATATGGTAACAAATGCTTTAGAACTTTCATCATTCTCAATAATTTCTAATTCACTTGGTGAAGATGTAAAGTCTCCTAAATCAATACCTTTTTTAAATATTTCTGTTGCATTCTCACTAATATGTCCATCTACTTCGACATAATATTTTTTAGGAACTTTGTGTTTTGGGCTCATTAATTGATGTGAGAATTTGCCATCGTTAGTTAATAATAACAATCCTTCAGTATCTTTATCTAATCTGCCTACAGGGAATAAATCTAAATGCATATATTCTGGAACAATATCAATTACCGTTTCGTGCTCATCATCCTCAGTTGCTGATATATAACCTGCTGGTTTATTCATCATTAAATAAACAACTGGCTCATATTCAATAGGAATATCATCAAAAGTTATAACATCTTCTTCTGGATTGATATGCATTTCAGGCTTTTTAACAATTTCTTCATTCACACTTACTAAATTTTTCTTAAGAAATTTTTTCACTTCTTTTCGAGTTCCTATACCTGCATTTGCTAAAAATTTATCTAATCTCATCATTTACACCCACTTAATTTTACGTCTGATTTTAGAAGTAATATCCCCTAAAAATTCGTCTGCTAAACGAGAGCGCATTGTTAAATAACCATATACAATAACACCAACAATACCACCTACAATTAATACGATTAATGCACCTAATTTAGATGATGGATCTATAAAGAGTGAAACAATGAAATAGCTTAATTCCACTAATAACACCATTACAATTGTATAGAACGTAATTCTTAATGTTTGATAAATCGTTATATTAAATTTAAAGTCTGCATATTTCCAAAGGACTACACAGTTTAATATTACTGCAACAAGCAAAGCAATTGCAGTACCTAATACTGCCCCTAATGTATGGAATACCATTATTAATGGCAAGTTGATAATAGCTTTTATAATTAATGAAGCAATAACTATCCATACTGTTAAAGCTTGTTTATCGATTCCTTGTAACATTGAAGCTGTAACTGATAATAATGCGATTAAAATACTAACTGGCGCGTACCAGAATAATATTTCAGTTCCCATTGGACTATAGCTATAAAACACGTTATATAATGGTTGAGCAAGCACCATAATCCCTAATGATGCAGGTACTGTTAAATAAAGTAATACGCCTAATGACTTTCTTATTTGATGATGCATAGCATCAATTCTACCTGAATTATATGTGTTTGTTATAAAAGGCACTAAACTTACCGCAAACCCAGCAGCTAATGAAGTTGGGATCATAACAATTTTATTTGTAGTCATACTTAACATAGTAAAATAAATATCATGTAATTCACTGTTTACACCAGCCATTGCTAAACCAGTATTATGTGTGAACTGATCAATTAAATTAATAATTGGGAAGCATAAACTTACAATTACAAACGGTATACTATATTTAATGATTTCTTTGTAAATTTTGAAATAAGAAACATCAATATCACTTATATCTTGTTCAACTTCAGCTTTAATTAAATGTCTTCTTTTCACCCAATAATAAAGCAATGTTAACAATGCAGTAACAGCACCTATTCCAGCTGCAAACGTAGCAACTTGGTTGGCCATTAAAACAGATCCGTTCATCACATTTAATACGAGGTAACTTCCTCCTAAAATAAAAGCGATACGTGCAACTTGTTCTGTAACTTCAGAAACAGCAGTTGGTCCCATAGAATTAAAACCTTGAAAAATACCTCTCCAAGTGGCCAACAATGGTATAAATAATACTACAAAACTGATCGTTCTAATAACAGTTGTAATGTCATCTATTTGCCATCCGCCTTCTAAATCACCATTATTTGCTAGTGTTAATTGAGCAATTGTCGGTGATAAGAAGTATAAAAGTAGAAAACCAATAACTCCTGAAATGGACATAACTATAAAACTAGATTGATATAGTTTTCTACTCACTTTATAAGCACCAAGTGCATTATATTTGGATACATATTTTGCTGCTGCAAGTGGAACACCAGCAGTTGCGATTGTTATCATGATTGTGTATGGTTGATAAGCATATGTAAATGGTGCAAGATTTTTTTCATCGCCAATAATAGCATAAAAAGGTATTAAATAAAGTATACCTATGACTTTCGTTATTAAAATACTAGCAGTAAGAAGGAAGGTTCCCCTTACTAGCGCTTTACTTTCTGACATAATTTCATCCCTATCTAATTTACTTTTAAATTTAATAATAACAGGTTTATTTCTATTCTACTACTTTTTTTAAGACTCATTATTCGTTAAAATATTATTACATATACTTATGGAGGTTACTTATGTATCATACAATAATAATTGGCGCTGGACCTAGTGGTTTAATGGCTGCATATAGTGCAAGTGCTAAAGGCAACAGCGTTTTATTAATCGAAAAGAAAAAAGGATTAGGACGTAAACTTCGTATATCAGGTGGCGGTAGATGTAACGTGACTAACCGTTTACCTTATGAAGAAATTATAAAAAACATTCCTGGTAATGGAAAGTTTTTATATAGTCCTTTTTCTACTTTTGATAACGAATCTATCATTAACTTCTTTGAATCTAGAGAAGTAAATCTCAAAGAAGAAGACCATGGTCGAATGTTCCCCGTTTCTAATCGCGCCCAAGATGTTGTTGAAGCTCTTGTAAATTCCATAAAAGAAAATGGTGTCGAAATACGTCAAGAGACAACAGTATCATCAATAGAAAGTGAAAATCAACAAATTTCTGGTGTTACATTACAAGATGGAACTTTCATCCCTTCACGTACTGTTATTATAGCATCAGGAGGATGTAGCGTCCCACACACTGGTTCTACTGGTGATGGTTACAAATTTGCTGAAAACCTTGGACATTCAATAACTGAACTCTTCCCTACAGAAGTTCCTATTAAATCTAGCGAGCCTTTTATTAAAAATAAAAAACTGCAAGGATTAAGTTTACAAAATGTCGGTCTTTCCGTTTTAAAGAAAAATGACAAACCTAGAATAACACATCAAATGGATATGTTGTTTACTCACTTTGGTGTTTCAGGACCAGCTGCTTTAAGATGTAGCCAGTTCGTTTATAAAGAACAAAAATCACAAAAGAAAAATGAAGTTAAAATGTCTATCGATGCATTTCCAGAAATAAAAGCACATGAATTAGAACAACAAATTGTAAAAAAATTAAAAGATGAGCCAAACAAAGCGATAAAAAATGCATTAAAAGGACTCGTCCAAGAAAGATATTTACACTTTATTTTAGAACAGTCAAGTATTGATATAGATGTAACTTATCATCATTTATCACAGCAAGCCATTAGAACTTTTGTTCAAAACCTTAAATCCTTTACTTTTACAGTTAATGGAACATTGCCTATCGACAAAGCATTTGTAACTGGTGGTGGCATAAACATTAAAGAAATTGAACCTAATACAATGCAATCTAAGTTATGTCCTGGTTTATTTTTCTCAGGAGAAGTTTTGGATATTCATGGTTATACAGGTGGATATAATATTACAAGTGCATTAGTTACAGGTTATGTAGCTGGATATAACGCATCAATTTATGAATAATTAATTATAATAAAAATGGAGTGGGACAATTAATCTGTCCCACTCCATTTATTATATTTAAACTCTTTTATTTTCTAAACCGTCGTCGCCCCACTCATTCATGCCGCCTTCAATATTAACTGCATCAATGTCGTGGTCATTCAAGTATTCTACTACTTTAGCGCTTCTGACACCACCAGCACATACAATATAATATGTTTGGTCTTTATCGAAGTGTTTTAATTCATTTGATATTTCACCCATTGGAATATGTTTAGCTCCTGGAATCATACCTAATGCTACTTCGTCGTCTTCTCTTACATCAATAATGTTTATTGGATTACTTGATGTAATTTTTTCTGCTAATTCTGTTACTTTAATTTCTTTCATAACTAGAACACTCCTATATGATTTAATTTGCAACGATATTAACTAATTTTCGAGGTACTGCAATCACTTTACGTATTGTTTTACCTTCTATAGCTTCTTTTATTTTATCATTTTCTAAAGCTACTGTTTCCATTTCTTCCTTAGTTAAATCTTTAGATATTTTCATTTTATCTTTTAACTTACCATTTACTTGTACTACAATTTCCACTTCATTATCGACTAATAAAGATGCATCAAATGTTGGCCATTCTTCATATGTTACTGTTTCAGTATGATCTAGTTTTTGCCATAATTCTTCAGATATATGTGGTGCGATTGGTGATAACATTTTTACAAATCCTTCAATATATGATTTGTTGATATGATCTTGTTTATAACATTCATTAATAAATACCATCATTTGGCTAATAGCAGTATTAAAGTTTAATGTGTCAAAGTCTTCTGTGACTTTCTTAACAGTTTGATTATAAACTTTATCTAATGCTGAAGTAGGTTCTTCTACGACCTTACTCGTTATGTTCCCTTCTTCAGTAACAAGTAAACGCCAAATTCTGTCTAGGAAACGACGAGAACCATCTAATCCATTTTCACTCCAAGCAATTGCTGCATCAAGTGGACCCATAAACATTTCATATAAACGCAATGTATCTGCACCATGAGATAGAACAATATCATCAGGATTTACAACGTTCCCTTTTGATTTACTCATTTTTTCATTACCTTCACCAAGTATCATACCTTGATTGTATAACTTTTGGAATGGTTCTTTCGTTGGTACTACCCCAATATCATAAAGCACTTTATGCCAGAATCTTGAATATAATAGATGAAGAACTGCATGTTCTACCCCACCAATATATAAATCTACTGGCAGCCAATGTTTCAATTTCTCTGGATCAGCAAGTTGTGAATCATTATGAGGATCGATATATCTTAAATAATACCAACAACTACCAGCCCATTGTGGCATAGTGTTTGTTTCACGGCGACCTTTCATACCCGTTTTAGGATCTACTACATTAATAAATTCATCAATGTTTGCAAGTGGCGACTCTCCTGTACCTGATGGCTTAACTTGATTTGTTTCAGGTAGAATTAATGGTAGCTCTTCTTCTGGAACAGTTGTCATCGTACCATCTTCCCAATGTATTACAGGAATAGGCTCTCCCCAATAACGTTGTCTACTAAATAACCAGTCTCTCAATTTATAGCTTACTTTTTTCTGACCGATGCCTTTTTCTTCTAACATTTCAATTGCTTTCGGAACCGCTTCCTCTTGTGTTAAACCATTTAACACATCAGAATCAATCATTTTGCCATCTTCATTATAAACAGTAATGATGTCTAAATTGAATTTTTCAGCGAACTCATTATCTCTCTCATCATGAGCAGGAACAGCCATTACAGCACCAGTACCGTAACTAATTAATACATAATCTGCAATCCAAATTGGCATTTTCTTACCAGTGAATGGATTAGTAGTAAACGCTCCTGTAAATACACCACTTTTATCTTTTGCTAAATCCGTTCTCTCTAAATCAGATTTACGAGATGCACTTAGTTTATAGGCTTCTACTGCTTCTTTTTCGTCTTCTGAGGTAATTTGATCCACTAATGGATGTTCTGGAGATAGTACCGCAAATGTTGCACCATAAATTGTATCAGGTCTAGTAGTGAATACATCAAATGATAAGTCTGTATTATCAATGTTAAAAGTTAATTCTGCACCTTCAGATCTACCAATCCAATTTCTTTGCATTTCTTTAATTGATTCTGGCCAATCCACGTCTTCTAAATCTTCTAACAGACGATCAGCATATTCTGTGATTTTTAATACCCATTGTCTCATAGGTTTACGTACTACAGGGTGTCCTCCACGCTCAGAAACACCATCAACTATTTCTTCATTAGAAAGTACAGTTCCTAAAGCTGGACACCAGTTAACTGCTACTTCGTCCACATAAGCTAAACCTTTGTTATATAATTGAATGAAAATCCACTGTGTCCATTTATAATATTCAGGATCAGTCGTGTTTACTTCTCTATCCCAATCGTATGAGAAGCCTAATTCTTGAATTTGACGTTTAAATGTTGCAATATTTTTAGCTGTAAATTCTTTAGGATCATTACCTGTATCAATAGCATATTGTTCTGCTGGTAATCCGAATGCATCCCAGCCCATAGGATGAAGCACGTTATAACCTTGCATTCTTTTATACCTTGAAACTATATCAGTAGCTGTATAACCTTCTGGATGACCTACATGTAATCCAGCACCAGATGGATAAGGAAACATATCTAATGCATAGAACTTTTTCTGACCAACATTATCATCAGCTTTAAAAGTTTTATTCTCCTCCCAAAAATTTTGCCATTTCTTTTCAATTTCTTGATGATTATAATTCATTTATTTGCTCCTCCTATAAAATAAAAAAAAGCCATCCCAACCATAATAACAGTTGGGACGACTTGGATAATTATGCCGCGGTACCACCCAGAATTCACTAAAAAGTGCACTTCATTTATATGGTTTAAGATTGCTTTTAATAAATAATTAACAGTTCATAAGTTCACTTAATGGATATCATCAGTTCACAGCACCACTGACTCTCTAAAGATTCACATTAAAGCTACTACGCCTTATATACACCCTAATATTATGCAATTTCTTTATATATTGCAAGTTTTATTTAAAATTATGTCGAATCTTGTTTCGATATTCCTCTATCATAAATGTATAAGAAGTAATAACCAATTAGAATAAGCAATATCATACTATAGAACATTACTTTCATATCAAATACATCGACTAAAACACCACCAACAACTGGCCCAAATGCTTTACCCACTGTTGAAGATGCGTTAACAATGCCTTGATAAGCACCCATTCTACCTTTTGGAGCTAATTGATTTGCTATAGCTGGAACTGCAGGCCATACAAACATTTCACCAAACGTTAGTATAACCATACCTACTATAAACATTGTAAATTGCTCTGCAACACTCGTAACTAAGTAACTTATAATAAAAATAGTCAGCCCAATAAACATTTGCAATTTTATTTTTTCTTTAAATCTATTTATGAAAGGTGCAATTAAAGGTTGACCAGCTAAGATTAACACGCCATTAATTGTCCATAACAAACTATACTGTTTTAAAGATATACCTACTGTTTGTGTATACGTTGCTATAGTCGTCTGCCATTGAACGTATCCAATCCAACATAAGCTGAACATTGTACACAATAATAAAAGAGCCGTGAATTTACTTTTGTCTTTTACTTGCGCGACACTCGCAATACCTTCATCATTTTTTAAATGAACTTCTAAATCAATATTGTAATATTTTAACGCAATAAGTATGAATACAACATATAATAATAAATTTGCCATAAATATATAACTAAAGCTAAAATCAGCTACAAACCCGCCAGCAGCTGCCCCTATTGAAACACCTAAGTTTTGTGCTAGATAAATAGCATTAAATGTTGTACGACCACCATTTGGCCAACTTGCAGCGGCCATAGCATAAATGGCTGGAACAATAATACCACCACCGAAGCCTAATATTACTAACCAAAATGGATACCATGGCCAATCATTTAAAAAATTCAAACCTACTAAACTTAATATATTTAATAAAGAGGCAAAAATAATAGAGCGAAATCCGCCAATTTTATCAAATAAACTCCCACCTAATAAATTCCCGATAACACTACCAAATGCATTAATCATTAATACGACGCCAGCAGTACTTAAACTCTTCCCTAATTCTTCATTCATATAGATTGTATTAAGCGGCCATAAAAAGCTGGATCCTGTAATATTAATAGCCATACCAATAATTAACATTTTTACAATTTTAGGCATTTTCAAAGATTTCACCCTCCCTCTCTAATTTTGTCAATTTGAATAGTCTAAACCTTTTTCTGCAAAAGTTCAATATTATATGTTAAAATGCTTTAGATAAGTTTGTAGAACAGGATGTGAAATAAAATGACAGAACAATTCCGTTTTGCGTTTGATAATAAGAGATATCATACATGGAATTATCATTTAAGAAATAAATTTGGAGAAAAAATATTTAAAATTGCAATAGATGGTGGATTTGATTGCCCAAACCGTGATGGCACTGTAGCGCACGGTGGTTGTACTTTCTGTTCAGCTGCTGGTAGTGGTGATTTCGCTGGCAATAGAGCAGAACCAATACATGTACAATTTAAAGAAATAAAAGACAAAATGCATGAAAAATGGTCTGAAGGAAAATACATAGCCTATTTTCAAGCTTTTACCAATACACATGCACCAGTTGAAGTTTTAAGAGAAAAATATGAAGCTGCCCTAGCAGAAGAAAATGTAGTTGGTCTTTCTATCGCTACAAGACCAGATTGCTTACCAGACGATGTTGTTGAATATTTAGCAGAACTAAATGAAAGAACCTATTTATGGGTTGAGCTAGGCTTACAAACCGTACATCAAGAAACATCTGATTTAATTAATAGAGCTCACGATATGAAGTGTTACTACGAAGGTATTGCTAAGCTTAGAAAGCACAATATTAACATTTGTACGCACATCATTAATGGTTTACCTGGTGAAGATTACGATATGATGATGGAAACAGCTAAAGAAGTTGCTCAGATGGATGTTCAAGGTATCAAAATTCATTTACTACATCTATTAAAAGGAACACCAATGGTAAAGCAATACGAAAAAGGTATGCTTGAGTTTATGACTCAAGATAACTATACTCAACTTGTTTGTGATCAATTAGAAATTTTACCGGAAGAAATGATTATTCATCGTATAACTGGAGATGGACCTATTGACTTAATGGTTGGACCTATGTGGAGTGTTAATAAATGGGAAGTATTAAATGCTATCGATAAAGAATTAAAAGATCGTGGAACTATGCAAGGATCTAAATTTGTAAAGACGGAGCATATTAAATCATGATAGTTGATGGTATCCTTCCTTTTGCTAGAAAATTAATATCTTCTCATATCACAGAGAATAGTATCGTAGTAGATGCTACTTGTGGTAATGGTAACGACACGTTATTCCTCGCAAATCAAGTTACGAATGGTGAAGTCTATGCATTCGATATACAAGAAAATGCAATAAATAGTACAAAAGAAAAAACTAAATCATTTAATCATATTAATTATTACCAAACAGGACATGAAAATGCCGCTTCTATTATAAAAGAATACAATAAAAATATAGACGCAACCATTTTCAATTTAGGCTATTTACCTAAAGGAGACAAGAATATTACAACAAACCCTTCAACTACAATACAAGCAATTGAAAGCCTTTTTGAAATTACTAACAAAAATGGCATTATTGTATTAGTTGTTTATCCAGGTCACCCAGAAGGTCAAATTGAATCAAATGAAGTGTTAGCATATGTAAGTAATATAGATCAAAAAACAGCTCACGTACTTCATTATCAATTTATTAATCAAAAAAATAACCCACCTTATATAGTTGCTATCGAAAAAAGATAAGTATTGAAACTAAAAAAGCAAACCTGAATTTTCAGGTTTGCTTTTTTATATGTTACATGTATTCACTATTGATTCAAATTGCTTTTCAAAATGATCTTTTCTTTTCTTTATTTCTTCACAAGCAAAGTCTACAATCGCTGCTTTTTTCTCAGCAAAATCTTCATTCACTTCAACAATTACAGTTCTTTCGTCATTTTCAGGACGAACTTTTTTAATCCAACCTTTTTTAACTAAATTATTATAAAGCCTTGTTCTCTTATAAGGCTTTATGTCAATATAATCATCTAATTCTTTAAGACTCATAGAACCATTATTCCATAACATGATAAGTGTAAGAAATTCTTCTTTTTCAATTTCAAACTTTTCTTCAATTTTATAAAATATTATATTAATATTTTTTTGTATATCATCTAAAAGGATTAAGTCACTCACATTATTTTCTTTTTCTGCCATAAAATCAACCTCCAACGTTCTCTATATCTACAATATACCCATTTTAGAGGCGTTTAAGCTCATTTTGTAATAATTTTTATAGCGATCACTCTTCTTCATCAATTAATAAACCAACATAATGTATGCGATTATTCATAAATGAAATAAGATATTTCATTACATTTTCACGCTCTGGCTCATTATGCACTTCATGAAATAAACCATGACAAGCTTTAAAATAAAGTTCATTTGTATTGATTGTCTTAGCAACTGTTCTAATTGAATCTGTATCAACTATTTCATCTTCTGTACCTAACATAATGAGTGTTGGAATTGGCGAAATGTGATGAATGTTCTCCATTGTACTTTTCATCGTTTCTAGAATAGTCTTATACCAATGATAACTTACTTTATTTAACATTAAAGCATCTTTATTTGTATCATCAATAACCTCTTTGTTACGTGTTAAATTTTCTATTTTAATGCCTGTATCAAATTTCGCATCTTTAGCGACTGTACCGAAACTGGAAGCTAAAAAGTTTCTTCTAGTAGATATATTTTGCTGGAAAGCAACTAACGGTGAAATCAGCAGTACACCTTCTACTTTAAGATCTACTTTTTCTAACAAGTTAAGTAAAATCAGTCCGCCTAAACCTACACCAAGTGTAAACACAGGTAAATGATATTCTTCTGCAATCGTTAACCATTCTAGAACTTGTTCATGATATTCTTCAAAATTATCAACATGGCCTCTATGTACTCGCGAAGTTTGGCCTTGCCCTCTTAGGTCTCCCATAATAACATGGTAGCCTTCTCTACGTAGCTTAGTAATTACGTATGCATATCTTCCTGTATGTTCAAGCATATTATGTACAATTACAACAATACCTTTAGCTTCTTTTTCTGTTTCCCATTTCCACATAATATATTACTCCTTTTACCTTTATAGCTACATTTTTGTTAAACTTAGTATAACAAATTTTTTCAAAAGAATGGAGAATCTTTAATGATTAAGACTTTTAATAGCAAAACCCCAATTATAGACCCAAGTTGTTATATAGCTGAAAATGCTACACTAATTGGCGACATAAAAATTGGTGAGAATAGTTCAGTATGGTTCAATTCTGTCATTAGAGGAGATGTCGCACCGACGATTATAGGAAAAGGTGTCAATATACAAGATTTATGTTGCTTACATCAAAGCCCAGATCAACCACTCATACTAGAAGATAATGTGACAGTTGGTCATAAAGTTACTTTACATTCTAGTATCATACGTAAAAATGCTTTGATTGGAATGGACTCCACAATATTAGATGGCGCTGAAATTGGAGAATACGCATTTATCGGAGCTGGATCTCTCGTACAACCAGGCAAAAAAATACCACCCCACACTTTAGCGTTCGGACGACCAGCTAAAGTGGTACGAGAATTAACAGAAGAAGATTACAATGAGTTAAAAAGGATTAACGAATCATATATAAATAAAGCTAAGCTATATAAAGAAGAATAAAATGAAAACAGCATAGGGCAGAAATAATTTTAAAAAATATGAGATAAGATATAGATTAATTAGATAGTAAATCTAAGAGTTTAGCCAAGTTGTAGATTAAGTCGGAAGTTAATCTAAGAGATTGGCCAAGTTGTAGATTAATTCATAAGTTAATCTAAGAGTTCGGCAAAGTTGTAGATTAATTAGATAGTTAATCTACAACACCCTCATAATCAACACCGAACAATAAAAGGATGGGACAATTAATTTGCCCCATCTTTTTTTCTATTTTAAGCTATTTTAAATTTACTATGCATTATTGGTAATTTTACGATAATATATGCAATTAAAATTTCATAGAACATAGAGAAGAATTTTTCAAAGAAGAATAAAATATTTTGTGAAATTATTGTTCCAATTCCTTGTCCACCAAATTGATAATTAACAAGTAAGAAATTATCAATAATATTCAATGCAATGATTGTGATAAATACTGTCCATGATTTTTTAGTGATCATAGCAATCAATATTGCAATAATACCTATAACTATAGGTTCAAAAATAAATAATTGTACGAAGCTGTCTAATGGTTTCCCGAAAATATAAAATGCCATATCCCTAAACATAGCGATAACTCCTTTATAGTCATTTCTAATAATATAATTATATCACGCTCATACCTACATTATTATTAAGATACTTTAAAGATTTATCGCTTTTCTTAACATTAAATTAACATTGAAATCCTTTAAAAATTTACACTCACTTAGTAATTACTTCATATATAGATGTTATATTGAAAATGTAATCAACGACACTATTTAAAGGAGCATGATAAAATGCATTTCTTTAAAAAAATAATGATAGCAATACTTTTATTTACGTTTCTCCCACATGCAATGAGCATAGCTGCAGAGCCTATTTCACCTTCTTATACTGAGTTAAATAAGTAATCACTAAACTCCTATAAATGGAGTTCTTTTTTTATCCCCTATTAATAACTTGATGAATTTCTAAATATATCGTTTTTGAATGCACTTTTATTGAGTTTTGTTTATACATATTTCCATTCAAAATACATTTTAAATTTGAACAATCTTTTTAACTATACGGAAATTTTCTTAAAAGTCCGAAATTTCGTTTAATGACGTTCTTTTTTGTGTCAGAGTTCATTAATTGTATAATTTTACATTATATTCAAAATGTAAACGCTTAACTATTTTATTGTTTCCATGATAAAATGTATGAAAGTAATATATTTAATTAAGGAGGACTTGCTATGCCTGTCGTAAAAGATTTTTTTATTGCGTTATCTAACAATAAGTTCATGAATGAATCAGCTAAGAAAATGGGTCCTGCACTAGGTGCAAACAAGGTAGTAGCGGGCGTTGATATTGATTCAACAATCGATACAGTTGAAAGATTAAACATGAAGGGAATATCATGTACGTTAGATAATTTAGGGGAATTCGTAACATCTCGCCAAGAAGCATTACAAGCGCAACAAAACATTGTTGAAATTATAAGAAGAAATTATAATGCAAACATCGAAGCACATGTTTCAATTAAACTAACACAATTAGGTATTAATATAGATAGAGAGTTTGTATATCAAAATACGAGAGAAATTTTATTAAAAGCTCATGAATACGGTAATACTTTCGTTAACATCGACGCTGAAAAATATGAAGATTTAGTCGGGATCACTGAAATAGTCGATAGACTTAAAGGTGAATTTAAAAATGTTGGTACTGTTATCCAAGCTTATTTATACGACGCAATGAATATTATGGAAAAATACTCAGATGTAAGATTACGTTTAGTAAAAGGTGCATATAAGGAAGGTCCACATATAGCTTACCAAACTAAAGAAGAAATCGATCAAAACTATATTAAGTTAATTGAGAAAAGATTGCTTACTTCAAAAGCTTTTACATCAATTGCAACACATGATCATCACATAATTAATCATGTAAAACAATTTGTAAAAGACAATAATATTGATAATAATGCATATGAGTTTCAAATGTTATATGGTTTCAGAACAGACTATGCATATCAAATAGCAAGCGAAGGCTATAACTTCTGTATGTACGTTCCATTTGGGGAAGACTGGTTCGGTTACTTTATGAGACGTTTAGCCGAAAGACCACAAAATATTAACTTAATGCTATTAGATATCTTTAATAAGAAAAATAAAGGAAAGATTGCGTTTGGTGCAAGTGTCATAACTGGTATCTCTATTTTAACATTAGGCGTTATTTCTTTATTAAAGAAAAAGTAATAAAAAAGCGAGGCTGAGACAAATTAATTGTCTCAGCCTCTAATTATTATATTTGGCTTTCAATATTTTTAAGTAAATTGGCCATTTCAATAGCAGCTAATGCAGCATCTCCACCTTTATTACCTGCTTTAGTTCCAGCTCTTTCTATTGCTTGTTCAATTGTTTCTGTTGTTACTATACCAAAGATAACTGGCACTTCTGTTTCATCATTTACTTTAGATACACCTTTTGCTACTTCATTACATACATAATCATAATGTGTAGTAGCGCCTCTAATGACACATCCTAATGTTACTACTGCATCGTAATTTCCTGATTTAGCTAATTTTTTAGCAACTAATGGAATTTCATATGCACCTGGAACATAAGCTACATGAATATTATCTTCTTCTACATTATGGCGAACCAATGTATCTTTAGCTCCATCTAATAAACGACCTGTAATAAAATCGTTAAATCTACTTACTACAATTGCTACTTTTAATTCTGATCCGTTCATTTTACCTTCAAAGTTCATTTTTATTTGCCCCATTCTTTTTATAATAAATGACCCATTTGGTCTTTTTTTGTATTTAAATATGATTCATTCGTTGTATTTGGCTGTATAACTACTGGTATTCTATTTGTAATTCTAATACCTAACTCTTCTAATTGATTAAATTTATCTGGATTATTGCTTATGAGTTGTATTTCTTCTATATTAAAGTACTTCAGAATTTGACTTGCTTCAGTATAGTCTCTTAAATCCGCTTCAAAACCTAATGCTTTATTTGCAGAAATTGTATCATATCCTTTTTCGATCAATTCATATGCTTTAAGTTTATTGATTAAGCCTATGCCTCGACCTTCTTGAGGAAGATATAAAATCATACCACCGTGCTCTTGTATATATTTCATAGAGTATTCTAGTTGTTCTCCACAATCACATCTAGCACTATGGAAAATATCACCAGTGACACATTCAGAATGTATACGAACGTTCATTCCATTTTCAATATTGCCCGAACAAATAGCTAAGTATTCTTTTTGATCTAATTTAGATGTAAAACCATACATATCAAATTCACCAAATAATGTAGGTAATTGAATTTTTGATTCAAATTTTATAATTTGATCATTTCTTTTTCTATATTGAACAAGTTCATCTATCGTAATCATTTTTAATTGATGTTTAAGTTTGAACTGATATAAATCTTCTCTCTTAGCCATCGTTCCATCGTCTTTCATAATTTCACAAATAGCACCAGCAGGTTTAGCACCTGACAATCTAGCTAAATCAACACAAGCTTCAGTATGCCCTACTCTTTCAAGAACACCATTTTCTTGAGCAATTAATGGGAATACATGTCCTGGTTTTACAAAAGCACTCGGAGAAGTCTCTTCTATTAGACCTTTTATAGTATCCGTTCTTTCAAAAGCACTAATGCCTGTTGTTGATGACACATGGTCAACACTTACAGTAAAAGCTGTCTTAAACTTATCACCAGTTTCAGTCATTAAATTTAAATCTAGCTGTTCTGCTATTTCACGGCTAACTGGTGCACATATTAGACCTCTAGCATGAGTTGCCATAAAATTTATCGTTTCTGGTGTTAAATATTCAGATATTGCAATAAGGTCACCCTCATTTTCTCTATCTTCATCATCTACAACTATAATGGGTTTACCAAGTTTTAATTCTTCAATAGCTTCTTCTACTTTATCAAACATTATGATGCCTCCTAAAATCCTAGATTTAGTAACTTCTCTTGCGATAAATTCGAGTTATTTTGATGAGTAATTTTTTGAACATATTTAAATAATAAGTCCGTTTCTATATGTACCTCATCACCTTGTTTCTTGTTAACAAAAATAGTACGCTCTCTAGTCTCAGGTATTAAATGAATTTCAAACTTATGCTGATACAATTTAAAAATTGTTAAACTTATACCGTCTACCGTAATTGAACCTTTATCAATCATTTGACTTAATAATTGCGCATCAGTTGATATTTCAATTATCCATTCATCTTTTCTTTTAAAAATATGCTTTATAATACCTTTTCCATCTACATGACCACTTACGAAATGACCACCAAACCTTCCATTAGCTAACATCGCTCTTTCAAGATTTACTTTGTCATTTGTTTTTAAGTGTTCTAAATATGTGACATTGATTGTACCTGTAATAACTTCTACTTTAAAAATAGATGTCTGCTTTTCAGTAACAGTTAAACAAACACCATTTATCGCTACCGAATCACCAAGAGATAAATCATCAGTTATTTCAGGAGCCTCAATTGTTAAAGTCTTAACTCCACTTTGAGTGCTTGTATTCTTAATTACACCAACTGTTTCAATAATTCCTGTGAACATCTTGTCACTTCTTTCTTAAAATTATTTTAAGATCTCCACCAATGATTTCTGTTGATATAATTTTAAATAACTTACTATTGGATAAAGGATAAACATCATTGGTTTGATAATATTGATATTTTCCTTGACCACCAATCATTTTCGGGGCCTGATAAATAATTAATTGGTCTACTAAATCTTGTTCTATAAATTTACTTACTAATGTCGGACCTGCTTCTACCATGATTTGAGCATAACCTGCTTCATAAAGTTGATATAGAACATTTTTTAAATTTGATCCTTCTTTATTTACTATTTCGATGTTTTGATTTTCATTTACTTTGAAATGGTTAGAATCTGACATAACAATTACAGGATTGTTTTCATCCTTAAAAATCTTTAGTTCTTCATTAAAATCAGATTGTTGAGTTAAAATAATTCGTTTAGGGTCTTTTAATTCTTCGCTTCTAGTTGTTAACAATGGATCATCTTCACGCACTGTCATACCACCCGTAATAATGGCATCATGCTGACTTCTTAAGTTCAACACATCTTGTTTCACTTCTTTAGATGTAATCCATTTACTTTCTTTGGCATCAGTTGCAACTTTTCCATCCATACTTGTAGAAATTTTTAACGTTACAAATGGTAGTTTAGTGTTTTGTTGTTGAAAAAAACTATTATATAATGCTTGAGCTCTTTCAGAAGGCTCATGCGATACTTCAATTCCAGCTTCTTGTAACATTTCATGTCCACTATTTTTTAAAGATTGGTCTTTCACCGCATATACAACTGATTTAATGCCACTATCTATAATAGCTTTAGAGCATGGCGGTGTTAGCCCATAATGAGAACATGGTTCTAACGAAACGTAAATAGTAGCATCTTCTGCTTGAGTACCTGCCATCTTTAAAGCTTGAATTTCGGCATGAGACTCACCTTTTTTTAAATGTGCACCGAATCCGATAATTCTATTATTCTTAACGATTACAGCACCAACTGAAGGGTTTGTCCCAGTCTGACCTTGTAAACGGTCTGCTAAATCAATAGCAAATTCTAAATATTGATTCATTTAAGTTCCTCCTAAAATTAAAAAAACCACCAGAAAATTGAATTTTCGGTGGTTGGGAGTAAAAAATGTATCAAGAAATAAGCCTTTATTATTAAAGACATTAACATTTTAATATAACGAAATAAGCGTATAGAATACGCTGTCGTCTATTCTTTCTCCCATCCAGACTCTAACTGTCGGCTTCAGAATCACACTGAATCAGCCATAAACAAAAACTCATTTATGGGTCGCGGGCTTTATACCGCCGGTTGGGAATTTCACCCTGCCCCGAAAGAATATATTATTAAATTATATGCATCAGTAATCACTGATGTAGCCATTTTATACTATAATACTAAGAATTACAAATTAATATTCTTATAGATTTACTTCTTTTTGGATTGAACCTTTTTAGCTTTTTTTCTTTCTTCTAGTTCAATATACAAGTCTTTTACAGCTCGAACGGATTGATCAACTAATAATGAAACACCATTTACATCAAAATTCACACCAGTTGTTAATTGACCAATCACTTTTAAATTAGGCATTGTTCCAAACTTAGGACTAATAACTTCATTTGTATATGGAAGTACAAGAATACCTCCGAATGGATGAGCTGCTATGATTTGTTTGTTTTCTAGCCCTTTTATAAAATGTTCATCTTCAGTCAACTCAGATAAGTGTTTTTTAGGTCCTGTAGCATTAATTACATAATGATAACTGTCTTCATTTTCTACATTTTTATATTTTATTCTAAATTTACCGTAATATTTTCGTACATTTTCTAATCCTTCTTTAACGATAATATCACCGTTCTCAATCCAGTCAATTAACTGCTTTGCAGACGATTGTGGCATAGGATTAGCATTGCGTTTAAAGTGATGACCATATTTATCTAAAAATGCTTTCTTATCATCGATAGTCATAGCGTTCCAAAGTGGAATCATATGATGTTTAACTTCTTCAATAAAAGATTGAAAATGTCCAACTTCATCCTCATGTCTTAAGTCATATTTCATGTTATATACATTATCTTTTTTGAATCGATATAACATTTTCTGAAGGTTAATATTTTGATATTCACATTCTTTTTTAAATAATTTTTCTACATTTTTTAAAGGCACTACACCTTTATGTGATTTTTTGAATTTTTCAATTGCTTTATCATTTATATATTTCAAATCAATTTCATGTCTTATCCCTCTCACACTAGGAAATTGCGCATTTCTTGATGTTACAACTAAAGGCAAACGCTCATGATTTTCCATGACATATCTAATAACATCTACAGAACTTAGCCCAGTACCTATAATTGCTATATCATCATTTTGTTTCACATTACGTAAAGCTCGAGTAGTAGGATAAGGTGATTCAATATAACCTGATAATCCCGATAATTGATAAGGATCTTTATAAGGTAGCATACCAATTGTTAAAAATACATAATCATATTTTTGACAGACTGCTTCATCATCTTCTATATAGCAAACATCTATTTTATATTGTCCACGTTCATCTTTAATCTCTTCAACATAACAACTATCAACTTTATGCTTATGAACAAAAATATTATCATGTTTTTGTAGCAATTTATTTAAAATGGATTTCATATAATGACCAAATACTAATCTTGGTAAATATTTTGCTTTACCATAATCAAATTCGTCATTTTTCTTATACCATTTTTTAAAATCTTTCTCGTTTTGTGGATCTAGTGACATTTGATTAGCTGGTAAATTAATCAATAATCTATCACTATCATTTTGAAATGGTTTCCCCATTCCCATATCTTCAGCATTATCAAAAATATCTACCGTAATATTTTTGAATTTTTTATGCTTAGATAATTGATTAAGTGTACTGACGCCTGCTGTACCCATACCTATAATTGCAACTTTCAAATTAAACGCCTCCGTTTTTAATTTTGCATGATATGCAAAAATTTAGCATACTTTTAAAATCTATACTTTATCCCCATATTTTCTCTTTATATAAATTTATCATAATATGATTCTCAATTTGTCGCTTTCATTTAAATATTCCTTTTTTCTAATTCAGATAAACATAGAATTCATACTATCAGTACCTTTTATAAATATGCAACATATATGTTATAATTATGAATGTTAATATTTTGAATTTTGATAAAGGAGAAGTGTTATGTTATCTATAGAAGACTTAACTAAAGTTTATCGTGGCGGTAAAAAAGCAGTAGACAGTATCAATATGGAAATTGAAACTGGTGAATTTATAGCATTTATCGGTACTAGTGGTAGCGGGAAAACTACTGCATTAAGAATGATCAATCGTATGATAGAACCTACAAGTGGAACTATCATGTTAAATGGAAAAGATTTAAGCAAGATGAATCCAGTGAATTTGAGAAGGAATATTGGTTACGTAATCCAACAAATCGGATTAATGCCACATATGACAATACGTGAAAATATTGTTTTAGTTCCAAAATTACTTAAATGGACGAAGGAAGATAAAGAGAAAAAAGCTAAAGAACTTATTGAACTTGTCGACTTACCTGAGTCTTATTTAGATTTATACCCATCTCAATTATCTGGTGGACAACAACAACGTATTGGCGTTGTAAGAGCCTTAGCAGCTGATCAAGATATCATCTTAATGGATGAACCTTTCGGAGCATTAGACCCAATTACAAGAGATACACTTCAAGACCTAGTTAAAACATTACAACAAAAACTAGGAAAAACGATTATATTTGTAACACATGATATGGATGAAGCAATTAAATTAGCTGATAGAATTTGTATTATGTCTCAAGGTGAAATCATCCAATTTGATACACCGAACAATATATTAAAAAATCCAGCTAACGACTTTGTTCGTGAATTTATCGGACAAAACAGATTAATACAAGACAGACCTAACTTAAGAGTTGTAGATGACGCTATGAAGAGCCCAATTACTATAACTTCTGAAAAAACAATCGACGAAGCTGTAATTTTAATGAGAGATAGACGTGTCGATACTTTATTTGTTACTAATGATAAAGGAAAGCTTGTTGGTTATATAGATATAGAAGATATAAACGAAGGACATCGTAAAGGTGCAGATATTATTGATATTATGCATCGAGATATTTATACCGTAAAAACTGGTACAATGCTTCAAGATTCAGTACGTACTATATTAAAACGAAATGTTAGATTAATCCCTGTCGTAGATCATCAATATTACATAAAAGGTGTTATAACAAGAGCGAGTTTAGTTGATATCGTTTACGATTCAATTTGGGGATTATCTGAAGAAGAAGCACAAAAAAGTGATATAAAATAAGGAGTGAATAATAGTGATTGAATTTTTACAAGTTAATGGGAATGAACTTATCCAAAAAACACTAGAACACTTCTATATTTCATTATCTGCTCTATTATTAGCTATGATAGTAGCTATACCTCTAGGCATATTGTTAACAAGAACAAAAACAATTGCCAAAGTTGTATTGTCTATAGCCAGTGTTCTTCAAACAGTCCCTTCATTAGCAGTATTAGCTTTAATGATACCTTTCTTAGGTGTTGGTAAACTTCCTGCAATTCTTGCGCTTTTCATTTATATTTTATTACCTATTTTAAATAATACGTTTATAGGTATTAAAAACGTAGATAAAAATGTAAAAGCTGCAGGTTCAAGTATGGGTATGACTAGATTCCAAGAAATGTTTATGGTCGAATTACCATTAGCAATATCAGTCATAATGAGTGGCGTTCGATTATCTAGCGTTTATGCAATAAGCTGGGCAACATTAGCTAGTTTCATTGGTGCCGGTGGTTTAGGTGACTTTATATTTAATGGTTTAAACTTGTACCAACCAGATTTAATAATTGGTGGTGCGATAAGTGTTACATTAATCGCACTTATTATGGACTTTGTATTATCCAAAATAGAAAATTGGGTAACACCAAAAGGATTAAAAGTTTCAAGATAAGGAGGAAATTGAAACATGCATAGATATTTTAAATTGTTATTGCCAATCATGGCTTTATCTATCATTTTATCTGGATGTTCCCTACCCTTTCTTGGAGCTTCAGGTGATAAAAACTCAGTAAAAATTGGTATGCAAAATACAAGTGAATCTCAAATAATGGGACATATGGATAAACTTATGATTGAACATGAAGCAAAAAAAGATAACGTAGACGAAAAAAATATTCAGCTCATTAATAACTTAGGTTCATCTACAGTTACATTTAACGCACAGAATAATGGTGATGTTAATATTTCGAGTGCAAGATATACTGGTACTGACTTAACTGGCGCTTTAGGTAAAGACCCTATTACAGATCCAAAAAAAGCTTTGAAAGTAGTACGAGATGCATTTGATAAAGATTACAACCAAAAATGGTATGGTTCATATGGTTTTGAAAATACTTATGCCATGATGGTTACAAAAGAAACAGCAAAGAAATATAATCTAAAAAAAGTTTCAGATATGAAAAAAGTTGCAAACAAATTAGAAGCTGGTGTTGACTCATCTTGGATGAAACGACCAGGTGATGGTTATCCAGCATTTAAAGAAAAATACGGTTTCGACTTCAAAAAAACAAGACCTATGCAAATTGGTTTAGTGTATGATGCTCTAAATACAGGTAAAATGGATGTCGTATTAGGTTATACAACAGATGGACGTATAGCTAGTTATGATTTAGTTGTACTTGAAGATGATTTAGAATTTTTCCCACCTTATGATGCAAGTCCTTTGGTTTCAAAATCTTTATTAAAAGAAAAACCATATGTTGACCGTGCAATGAACAAATTAAAAGGAAAAATATCTACAGAACAAATGCAAAAATTAAACTACGAAGCAGACAACAATCTTAAAGAACCTGCTGTCGTTGCAGAAGAGTTTCTAGAAAAGAACAATTATTTTGATGATAAAAAGGATGGTGAGTAATAATGGCTGAAGGAAATGTATGGTCACAATTAGTAGATTATTATGCAACAAATGGCGGATATATATTTCAACTATTTCTAGATCATTTACTCATTTCTGTTTATGGTGTGCTATTTGCGGTTATAGTAGGTATACCAATTGGAATTTTTATTGCAAGATATTCCAAATTGTCAGGTTTCATTATTTCCATAGCTAACATCATTCAAACTATGCCAGCACTTGCACTTCTAGCAATTTTAATGCTTGTTATGGGACTTGGTGCTAACACTGTTGTTATGACAGTCTTCTTATATGCCCTGCTTCCAATTATTAAAAATACTTATACAGGTATTAAAAATGTAGATTCAGGTATTAAAGATGCAGGTAAAGGAATGGGAATGACTTCTAAACAAATTTTGACAATGGTTGAACTTCCACTCTCATTATCAGTAATGATTGGCGGAATTAGAATTGCATTCGTTATCGCAATTGGTGTTACAGCAATTGGTTCGTTTATTGGATCATCAACACTTGGTGATATCATAATCAGAGGAACTAATGCTACTGATGGTACTTCACTGATTCTTGCAGGTGCAATACCAACTGCTTTATTAGCTGTACTAAGTGATTTATTATTAGGTTATATCGAGAAAAGACTAGATCCAACTAAGAGAAAGCAAAAAGGACCACAACCTCAAACACTTTCGGAGTGATAAAAAATGAAATTTTTATTTAAAGTAATTACTGCTACAATTGTTATTTTCATACTTTCACCTAAGAAAAAACTTAAATAAATTTTATTAATACCAAAAGTAATTATATAAATCTTTGCTATTAATATTTGGTTAATGTTAATATTGTTTAAAATATAAAGGAGGAATTAGTATGAAATTCAGAGTATTAGGTAGTTTATTTTTATCTTCATCATTAATATTAGCGGCTTGTGGTAATGAATCTGATAGTTCAGATTCTGATACTAAATCAGAGAAAAAAGAAGAGAAAAAAAGTTCAAGTCAAGTAGTTAAAGACTTACAAAGCAATGCTAAAGACGTAAAAAGTTATCACACAGATAATGAAATTAAAGTATCTGCTAAAGACCAAGAAAGTCAAACTGTTAAAGTCGGCATGGATGTTGATGAAAAAGAAACAGCTAAATTAGCAATGGATCAAGCTGGTCAAAAAATGACAATTTACGTTCAAGGTAAAAAAATGATCGCAAAAGTTGATGACCAATGGGTAGACCTATCTTCTCAAGTAGAAGACATGAATATTGATAGCTCATTAGAACAACTTAATTATGAAAAATACGCTAAAACATTAAATTCCTTCAAAGATTCTAAAGCTAAAAAAGTTGACGATGGCTATGAACTTACATATGACATCAAAAACAAAGAAGATTTTACTAAGCTAGCAAATGCTTCAGGTAACAAAGACCAACTTAAACAATTCGAATCTGAAGTTGATAAAGTATCTGGTAAAGCAGTATTGAAAGTAAATAAAGATAACGAAATTGATTCATATAAATTAGATGCAAAATTAACTAAAGATGACGAAACAGCAAATATGGAAACAAACGTCACTTATGACAAAATAAATGAAGTTAAAGAAATTAAAATTCCAGATGAAGCTAAAGACGCTAAGAAAATAGAAGATTTACAAGGCGGTTCTTCAAGCTCGTCATCATCAAGTAGTTCAAACCAAGCTTCATAAGTTAATTTGATATAGTAAAAAGACCAACAAAGTTCAGACTTTGTTGGTCTTTTTTACTTCTCTAGAACTGCTTTTAACGTACCCCTTATCAGCAATTTTGCCTAGAACTGCTTTTAACGCACCCCTTATCAGCAATTTTACATGGAACTGCTTTTAATGAACACATTATCAGCAATTTTACCTAGAACTGCTTTTAACGCACCCCTTATCAGCAATTTTGCCTAGATCTGCTTTTAACGAACCTCTTATAAGCTTAACCGCCGAAAGAATGCGTATTTAAATAGATATTACCAACGATTTTGTAGTGCTGACGCCTGAGGGAATAGTATGCGTGAGAGACTACAGGCTCGAGCCATACCCCTTGGCAAGCATGCACATACAAAATCGCAAGATTTAAAAAATAGATATTTCCAACGATTTTGTAAAGTGCTGACACCTGAGGGAATAGTATGGGTGAGAGACTACAGGCTTGAACCATACCCCTAGGCAAGCATGCACGTACAAAATCGTAATATAAAAAATAAGCATATCACTGTAAAACTGAAACGATCAGTTAAGTGATATACTTATTTATTTTGAGTTAGGATTTATCCCCTAAGCACGCTTTATTTATTTTTTTGTTCTTCTTGTTTATCTAGCTTTTCGTCTAATGATTTTACTGACAAGGATTTGTCTGTATCTTTGTATTTATATACAATATAATACTTTCCTTCTGTCTTAAGTTCTTCATAAAAATCTGATATGATACGCGCATTACTTTGTGCCCATTTTATATCTGTTGCATATTGATGTACACCTGGTTTTTTAGGATTCCATCTCATGCTATATAATGTATTCTGGTCTGGATTGGATAAATAATGGTCATGAATGAACTTAGCTCCACCTGAAATAGCTTTTTGCGGAGTATCCCAATCTCGTTTTTTAGCATACCTTGCACCAGTACCTATTGGATCATTATCTAATGCACCTACACCATAAAAATTATAATATTTTTTGCCATCAGATTTTTCTTTAGACTTCGTGACTTTACCTTTATCTGTAAGTAATACACCATTCGCTAATTCACTGTGATGATTCCCAGTTTCTAAAATAGCATGAGATATTAAATACACTTCGTTCACATGCTCTTTTTTAGCTGCTTTTAGAAATTCAGTTGTATACTTTTCAAGTACTTCTTGTTCTCTTAGCATATGATGGATTCTTTTTTCTTCAATACCTTGATATTCAGATAAATTCAAGAATTGGTAAACTTGCTTTTCATCATTTAGTATTTCTTCAACATTCATTACTTCATGAATTTCACTTCTCGAAGCATTTTTCCAATTGCCTGACTCTGTTGCTACTTGCATTTTAGTATCATTTTTATATTGTTTATTTACTGCTTTACTTAAAGTTAATGGTACTTCTACATTATCTTCTTGTTTATCTACTTCATAAAACTTCAAATGATCTGAAATCAAATAATAAAACAGGCCAACAATAATTGATAAGACTAATAATAATACAACTACATTTTTAATTGTTTCTAGCCTGGCATTTTTCATCGTTTCACCTCAAAAATTTGTATACCTATACTTAATCATAATCTATTACCTAATTTTTACAATTTAAAAAAGTTCACTCTCTATATTCTATAGGATTAGACTATAATATTCAAAAATAAATATGTTACATTTTAATTACTATTATATTTTAAAAAAAAAAAGCAAACATTCTATGAAAGTATGTTTGCTTATTTATAAGGTGTGTAATCCATAAATATAAATGACATTGCTGCTGATCTATTTTTATAGTTGTAATGACTAAGATTAATTGTTCCCTCTTCTTCGCCGTTTCTATAATTCATAAATCTATTCACGTTATTAATCATAACAAAATCAGCATTATCTCTTATATTATTCAATTCATTATTTCGTGCAAAAAAATGTTCTAAATTTAGATGTTCGTAATCCATATGATGAGCCTCCTAATCTTTGCCCCCAATAAAACATATGTCCATATATATCCAAATATACACGTTTATAAGGTAATTGTAAATCTTTTAAATCTTTATTTCTCACCTATTTTTTTAATGAATTCTTCACTTTAATGTGCATTTTTTATGATATTAATTATATCTTTTTCAACTAATGCTAATTTACTTTAATTATTTCACTAATTACAAATTTTAAAGCTATTTTATTTTAATTTACAATACTTTTATCCGGAAATAAATCTGTGTGCATGCCCACTGCAAAGGACAACATGGAAGATTATAACTTTAACTCTTATTACTTAAAATACGAAAAAATGATTCATCATTTACTACACCGTTACAATATAAAATATTGCTATGATGATTATTTCCAACTCTTGCTTATAAAGCTATGGGATTTATTAAAAACGTTTGATAAATCAAAAACAAATACGATGGATAAATATATCTATACTAAATTAAAGTTCTATTTAATTGATTGTATAAGAAAAAACAGCAAAGAAATGAACCGCTTCATACCTACTTCTCATGATATGATGTTAGATCAAAGTTTTGTTGAACATTATAATTGTGAAATGTATAGCATGCTTGAAATTTTATCACCAGAGGAACTATTGTGGTTTAAACTAACGTTACAAGGATTTTCAACTCAAGAGATTGCAATTCATTTCAATAAAAGTGAATCGACAATCAAGTATTATAGAAAGAACGCTAGAAATAAGTTGAAATGTCATTTTTTATTTTAGGTACAATGATATGTCATCACAATACAATCAATAACTTTCCATTATTAGTATTATCACTAATAGAGGTGACTTAACAATGATGAATATCAACCCAAATATGACAGTCATTCAACACTCAAAAAATCCTAAATATAAATACCAAATCGAATATATAGATCATTCAATTTTAAATACGAATCTTTCTATTCATTTACTTTTAAACGATGCATTAAAAATTGAGGGTGCGAATATGAAATCAAGAGAACAATATGCAAAACATATACTCAAAATTTCAAAACTCATCCCTGTTATTATTTATGCATCTCAAGATTTTGTTCTTTTTCCAACGAGTGCTAAAAATCATATTAATTATATGATGATAAATAGTAAGCATATTACTAATATTGAAGCGTACAAATGTTATACAAGACTCTTATTTAATAATGACACCTCAAAAATTATAAAACATGATTTTCATACCATAACTAAGAAAATGGGAGAATCATTAAGGCTCATACAATATCAAAAACATCACATATTCAAGCAATAAATTTATATACAAAAAACAGCCAGATAATGAATGTTTCATTGTCTGGCTGCTTTTTATTGTTCGTTATGTGTTAGTTTACTGCTTACACCTGATAACAATGCTTGATATGCACTGTTAAAGAAAGTAAGTAACACTTCATCTCTTCTTATGATGCTTTGTAAATCTTCTTCATATATTAAGAAGCTACCATCTTTACCATTATATTCTGCATAAGAAGGCTCTACTTGTTTTAAGTTAATTTTATCTTGCTTAAATGGATTAATCTTTATAATATAATAAGGAGATTCTCTATATTTATCTCCAAAATAATAGCATAAAGAAACTGTATAATCTTGATTACCTTCTATATAAAATATAGACGTGATATCAAATTTATCCCAAAACAACCCTGTTTTAACATCTTTAATATTTCTTGAATGTAAAAATTGGTAATGGTCATACTGAGCTTGTTGCATAAGTCTTAATGCATGATATGCTGTTTTAGGATTAAATACGCGTTCTTTATCATCCTGATCCAATGTTTTTTCATAAGGAATATTATATGGTTTCGTATTAATTTTAATATTTATTCCGTTGTCAGACAGTGTATCAAATACAAAATCGTAATATTCTTTAATAGTTTGTCCAGATTCTAAAATAATAGATTCTTCTTTTCCATCTATTATAATGATTAATAGCTGATCTAATAAGTCTAAATTGATTTCAAACTCATGCCCATCTTTTTTTAATACGCTTGTAGATAACCCTACTTGATTAACGGTTAACATCACGTGTTTATATAACGGTTCAGGTTCTTTTACAGCTAAACAACATTTCCCCATTATTTGTGCTATATACCTAATCGTAGCACGTGTATCACGCCATTCATCAAAATATAACAAGCTCATCTACGACACCCCCTAGTTAATCTACATTAAATCTTTAAACCTTCTAGCTATAAGTAAACGCCTTGTAAAATAAGCATTAACCCATTTAATTCCTTTGTATCCAATGAAAAATAAAATGATACCAATTACAAGATATAGTAATTGCAAAGTCAGTGCAGTACTTATTGGTTTAGTAAAGTATAAAGTAAATGTCCCTAACACTAACAATGCAGCAGTAATGAGAATACCTGCCATAAGTACGTTGCCAAATAGCAATCCACCTAAAGTGAATACTTTATAAAAGCTACTTGGTGGTGATGCTTTTTCTATTATTTCATCTTCTACAAAATGATTTACAAACTTACTAGGTTTACCATACTTTTCAAGTAAACGTTCTTCTCCATTAACATTTAACTTTTCTTTAGCTATATTTTTTTCTTTTTTATTTATAAACCATAATTTTTTATAAACAATGGATTTGTATTGTTCATTATTCATTGTACACCTCTAAAAAGTCATTAATATTATAATTATAACATTAAATAAAGTAAGCGTTGTTAAATTTTTAGAAATCAGACTATGAAGGGAATTATATAATGTTTACATTTGAAGTGAATCAAATTCATAATGAGGATATATATATATTTATAATTATGAGCATTTATCAATAATTTACGTAGCAGATGGAGAAATTCAAGTGTTCTATCACTCATTAAACAAAATATCTCATTTTAAAAAAGGTTTTTGTTGTATCGTACCTTTTGATGAATATAGTTATATCAATGCTTTATCTGGTTCTGTAATTATTCTCACATTAAATTATTTTCTGATTTTAACGTTGGCAAATAATATTTACCCTCGTTTATTATCAATAGATTATTCTAAACTATCTCATTTAAAAAATGACGCTACAACAAAAAAACATCTACACCTTTTAGCTCAACAATCACCTTTTAATGCCTCAAGTTTAAACACTCAAATTTCATTTAGTATTATTACGATATTAAATATTTTGTCAAAAAGTATAAATGAAGTTATGGATTTAACAGAACAAAAATTAAAACCTAAAAATATTCATTGTTGCTATCACAAAGACTCTATGATTGTTAGACTATTTGAGGCTTCAGTTGAATTACTTAATAATCCACAAAAATCAATTGCACATATCGCAATTGATTATGGTTTCTGTGATCAAGCTCATTTTACAAAATTATTTAAAAAGCATCGAAATATGACACCTCATACATTTAGACAACAGTATGCTTTCTATAAATAGAGGTCTATAATTTCTTTTGCTTCTATATCTTTATTTAATATCTTTAAATCATCAAAATTCAAATCTTCTGTTATTTCATGTGTAATGACAATCACATCCATACCAGCATCAATAGCCGCTTGTGCCCCATTTGTTGTATCTTCAATTGCTAAGCATTTATTTGGTTTAACTTGAAGATCATGTGCTGCTTGAATATATAATTCTGGATTTGGTTTTACAAATGCAACATCTTCACGCCCTTTTACAACATCAATATATTCATCTAATTCTAACCTTAAAACGTTTGGCATAATATGTTCTTTATAACTACTTGTTGCTATCCCCATTTTCAAATGGTTTTTATGTCCATATTCAATCAAGTCTTTAACAACTGGTTTCATAGATAGTGATTTTGTTCCTTCATAATGATCTTTAAACATTTCTTCTAAAGCTAACTCAGAACCTAGTGCATTTAGGATTTTATTATCTAATTCTTTAGAAACAGAACCTATAGAACTTTTGTATTCTTCTAAACTTATTGGTTCGTTATTTTTATTAATAATATGTTTATTTAAAGTGTTAAATAAGTTTATTTCTGTATCTATAATTGTGCCGTCAAAATCAAATATAATTGCTTCGTACATATTCTTCACTCCGTTCTAAAAAATAAAGAGGCTGAGACGATTAAATTGTCCAGCCTTTTATAATAATTATAATTCTTCTGATTTAAGTGTCAATTCTAAACGATCGATAATATTTTCTAATTGGATTAGACTAAGCGCTTTATCTTTCGCTATTTGCTCTCTATTTGAAGCAAGAAATTGCACTATGACTTGTAATGGAATTATTGCAGCCTCTTGAGTTCCATCATTATCAATTATAAACAAACCATCTGATTTGCTTAAGTTTAGTTCGTTTTGTTTTTCTGTGGGTAAATCATTTTTAAAATATACTGCACCATGTGGGAAAACTTTATGTTTTCTCTCTTCTAAACTTGTTACAGCTTCATGGAAATTTTCTTGATTCAAACCATTATAGAATTGTTTAATTATTTGTTTACGATCTTTTTTATCGTTGTATAATTTTAAATTACTTAACATACTCACTCACCTCATCCTGTTTCATCAATTTTAACATTTTATACTGAATTTTTTGAGTATTTTAATATTACATTTTCAAGTCATTTATTACATATTTATCCTATTTTCACCAAAGGTTCATAATTAACTTATATATCTTATTGTAATTCAATATAAAAAATTATACCTTTAAATTGTTACATTATTAATTTGAAATTGAGGTTTAAATTATGCATAAAATTTTTAGTCCTATAAGAAGATTACATTTTTACGCTGCTTTCTTTATTACACCATTATTATTAACACTCTCTCTTACAGGTATTGGTTATTTATTTTATACAAATGTAGAAAATAATATTTACCAAGATGAGTTCTTTTCAGATAGTCATACTAAAGGACATCAATCATTAGATGATGCTATACAAGAGATAAGAGATGTATACAAAGGCTATGAAATACAAAAAATAAGTATTATGGACGAGCCATATAATAATAGAGTAACTATTGGAAATGAAGATGGTGAATCAAGATACATATTCTTAGATGAACATAACCAAAGAGTTGCTAATCAAAATGCAAAATTTACATATTCTAATGTGTTAAGAGAAACACATAGTTCACTTATGGTTGGAGGAAGTTTTGTAAATTACTTAGTAGAGTTAGCAGCATGTTGGACAATATTCATGATTATATCCGGCGTGTATTTAACTTTTAAATCTAACGTATTGAAAAAAACAAAAAAGAAAACTTCATTTCTATTTAATAGACGAATACATGCCATAATAGGATTGATTATAGCTATTCCTATTTTTATCATCGTCTTAACAGGATTACCTTGGTCAGCATTTATGGGGAAACAGATAAATCAGTTTGCTGAAGAACATCCTAAATTAGGTTATTCAGCGTTAAAAGCTACGCCACCTGAATCTGAAGATAATGAACTACCTTGGGCAACAAGAAATAAAGAAAAACCATCATCAAAAAAAGATCCACATGCAGATCATCATGGAGCAACTAGCAGTGTAATAGGAGCAGAAGGACAGCAAAGTCTTGAAAGTATTATATCACAAGCTGAAAATGCTAAAGTAAAAAAACCATTTTCAATCGTGTATCCAGCAGAAGATAAAGGTGTGTTTACAGTTTCTAAAAGCAGTAATACTGGAGTGACTGGTTTAGACGTTGCACCTAAAGAAGAAACAACAGCATACTTCGATCAATACTCTGGAAAACGCTTAGGTCAAGTAGACTACGAAGATTATGGAATCGTCGGCAAATGGTTTAGCTTTGGTATACCATTACATGAAGGACATTTATTTGGTACTGCTAATAAAATTATTAATTTAATAGTATGTCTAACATTTATTGCAGGAATTATATTTGGATTCCTGACATGGATGAAACGAAAAAATGCCAGCTCATTCAGTGCACCACCACAATTGAAAGGCAGCATACCATATGGTCTAATAGCGTTTTTAATAGTTTTAGGAATCATAATGCCTTTATTTGGAGCGTCACTAATAGTCGTCGGTATTGTTGAATACTTTATCTGGAAAAAGCAAAAGAAAATTTCTCAAAAATAAGAAATTAAATATAGAAAAATGCCTACAAAGCTCAAACTTTGTAGGCATTCATTTTATGGATTTAAAAATCATCATTAAATGAAGATTAGTTTTAGTTATTACTTTCATCATAATCACTACATACCGCTTCTAACAAATTTTTCAAATCATTATCGTCCATATCATCTGGAACACGTACTTTAATTAAATGATTTTGATCTGTTATCACATGAAAATAATGATGATCATTTTCAAAGCCTTTACCTAGTATTTGCATGAATAACATCCCCTTTAGATATTTTCAATACCAATACTTTTATATTATCATACTTATTTATATTAAAATGAAATTAAATTACAAATATATTATTTTAAAAATTTGGTTCAGCATGTACATATGAAGAATAAACACCTGCTTCACGCAATTGATTTTCGACTAAATCACATATATCATGGGCTTCATCGAGTGTTAAATTTTTATCTACAACGATTGTTACATCTAAAAATACACTATTCCCATGATATCTTCCTTTTATGGATGGAATACCAATTACACCTGGGATATCTTCAATTTCTTCTATATAATTATTTAAATCTTGTTCATGAAAGCCGTCGCTTAACGTAAAAATAGATTCTTTGAATATTGTAAAACCTGTATAAACAATAATGGCTCCTAGTATAACTGCTAAAATTACATCGACTATTGGAAATCCAAATTGAGTAAATATTAGCCCTATTCCTGTTCCAATACTGACTATTGCATCTGATAAATTATCTTTAGCAGCAGAATTTAATGAAGTACTTTTTGTTTTTTTAGATAATTTTGAGTTAAACAAATATACGCAAAACATAATAACACCACTCAACATACTTACCCAAATTGTTAATGTACTTGGCTCACTATAATCACCCTGTATTATTTTAGGGATATTAGTAGATATAACTTCAATACCTACGAACATGATGATGAATGATACGATTAACGTTGTAATGTTTTCAGTTTTCATATGTCCATAAGGATGGTTTTTATCTGCAGGCTTGATTGAAATTTTCAAACCTATAATAACTGCAACTGAAACAAAAATATCTGTTAAATTATTTAAACTATCCGCTCTTAATGCTGATGAATTATAAGTTGTACCTACAAAGTATTTTAAAATTGATAAAATTATATAAGTTACTAAACTTATATATGCCCCTCTTTGTGCAATTCTCAAATTGTTAGCCATATTCAACACTCCATTTTTTCACTGAAGTTTGATTATATAACAAAATTTAATACAAAGTAATGAATTAGTTATAGTAAAATAATATAAATTATTTTGCTTATTTATGTTTTAGGTATACCTATTTTAAAAAATCAAAAATAAAAAAACAAGCCACTAAAAGTGACTTGCTTTTAAATCTCTTGATTAAAGAATGCTTAATCCACTTGCTTTAATATCTTTAGCGAATCCTTTTACAGTATCCACTGATAATTCATTAACATCTCTACCAATGTTTGGTACTTTTGCTACTACGTCTTTTGGACAAGTGATGATATCTACACCGATTTCATCAGCTTGGACTACATTGAATAATTCTCTACAACTAGCCCATAGCAATTTAACGCCTTCTTTACTGTGACAAACTTTTTCTGATTCTTTCATTAACGGTAATGGATCTACACCTGTGTCTGCAATTCTACCAGCAAATACTGATACGTACGTTTCAACACCTGGTTTAATTACATCTACTATTTCTTTTACTTGCTCTATTGTATAAACAGCTGTTACGTTTACTTTTACGTTATTTTCAGAAAGCTGTTTAATGAGTGGAATCATTGATTCACCTTGAGTATTTACAACTGGGATTTTAACGAATACATTTTCACCATATTGTTTTAATATTTCAGCTTCTTTAGCCATTGTTTCTATATCATCTGCAAATACTTCAAATGATATTGAAGCATCTGGAATTGCTTTAACTACTTCTTCAGCAAATGTTTTATAATCTGTAACACCAGCTTTTTTCATTAAACTAGGATTAGTTGTAAAACCGTCTACTTCTTTATTCTTATACGCTTGCTTCATTTCCTCGATGTCTGCACCATCTGCAAATACCTCTACTTTAAGATTACTCATGAAATTCATTCCTTTCTAACTTATGTGAATTTATCGTACCACATTTTGCAATCGCTTACTAAGTTATTTGATTTAAATAACATTTTTTGAGTTATTATAAATGTTTTTTAAGTCGTTTTATGTCATAATTAGCATAAATATAAATTTAAAAATAATTGTAAGTAATATAAAACCAATTACTTAGGTGGTGTATTTTGATGGCTGAGAACTTAGAAACTATTAAACACTTCAAGCTATATACAACTGGATCCTTTTTAGGTGACGAAGCAGTCATCAATAGTAGTAATAAAAGTCTAGTTGAACGGTACTATATCTTCTCATATTATTTAGAGATAAATGATTTTAAAATATTAATAAATACTGGCTTTTCTGAACATGTTAAACCAAGTACAGACTTAAAAACTTTAAAGCTTTTTCATAGACAAGACTACAAAATATTCGAAACCTTGCCTAGTCAATTATTAAAGGATCATGTGCACCCTGATGAAATAGATTATTGCATAATTACTAACTTTGCTAGCCACCATATTGGCTATTTAAATGCTTTTAAAAATGCTACTATCATTACTTCAAACGAAGCTTACCATGACTTCATTACTCAACAAGTATCTAATAATAATCTTCAATTAAGTTTTCACGTAATGCCTGATGATTTTAAAGAACGCATTGAATTTATAGAAGACTTTGTACAGACTGAACATCCTATTTTAGGCAAAGGTTATAAAGTCTTTAATCAAGATGCAATTGTTAGTTACAATCTACCAGGTGCAATGCCAGGACAGTTCGGATTAATGCTGGAGTTTTCAAATTTAATTATTTTTATGTGTAGTGATGCTGCTTGGTGTCGCTCAAATATTGAAAAAAATGTTTTACCAACTAAAAGATTATTGCGTAATGCTTATAACGGTGAACTTTTCATTGAAACTCACTCTAAGTTAATAGATTTAAAAAAAGAGATGGAGCCACCGTTTTTCATTATCCCTAGTCACTGTAAAAAGATGGATGATTTTCAAGAAGTAATGCAATTATTAGATGCAATAAAATAACTTGTATGTTAATATTGACGATTATATGGAATTTTTGGAGGGCATCATGGATAAAGCTAAACGCTATTTTTATATATCAGTTGTACTCATAATTATAAGCTTATTTTTAAGTGCGCAGAATCCACTTATTGAAACAATGTTTGGATCTTTAGTTTCACTTGTGTTAATAAGTAGTATTTTAAACGGTATTTTGATACTTATTGCAGTTATTACTACTGATAAGTCAATAAAGCATCAAACTGATGAACACAAAACAATTTCTAAATTAAATAAACTATTACCAATTGTTCTATTCATCGTCATTATTTATCACATTGTCGTTATAATTAAATTCTTTGGAATAATTTAAGAGAAACATTATGTTTCTCTTTTTTTAATGAGGAGGTTTATATGAATTATTTAGCTATATTTATAGGCGGTGCTTTCGGTGGAGGTTTAAGGTATTTAGCATCATTGGTCATTTCAAATACTACATTCCCCTTCTCAACTCTACTTATAAATGTAATCGGTGCTTTTCTAATGGGTATTTGTTCAACTTACTTTATAAATTATTTTAAAGCACATCCAAATATCAAAAAAATGATAACAACTGGATTTATTGGCGCTTTCACTACATATTCTTCACTCAGTTTAGATACTGTCGTTTTATTAGAAAATGGTCATTTTCTATTGGCCAGTCTATATTTAATCACTAGCATGTTACTTGGATTTATCTTTATAGCACTAGGTTATAAGAAAGGATCAAAACATTCATGACACTTATATACATTATGATAAGTTCAGGTATTGGCGCAGTATGTAGACAGTTTGTTAATGTTACGCTTACTAAATATTTTGCCTATTCATTTCCTATAGCAACTTTAGTCGTTAACATTCTTGGTAGTTTAATGATAGGTTTTGTTGCACAGTATTTAAATTCAAGCTCATTAAGTTATGCAATAATTGCGTTAGGATTTTGTGGAGGATTCACTACTTTTTCAACACATATTTTAGAAATTTATGAACAATATTTATTAAAATCATATAAAAAGCTTATAATCTATTTATTATTAACAATTATACTTTCGATTGGTTCTTGTTATTTAGGCTATCATATTTAAATACAATCTTACGATTTTGTTCGTGCATGCTTGCCTACCTTTTTATACAATCTTACGATTTTGTACGTGCATGCTTGCCTAGGGGTATGGCTCGAGCCTGTAGTCTCTCACTCATACTATTCCCTCAGGCGTCCGCACTTACAAAATCGTTGCAAATATTTATTTTATATAGAAAACAGGTTTTTCTAAGAGTTAGCTAAATGATTATCATTAAAATGCTAGGACATTTATGTCAAAGGCAATTAATCTTAAGTGTCTATATTTACATAAGTTGAGAAAAGTGTAAGCAAGGGTATCCATATTCACATAAGTGGAAAGACGTGTAAATAAGGATACCTATGTTAACACAAGTCAGTAGAAGTGTTGGACCGTCTACACTTAATTGGACAACTTCTTTAAAGAGAAGTATTGTTAAAATTAAGAAAGTAGGTGGTCTTTTTATGAGAAGAGAGC
>NZ_JAJNIS010000009.1:0-84945 GCF_022386375.1 Mammaliicoccus sp. K-M42 | reverse complement strand
ACGCTCTCTTCTCATAAAAAGACCACCTACTTTCTTAATTTTAACAATACTTCTCTTTAAAGAAGTTGTCCAATTAAGTGTAGACGGTCCAGCACTAGTTGAGAGAAGTGTGAGTAAGGGTATCTATAATTACACAAGTTGAGAGAAGTGTGAGTAAGGGTATCTATAATTACACAAGTTGAGAGAAGTGTGAGCAAGGGTATCTATACTTACACAAGTCTAAAGAAGTGTGAGTAAGGGTATCTATATTTACACAAGTCTAAAGAAGTGTAAGTATGGGTATCTATATTTACACAAGTCTAAAGAAGTGTAAGCAAGGGTATCTATATTTACACAAGTCGGAAGTAGCGTGAATGATTTTTAAAAAAATAAAAGCAGATATTCAATTTTAATAATGAATTTCTGCTCTTAATAGAATTCTAGGACAGTTATGTCCTAAGCTCATTTTTCTATATTTTAAAGTCTGTTTTGATAATACCTGATTCTAGAATCGTTTTGATTACAATTAAAACAAGTGGTCCTATAAAGAATCCTATGAAACCAAGTAATTTTAATCCAATAAACATTGAAATTAAAGTGGGCAATGGTGTTAAACCAACGCCTGTACCAAAGATTTTAGGTTCTAATATCTTTCTTTGTACTAATAAAACAATTGATAATATTATGAGTTGGATACCTAAAGTTGGGTCTCCAATAATATAAGCATAAATTGCCCATGGGATTGTTAATCCTGTTGCACCGATAATTGGTAATAGGTCAACAAACCAAATGAATAGGCTAATAATAAAGGCAGATTCTACGCCGATAATGAGAAGGCCTAAGTATGTAAATACCCATGTAATAAAGCTTAAGACAATTGTTGCTGTAAGCATTCCAATTATAGAATGTCCAATTTTGTTATATATTTTATACACTTCTCGGTATGTTGCAGGATATAAATGTTTTTTTATGAAACGATGAATATTAGGTATTTCTAACATAAATAAAAATAATGCTACTAGAAAAACAACAAGACTGATGATAAATCCAGGTAATGAAGAAACAACTTCTGTTATATTTTGTACACTAAAATAATGAGTGATGGAATCTCTCAATGTAGCTACAAAATTTTGCAGTTCTTTATTGATTGTTTCAGCCATTTCATCTGGCAACACTGCTTTCATTTTATCATTGTACTGTTCTATAACTTTTATTAATAAATTTATTCTATTAGGTAAGTCTTTTATAAATAAGACGATTTGATCAATTAATTTTGTTAAAAATAAATAAATTAAAAATCCTGTTACCGTAATCAGCAAAGTGTATATAATGGTTACACTCCATTTACGGCTATTGATTTTTTGCGATAATTTATTAACTAAAGGGTTAAATGCAAGTGCAATAATAAATGCCAAAATTAACGGTATAGAAATGGGTATAATAAAATAAATAAATAGAATTAATAAAATTATGATGATAAATATGCTAATGCTTCGTTTGTTTATCCATTTTTTCATAATTATTACCTCTTTACTGAACTTATGTATAAATTAAGAGACGTGAAAAATCACGTCTCCGTTTATATCTTTTTGGATTTGTTTAATTAATGAGCACCTAATGTATTTAATGCTTTAATATCTGACGTAATTCGTTCAATTAATAAATTACAATGTGCAACTAAATTATCTGGATAGACTTCATCATCACCGTATTCAACACCTGTTGGATAGTAATGCTTACCTAGATAAGGATCCATTAATTGAATTGTTGCGTTATTTGCACCAACGTCCCCTTTAAGTGCATAACCTGGAATTCTTAAGTAATAAATACCTTCACTGATTTCATATTTGAAATCATAAGTGATACGTTCGTAATCCCAATGTCCACCAGCTACAAAACCATGCTTATTCATAACATCTTTTAATAGTTCTTGTTCAATGATAACCTTTTCAAGACTTGTATTATCAAATACCATGTATTTTTCCTCCCTCTATGTACCTTTAAGTTTATTTTATGATAAAAGCTTCAATGTTGCAATGTACATTTAAATTTAATAAGATTATTAAGATTTCGATTGATTTAACTAAAAGTTTTACTGTAAAATGATATAATTATAATTAGGAATAAAAGAGGAGGTAAATAGTTGAAAAATATTATTATTAAAGTTGTAGCAATAACTATTTTAATCATTGTACTCTTTTATTTATTCTATTCACCTAAATTAGAATTTGATGTATTGAAGAATCCAAATTACTCTCATGATAAAGCAAATGAAAATTACTATGAACAACAAGCTGAAAAATCAACAGGCAACGCTAAGTTGAAAGAAGGCGTTGGTACATATGTTTATAAAGATATAGGCGAAGTCATAGATGATTTAGGGGAACCAGATAGGGTATATAAGACAGAGCACGATAGAAAGAATTATGTCTTTAAAAATAAAGAACATTATTATTTAGTTTCGGCTAAAAATAATAAAGTATCATCCATATATGCTACAGGTAATAAAGTTGATGTTTCACCAATAAAAATGAAACAAGAGGCTACGAAATTCTTTAATGGAACGAATATAGATATGGAACCTGTTATTGATAGTTCGTATGGTAAGTATAAACTTGAATTATCTGAAAGAGATATTAAGACTCAGTTGCTTATTAAATATGGTAATGTGTATGCTCAAGTATTAATCGATAGTGAAACAAATGAAGTCATGGGCGTGAAATTTATGGACTCAGATGTAGTTATCGAACATGCACCATTTTCAATGTCGAAAATCTCAAGTGATCATGATAAGAAACTTAAGCGATCTGATAAGCAAAACTTCCATTCACACATTAATAAAGATTTAACACTTCTTGAAATCGTTAATGAAATAAGAGAAATGAAGGGTGTTAAACCATTAGAGATGAATGATCAATTGACATATATCACTCAATTGGAAGCTGATTCTATTGAAGATGACGTTGATGAAGAAGAAGCTGTTAAATCATTGGAAGATGGTATAATGAAACATATCAACGATCAAAATATTGAATACGAAACAATAAATCAAAATTTAGCATATAATTTTTATGACGTACCAACTTTAGTAAACAGCTGGTTGAATAATAATTCATATAGAGAAAAGTTATTAGGTAGTCAATATGATGAATTTGGTGCTGGTAATTCACGCGAATACTATTCACTTGTTTTTAAAGAAAATAAAAAATAAGGAGGCATCATGTTATGTTTACTGTAGAAACAGTTAATATATTAGATCAATCTGATGAATTAAGTTCATGTATAAAAGAATCACTCATTTATCAAGAGTATCAAGAAGCAAAATATAAACTTGAGACAGATTTAGAAGTGAAAATATTAAGACAAAAGTTTGACCAAATTAAATCACATTACGATGATTGTCTGAGATTTGGAAGATATCATCCTGATTATAGTAGAGTTATGAAAGAAACGAGACAACAAAAAAGAGCATATGAAATGCATCCTGTTGTATCCAATTTTAAGACAAAAGAAACAGCTTTACAGGACTTGTTAGATGAAGTTATAAGCATAGTATCTTATTCAATTTCTAACAACGTTAAAGTTGATACAGGTAATCCATTTTTCAGTAGTGATAGTCAAGGTGGAGGCTGTGCTACAGGTGGATCTTGTGGATGTTCATCATAAAATATCTATTAATAAGAGCAGAAATTCATTAATAAAATGAATTTCTGCTCTTATTTTTTATAATAATGATTTTGGAAATATCGTAGATTAACTTCTGGATTAATCTACAACTTAGCTGAACTCTTCGATTAACTCCCGACTTAATCTACAACTTAGCTGAACTCTTCGATTAACTTCTGACTTAATCTACAACTTGGCAGGACTCTTCGATTAACTCTAGACTTAATCTACAACTTGGCAGGACTCTTCGATTAACTCCCGACTTAATCTATAACTTGGCAGAACTCTTCGATTAACTCCTGACTTAATCTACAACTTGGTAGAACTCTTAGATTAACTCCTGACTTAATCTACAACTTGGTCAAACTCTTCGATTAACTTCCAACTTAATCTACATCATATCTCATTTTTCTATAAAAATAGCTATTACCAACGATTTTGTAAAGTGCTGACGCCTGAGGGAATCGTATGTGTGAGAGACTACAGGCTCGAGACATACCCCTAGGCAAGCACGCACGTACAAAATCGTAAGATTGTATGTAAATAGATACTGAGGGCGATTTTGTAAAGTGCTGACGCCTGAGGGGACAGTATGCATGAGAGACTACAGGCTCGAACCATACCCTAGGCAAGCACGCACGTACAAAATCGTAAGATATTATAAAAAAACAAGCATATCACTATAAAACTGAAAAATTCAGTTAAGTGATATGCTCTTATTTTTTTGAGTTAGGAAATATGCTCCAAGCTTCATATTATTAATATTGTTTATTTATTAGAAAATGCGCTGTATCTGGACGATCAGTTACAATAGTATGTGCACCTTTTTGAATAAGATCATCCATTGTATCGATTTGATTTACTACCCAAAAAGCAACGGAAATATTAAGTGAAGTTAAAAATTGAATAAAACCTTCAGAGTCTAATGGAAGTCCTTTTGCTTGTGTAGGTATTTGGAATGTATCTGTTTTAGGTTGATAAGTGTGTCCGTAACCTGAGTAATAAGCTAAAAATGCTTTTGTTACTTCATTTTGACCAGTACCTAATGAAATTGTGTCTTGAGCATATAAATTAAATCTATCTATTTGTTCGTCATAAAAACTTGTGATATTAACACGATTCTCAGCCTTTAATTCAGTAATGATTCTATATAGATGAGAAGGTGCTAAACTACCTGTATATGACTCAGGATGATCTTTAATATCTATGTTAACTAAGATATCAGGATATTCAGTTAAAAGCTCTGTTAGAGTCACTATCTTTGCTTTGTCGTGACCTCTATATGGATGCTCGTTATTAATATCTTTAAAATGATAGCCAAAGTCTAATTGACGTAATTCTTCTAATGTATGTTCACCTACAAAGCCAGAGCCATTACTTGTTCTGTCTACAGTGTCATCGTGCATTACGACAAGTACTTCATCTTTTGTAAGACGTACATCAACTTCGAATCCAGTCACTTCATACTTTAATGCATGATCAAAAGCTAAACGTGTATGTTCCGGTCTTAATGCCATCCCACCACGGTGTGCAAATACATACGGAGCTGGTTGAGTAAAGAATGGTTTAATCTTACGTGGTTTGACGTTTGAAGTGGATTTTGTAACAATCCATGAACCAGCCGCGATGCCTCCGATAAGACCTGTTGTTTTTAATAAATTAATTTTTGACATTTTATCCAATCCTTTCGAAATGCAAATGAAGACGCATCTATATTCTATCAAATTGGTATACGATAGCAAAGTAAGTCACACAACCTATGAAGTTATCTTCTTTCATAGTACTCTAGAAAATGCTAATATAAACATAAAAAGATTAAGGAGATATCGTAATGGAGCTAGTTGAACGAATTAGTATAATTGTATATTTAAAAAATATGAAACATGAACGACAATTGCGTAAATTTGGCAATATATATCATTCTCATAAAAAAGAACAATATGTCATGTTATATACAAATGAAGATAAAATAGATGATACTATACAACATCTCATGAAATTAAAATATGTTAAAGATGTTAAAGTATCACCATTTAAATATGTTAAAAGAGATTATTCTAATATAAATACTGATAAAAAAGAATATTTGAATTTTTAAATTACTGCAATGGTGGTAAATAACGCTCAAGTCTTAATACACCTTTTAAGTAAGCGAAATAAAGTTCATCTTCTGCAAACTCTGAGCGAGACTTTACATCCAATCCTTTAATTTGGATATCGTATTCATTTGCCCATTCGTTAATTAAATCGAATTTTTTATTAGATTCTGGATAAGGATATTTAAATCCGTCTAAAATTGTATAAATAGCTTGGAAATGTTTATCTTTAGTTGGTTTCATAATGATGCAAGCAGAAGATAATTTTTCTTGTGATAATGGTGTGTGTAACATTAAAATGTCAGAAATACGGTCGTGATTGTATTCTATTAATGTTTGAAATTCGAATAAATCTGTTAAGCCGTGACCAATTACGATAAATGATTGTTTCATTTTTATAACCCTCGTTTTCGTTAATATACTACAATGATAAGTATAAATAATAATTAATAATAAAGAAAGTGATGATTAAAGTTGAGAGTAATAGGTGGAAAATATAAACGACTTCATATAAAAACAATAGATGGTCAATCTACTAGACCTACAACAGATAAAGTAAAAGAGAATATCTTTAATGGTCTTCAAGATATAGAAGGACTTGGATTAGACTTATTTGCAGGTAGTGGAGGATTGGGCATTGAAGGTTTATCAAGAGGATTAACTAAAGTCATTTTTGTAGACGGTAATTTTAAAGCTACAAAAATGATTAAAGAAAACTTAAATACATTACATTTACCAAATACACAATTCGAAGTTTATAAAAATGATGCAATAAGAGCATTAAAAGCTTTAAATAAACGAGACATCAAATTTGATTATATATTTTTAGATCCACCATATAAAAAAGATTTAATAAATAAGGCTTTAGATAAAATTCAAGCGTTTGACTTATTAAATGTAAATGGTACAATAATTTGCGAATTTGATAAAAGTGAAAAGATAGAAACTGGTGAGTTTGAAGTTCTGAAGAAATACGAATATGGACTAACTCATGTAATGTTGCTAACAAAAGGAGAAAACAATGACTAAAAGAATAGCAGTTGTTCCAGGAAGCTTTGATCCAATTACATTAGGGCATATTGATATTATTAAACGAAGTGCAAAAATATTTGATGAGATCCATGTTTCTGTATTACAGAATGCTTCTAAAAAAGGTCTGTTCTCAACTGACGAACGTGTAGCTTTAATTGAAGAAGCGGTGCAAGATGTACCGAATATCGTAGTCCACTCTTTTCATGGCTTACTTGTTGATTTTTGTAAAGAAATAAATGCAAGAACAATCGTAAGAGGACTTAGAGCAGTTAGCGACTTTGAATATGAAATGCAACTTACATCTATGAATAAGAAACTAGATGATGACATTGAAACATTATATATGATGACAAATAATAATTATTCATTTATTAGCTCAAGCGTCGTAAAAGAAGTAGCACAATTTAACGGTGACATTTCAGAATTCGTACCTGAAAATGTGAACAAAGCATTAAAAGAAAAAATTAAGAATAAAGAATCATAATAAAAAAGCATGATAACTGTCATGCTTTTAGAAAGTTTGTTTGCATATTTAGCTAATCTTAAGCGAGTGGACCAGAAATCTAGTGAAATAAATTAGAATTCTGGTCTACTTGCTTTTTTTAATATGTACTGGTTGATTAAAGTCTGTTGCTGTATCACCGGAAATAAATTGGTATAGCTCTGTTGCTTTTATTTCATTCTCAAAATAAGATGCTGACTGTTTATTTACATTAGTAATTATAGGTAAAGGACATTTATCTTTGATTGTTTTCAAATATGCCTGTCCTTTTTGTGACATTGCTAATACACGTATTGCTGAAGGTTCGTAATTTAAGACATCTTCAGTTTTAATATTTAACAATATTGCTGTTAATAAGCGCTGTATTCTAGTCCAAGTATATCTTTTTGATTTTAAATGTTTTACAAATGTTTCAAAACTTGTACTTTCTTTTATATCTTTTTTTATTTTAAATTCTAATCCTTCAGTCATCATATATATTTCTCGTAACTCATCATGTGTTGCTCTTAATATTGTCCATTTTAAGAGTGGGAAAAAATGTTCCCAATTCAAACCTTTAGATTGACTTAAAATTTCATAACTTGTTTCAGGTAAACTGAATTTATAATTTTCTTCATCATTAAAATATGCATTACGAATAGAAGTTGCACTCGAAATATGTGTCGTTTTGTTTAATTCTGGATCTAAATACATATTATCTTTTCTTTGAATGGTGAGGGGATTGATAGATAAGTTATTTTGCATAATATGTTTAACGTATTCTATAGCAAGAAGGTTATTAGAGCCTTTTAGTAAGTTCGTGTCTTGAACTAATTCGGCTATAATTCTTGGATGAGATTTTCCTTCTTTAATCATACTTTGGTATCTTTCATCATTAGTCACTTGTTCAATTTGTTTAATCGCATTTTTAATATCATCTATATTTCCAGATTCACTTCCAAAAGATAAAGCATCACATTGAAGATATTCTGCTATGTGAACACCACCTTTAGCAAATAAATCACCAGAAGAGATTGCATAAACAAGTGGTAATTCTATAACTAAATCTACGTATTGAATCGCCATTTCAGCACGTTTGAATTTATTTAAAATTGCAGGTTCTCCACGCATTGTAAATGAACCACTCATGATAGAAATCGCAACATCACTATCCGCTATTTCTCTAGAAGATTCTGCGTGATAAACATGCCCATTATGAAATGGATTGTATTCAGTAATTAAAGCAACACTTTTCATTTGCATTTCCTCCCATTTCAATTCATCATAAGTATTGTATCAGATAATGAATGTTAAGAAAAAATCTTGACAAACATTGTCGTTAAGGTTACAATAATTTTTGTGTTTGTAAGAGGTGAACCCAGATGAAGTGGTCAATAACACAACTTAAAAAATACCAAAACGAACCATTTACTTTTGATAAAGAAATCGATATGAAATACCTTACTGATAGGGTAGATGAACTTATCGATATTTCTCCAATAAAAGTAACAGGAGACGTTCAAGTGCGAATGCATGAGATAATTGTCAATCTTGACATTAATGGTGTATTGACGTTACCATGTGCCCGTACTTTAAAGCCAGTAGAGCTACCATTTGATACTACATCAGTAGAAATATTTGAACTAGATGAGTTGAGTGATAGTAATAATAATGATGACGAATTGAGACACAAACTCGAAGGTGGCATGATTAATTTATTACCAATCATTGAAGAACTTGTTATTTTAGAGAAACCATTACAAGTGTTCTCTGAAGGTAGTGAAGATGTTTCAATGGCAGGCAATGGTTGGGAAGTTATTGGCGAAGACCAATTTGAGTCAACCGAAGATTCAGAAGTAGAAACTGAAAAATCAGTTGATCCAAGACTTCAAAAATTACAACAATTCTTCGATGACGAAAAATAATCGGACAAGTGTTTATAAAATTTAAGGAGGAATAAGACATGGCAGTTCCAGCTAGAAGAACTTCAAAAACAGCTAAAAGAAAACGTCGTACGCATTTCAAAATCTCAGTACCAGGTATGGTTGAATGTTCAAACTGTGGAGAAATGAAATTATCTCACCGTGTATGTAAAGCATGTGGATCATACAAAGGTAAAGAAGTCGTTTCTAAATAATAAGTTACATGTAAATGTTCTTAACAGGATGTTTCAGACTGTCGACAGAGTCGACAGTCTTTTTTTATGCTTAAGAAGAATTTCTATTAAATTAGTTTTTTTTCATATATACTAGTTACATAAGTCTATTAGAATACGAGGAGTTTTTATGGAAGAGATTACTTCAGTACAAAATAATAAAATTAAAGAAATGAATAAATTGAAGAAGAAAAAAGAACGCGTTAAACAAGGGAGATTTTTAATCGAAGGTTTCCATTTGGTTGAAGAAGCTTATCATAGTAATTTGAAGATTATTTCATTATTAGCTGTAGATTATTCAAGAGTTGATGACAAGATTGTTGAATATGCTGACGATGCATATATTATAAACTTTAAAGTGGCTGAATCTTTATCAGATACGACTACGCCACAAGGAATTTTTGCTATAGTTGAACTTCCAACTTATGAGATGAGCCATTTTAAACAAGTTCTAGTATTAGATAGAGTGCAAGATCCTGGAAATATGGGCGCTTTAATTCGAAATGCAGATGCTGCTGGAATGGACGCAGTTGTCTATTCAAAAGGTAGTGCAGACCCATACCAAGATAAAGTACTACGTGCATCTCAAGGTAGTGTTTTCCATTTACCAGTAGTTGAAAATGATATTTATGAATTTATTGAAACATTTAAAGGTAATACTTATGGAACGAGTTTGCTCAATGCTGTTAATTATAAAGAAATTAATAGTCAAGAAAACTTCGCTTTAATTATGGGTAATGAAGGTGCTGGAGTTGAAGAAGAAATACTCAATCAAACGACAGAAAATCTTAATATTCCACTATACGGTAAAGCTGAAAGTTTAAATGTTGCTGTTTCATGTGGCATACTACTTTACCATTTGAAAGGTTGACCAAAGAAACAATATTTTATATAATTGTTTCATAATCAATATAAGCTTACAAAAGGACGTAAATTAATGATTGCGCATAATTAGGGAATGGATTCTAGACTGAAAAATCCTATGCAGTAACTTAATTTTTTTCATCCTTTTAGCTACTTAAAGAAATTTAAGTCGGAATGTAGATCCGTTATCAACATATAAGTGTATGCATAACTATGTATAAATTTGGGTGGTACCACGGAAGACTTCGTCCCTCTATTAGAGGGGGCGAAGTCTTTTTTTCGACTAAATAGGAGGATATATATGTCATTACAAGAGAAGTTAGCTGAATTAAGACAAGAAGCACTTGTAAGAATTAACGAAGCAAAAGCTGAAAGAGCTTTGCAAGATGTAAAAGTGAATTATTTAGGTAAAAAAGGTGTTATAACAGGTCTAATGAAAGAAATGAAAGAATTACCAAAAGAAGAAAGACCTGAATTTGGTCAATTAGTTAACGAAGTACGTAAAGCAATTGAACAAGAAATTGAAGCTAAAAAAGTACTTCTAGAAGAAGAAGCACTAAATGCCCAATTAGAAAATGAAACAATTGATGTGACACTACCTGGAAGAAAAGTAAGCCTAGGTGCTAAACATCCACTTACTAAAATAAATGAAGATTTAGAAGATTTATTCATAGGTTTAGGCTATGAAATTGTCGAAGGATATGAAGTCGAATCAGATTATTATAATTTTGAAGCTTTAAACTTACCAAAATCACATCCTGCACGTGATATGCAAGACACTTTTTATATTTCTGAAGAAATTTTAATGCGTACACATACTTCTCCTGTACAAGCTAGAACATTAGAAAAGCGTAACGGCGTTGGCCCAGTTAAAATTATTTGTCCGGGCAAAGTGTATCGTAGAGACTCTGATGATGCGACACATAGTCATCAATTTACACAAATTGAAGGATTAGTAGTTGCTGAAAACATCAAAATGAGTGACCTTAAAGGAACTTTAGAATTATTAGCACGTAAATTATTTGGTGCTGACCGTGAAATACGTTTAAGACCAAGTTTCTTCCCATTCACAGAACCTTCTGTAGAGGTGGACGTATCATGTTTTAAGTGTAAAGGTCATGGCTGTAATGTATGTAAACAAACTGGATGGATTGAAGTACTAGGTTCAGGTATGGTGCATCCAAATGTATTAGAAATGGCAGGATTTGACTCAAGTAAATATTCAGGCTTTGCGTTTGGTTTAGGCCCAGATAGAATGGCAATGTTGAAATACGGAATTGAAGACATTAGACATTTCTATACTAACGACGTAAGATTTTTAGAGCAATTTAAGCCTGTAGAAGATGGCGGTGAAGCATAATGTTAATAAGTAAAGAATGGTTAAGTGAATATATTAAAATAGATGCTGGTGTAGATGAATTAGCTGAGAAGATAACAAGAAGCGGTATTGAAGTAGACAGTATTAAAAAATACGGTGAAGATATTAAGAAACTAGTTGTAGGTCATGTTATATCTAAAGAAAAACATCCTGAAGCGGATAAACTTAATATTTGTAAAGTAGATGTCGGCGAAGAGGAGCCTGTACAAATCGTATGTGGTGCACCTAACGTTGATGTTGATCAATATGTAATTGTTGTTAGAGTCGGTGGACGTTTACCAGGTGGTGTTAAAATTAAGCGAGCAAAATTAAGGGGAGAAGTTTCAGAAGGTATGATTTGTTCTCTTCAAGAAATTGGTTTAGATGCAAATGTTATGCCTAAAAAATATGCAGATGGTATTTATGTATTTTCAAATGAACAAACTCCTGGTAGTGATGCATTAGAAGCTTTATTACTTAATGATGAAGTTATGGACTTTGATCTTACACCAAATAGAGCAGATTGCTTAAGCATGCTAGGTGCGGCTCATGAAGTAAGTGCATTATATGGTAATGAAGTACAATATCCAAATACAGAATTAAAAGAGTCTACAGAAAAATCAACTCAAGCGTTATCTGTAACTATTAAAGATGAAGAAGCAATACCATATTATGCTGCAAGAGTAATTAAAAACGTTACGATTGCACCATCTCCAACTTGGATGCAATCTAGATTGATGAAAGCGGGAATTCGTCCAATAAATAACGTAGTTGATATTTCAAATTATATCTTACTAGAATACGGTCAACCTCTTCATATGTTTGACCAAGATCAAATTGGTTCAGAACAAATTGTAGCAAGATATGCGCACGAAAACGAAAAAATTACGACGCTTGATGATATTGAAAGAGAATTAATTACTTCTGATGTTGTAATTACAAACGGATCAGAACCAATTGCGATAGCTGGTGTCATGGGTGGAGATTTTTCAGAAGTAACAGAAAAAACACAAAATGTTGTAATTGAAAGCGCAATTTTCAATGCTACAAATGTAAGACAAACTTCAAGAAGATTAGGTTTAAGAAGTGAAGCATCAAGTAGATTTGAAAAGGGTATTGCAAGCGAAAGAGTAGTGGACGCTTTAAATAGAGCTGCTTTACTTTTACAAGAAATAGCAGGTGGAACAGTATTAAGTGAAGTTGTATCAGATGGCACATTGCCTGAAACTTCTAAAGTAATTGAAATTACTACAAATGATGTGAACCAATTAATTGGATTCAATCTTTCAACTGAAGAAATTAATGTTATTTTTAATCGTTTAGGCTTTGGAACAAATGTAACTGGAGAGGCATTTGAAGTTAATGTACCTTCAAGAAGAAGTGATATATCAATTAAAGCAGACTTAATTGAAGAAGTAGCGAGAATTTATGGTTATGACCAATTACCATCAACATTACCAAACTTCGAAAATGCTACTGCTGGATATTTAACAGATAATCAACTCAAAAAGCGTAAAGTAAAAGAAATACTTGAAGGAGCTGGTTTAGATCAAGCTATTACGTATTCATTAGTCCATAAAGATGTCGCTAAAAATTACACACTTGAAGATAAAGAAGTTGTAGAACTTATGATGCCTATGAGTGAAGATCAAGCGGTATTACGTCAAAGCATATTACCAAGACTAATAGACGCTACACGTTATAATGTTGCAAGAAAAAATAAAAACGTTGCATTGTATGAACAAGGTAAAGTTTTCTATAGTAACGGTAAAGACCAATTACCAACTGAAGTAGAATTTCTAAGTGGTATTTTAACAGGTCAATATTCAGGTAATAAATGGCAACAAAAAGATGAACCAGTAGATTTCTTCTTAGTTAAAGGTATTGTAGAACGTATTGCAGAACAATTAAATGTGTCGTTTACATTTGAAGCGACAAAACTAGATTTATTACACCCAGGTAGAACTGCATTTGTGAAAATGAATGAAGAAGTGGTAGGTATAATAGCAGAATTACATCCTACTGTAGAAAAAGAGAATGATTTAGACCGTACTTATGTGTTTGAGTTAAACTTTACAAAAGTATTAGCACAACCAGTCGGTAAAATAGAATATGAAGCTATTCCAAGATTTCCAGGAGTATCAAGAGATATAGCATTAGTAGTTAATACAGATGTAACTGCATCAACATTAATCAACACAATTAATGACAATGGCGCTGATATCCTGAACCATACAGAAGTGTTCGATGTTTATGAAGGTGAACATATGGAAGAAGGTAAAAAATCAGTAGCAATACGAATTGATTATTTAGACGTTAATGAAACTTTAACAGAAGACAAAGTTTCAGCAGTTCATAATCAAATATTATCAGCATTAGAACAACAAGGTGCTACTTTAAGAGCGTAAGCGCATTTTAATTATCTATAATATTAAAGGAGCTAACATTTCATTAAAAAATGTTAGCTCCTTTGTTGATAATTATTATTAAAACGTGAATTACTTTTTATTCTTCGTTGTTAGCTTTGTAAGTTGTTTGCCTATAAACCAGATTAAATAGCAAATAATAATAACGGCTAATATTATTTGCCAACTAAATGATATTAATATCATATTAATTTCTCCTTTTGCGTTTTATTAAATCTAATACTTTATCTCTATTTTTGAAATGTTTTTTTGTTATTTCATCAAGTTGTTGAATATCATATTTTTGAACGATTTTTGCTGCTTCTAGGTCAACTTTGTTACTGGCACCTTTTGGTATTAATACTTTTAAATCTTTAGCTAGTCTATCCATATGTTTAACGAATGCATATCTTGCTATGATACTTGCTGCAGCGATTGCAATAGATTTTGATTCTCCTTTAGTTTCAAAAAAAGTTATGTCTTTCCTTGGCATTTTGCCGATAACATACTTCTCATAAGTACTCGCTTGTACAAATTGATCAATGACAATTTGTTCTAATTCAGATTCTTCAATTCTAGAAATAACATTTTTGATAGCTTGATTATGTAATACGGCTTTCATTTTAACTTGACTCCAACCTTCTAATTGCTTTGTATTGTAGTTGGGATTATCCAATACAATAAGTGAATGTGGACATATTTGAATAATTTGTTCTGCTAATTCTACTATTTTTATGTCTGTTAAAGTTTTAGAGTCCATTACACCTAGTTCTTTTAATAATTTTGCATTCTTTTTAGATACGTATGTTGCACATACCGTTAATGGCCCAAAATAATCTCCACTTCCTGCTTCATCACTCCCAATTGTATTATGTAAATCAAAGGTATGTGTTTTCTTTGGGCTAGGTGAACTAGATGAGGTAGGGGCTATTTTTTGTCCTAACACTTCACTAGCTACTTGTTCAGCATCTTTACCTTGAAACATGATTTTTTTTGAGCGATAAATTTGTACTTGTGTACTCTTTATTTTTTTACGAGCTACAGTACCAGTAGGTAAATTTTCTGTATCCATTTTATATTGTTTAATTATATTATTGATTGTTTGAGAATCTATTGTTTTTACGATGTTTGCCACGTTTATGTCCTACCTTTAATATATTTTCTATAAATAGAGTAGCATAAATTTATTATATAAACGAATATTCTCAAATGAAGTTAGTGGATATTCATACACAAATGAACATATGTCATGTATAATATAGTATGATTAAGTATATAGAAATTCCATATATAATTTGAACAGGGGTAGTATAATGAGTGAAAATAAAAATAGAGTGACAGTAGTTATAAATGATCAACATTATACAATAATTGGTGAAGACGATCCTTCGCATATTCGTTATGTAGCCGGAAGAGTCGATGAGAAGATACAAGCGTTAGGTCAGCTAAATGCTGGTTTAGATACAACGCGTAAATCTGTGCTCACGGCTGTTAATGTTATGCATGAATATGTTAAATTAGAAGAAGAAAATGATAAATTAAGAGAAGAAATCAAACAATTAAAACATAAAGGAAATTTAGAATGATTACATTAATTATAATTATATGTTTAATATTAGGTGTCATCATTGGATATAGACGTAGTTTAGTACTACAATCGCTACATTCTATTGGTACTATTTTCTCATTGGTGATTGCCGCGATATGCTTTGCACCATTTAGTAAACAATTGCATTTGATATTACCTTATCCAAGTGCTTCTACAGAAGGAAAAAACACAATATTTAATAGTATTAATAATGAGGATGCATTCTATAATATTATGGCAATACTCATTTTATTTATTTTTACTAAAGTAATTTTACAAATTGTAGCAACAGTTTTTGATTTTTATCATCAAATGGACTTTGGAGGCAAATATGCAAGATACTTTGGGATGGCATTAGGATTTATAGAGGCATACTTAGTCGTTATAATTACATTAGCTGCTATTGCAGTTATTCCAATTCCATTATTTATAGATACATTGCACCAATCATTTATTGGAAATGCTATCTTATCGAAGACACCATTCTTATCTGAGCAATTAGTAAAATGGCTTTCAAATTAAATGAATTCATATTGTAAAAAGTCATGGGCGAACCTATGACTTTTTTTACGGAGGAATAGATATGTTAACTAAAAAAGATATTGTAAAAATGTTAGAAACAATCGCTATTTATATGGAAATTAAAGGAGAAAATCCTTTCAAAGTATCAGCATATAGAAAAGCAAGTCAGTCTTTGGAAACGGATGAAAGAACACTAAATGAAATAGATGACGTTACATCTTTAAAAGGTATTGGTAAAGGTGTAGGTGATGTAATTAATGAGTATATTGATAACGGGACTCAAAGTTATTTAGATGAATTAAAAGAAGAAATTCCAGAAGGCTTAATACCATTACTTAAAATACAAGGTCTTGGCAGCAAAAAGATTGCTAAATTATATAAAGAATTAAATATAACAAATAAAGATGATTTAATTGCAGCTTGTGAAAAAAATGAAGTTTCAGCTTTACCTGGCTTTGCTAAAAAGACAGAACAAAAGCTTTTAGAAGAAGCGAAAGTTTTAGGACAAAGACCTGAAAGATATCCAATTAATAGCATGATTAAAGCACACGAAAAAGTTAATCAATATTTGGATGAAATAGAGGGTATTATTCAATATCAAGTTGCAGGCAGTTTTAGAAGAATGAGAGAAACAAGTAAAGATTTAGATTATATCATTTCTACTGAAGATGAGCTGAAGGTTCAGCAGTTATTATTAGAAATTCCAGAGATAAAAGAACAGATTGCTGTTGGGACAACAAAAGTGTCATTAGATTTGTTAATAGAAGATGATGTAATTGGTGTAGATTTTAGATTGATTAAACCAGAAGCTTTCTATCATACTTTACAACACTTCACAGGTTCAAAAGACCATAATATTAAAATTAGACAGCTTGCTAAACAAAGAAATGAGAAAGTTAGTGAATATGGTATAGAAGAAAAGAATGGTAACATCATTACTTATCAAAGTGAAAAAGAGATATATGATCATTACAATGTACCTTATATACCTCCAACTATGAGAGAAGATGGTACAGAATTTGATAAAAACATTCAAAACATTATTCAATTAGAAGATATCAATGGTGATATTCACATGCATACTACTTATAGTGATGGTGCATTTAAAATAGAAGAAATGATTGAAGCGGCTATCGACCGTGGCTATAAATTTATTTGCATTACAGATCATTCTAGAAATTTAGCAGTAGCTAATGGTTTATCAATTGAACGATTACTTGAACAAAACAAAAAGATTAAAGCATTAAACGAAAAATATAAAGAGATAGATATTTATAGTGGAACAGAAATGGATATTAAACCAGATGGTTCATTAGATTATCCTGATGAAGTGTTAAAAGAACTAGATTATGTTATTGCAGCTATTCATCAAAGCTTTAATCAGACTGAAGAAGAAATTATGAATAGACTAAAAACAGCATGTGAAAATAAATATGTTAGACATATTGCACACCCAACTGGTCGTATTATAGGTAGACGTGAAGGGTACAAAGTCAATATGGAACAACTTATTAAAATGGCGAAAGAAACAAACACTGTTTTAGAATTAAATGCTAATCCTCAAAGATTAGATTTAAACGCTGAAGTGTTAAAAAACAATCCTGATTTAATGATCACAATCAACACAGATGCACATCATATTGATCATTTTGATTTTATGAAATATGGTGTTGGCACAGCTCAAAAAGGATGGATAGATAAATCTCAAGTCATTAATGCTAAATCACGTGAAGAATTTAAAGAATGGATTAAATCAGAGAAATAAAGTATTAAAGAAGAGGGAAGATAATATGAATGAAAAAACATTAAAAGTTCTTGAATATCCCTTAATTATTCAACAATTATCTGCACATGCTACTAGTGATATAGCAGAGAGACTTATTAGTGAACTTAAACCAAGTGATGAACTGGAAACAGTTCAAAAGAGTTTGAATGAAACAGACGAAATGACTCAAATATATAATAAGCATAGAGTTCCTGGTTATTCAGGATTAAAAGATATAAAATCTTATGTCAGAAGAGCTGAAATAGGCAGCTTACTAAATGTTGAAGAATTAAACCAAATTAAACGTAATATTCAAGTTCAAAATAGATTCAAAACGTTTTATGCAAGTATAGTTGATGAAGACGAAGAAATTCTTTATCCAATTATTGATGGATATGTAGCACAATTACCAGTATTAAGTGATTTACTCAATCAAATTAGCGAGCAATGTGATGAGCATGACTTATTTGATACAGCTAGTCCGAAATTAGCAGAACTGCGTCATCAAATAAAAAAGACAAACGATCGTATTAAATCGAGACTAGAGCAAATGGTGAGATCATCAGCGAATCAGAAGAAACTATCTGATTCTATTGTGACAGTAAGAAACGATAGACATGTACTACCAGTTAAAGCAGAATATCGTCAAGATTTTAATGGTATCGTTCATGATCAATCAGCATCTGGCCAAACGTTATATATTGAACCAAGTGCAATTGTAGAGATGCATAATCAAATTTCTCAAGTTAAAGCTAAAGAAAAAGAAGAAAAAGATAGATTACTATATATATTAACTGAACTTGTCAGTGAAGTAGGATATGAACTATTATCGAGTACAGAAGTTATGGGCCATTTAGATTTTATTACCGCTAAAGCAAAGTTTGGCGCAACAATTAAAGCAACTAAACCTGTATTATCTGACGATAGAGCGATTTATTTACCAAAAGCAAGACACCCATTAATTAATCAGGCTGAGGTTATTAGTAATACTATAGAATTTAAACAAGATATAAATGCAGTTATTATTACGGGACCGAATACAGGTGGTAAAACGGTCACCTTAAAAACAGTAGGTCTCATTACATTGATGGCGCAGTCAGGTTTATTGATTCCTACATTAGATGGTGCAATTATAACTATTTTCAAAAAAGTATTTTGCGATATTGGTGATGAACAATCTATTGAACAGTCGCTTTCAACGTTTTCATCACATATGAAAAATATCGTTAATATTATTGATCAAGCTGATAAAGATTCATTAATTCTATTTGATGAACTCGGAGCGGGTACAGATCCTAGTGAAGGTGCCGCTTTAGCGATGAGCATACTTGATTATACAATTGAAAAAGATGCGCTAATTATGGCAACTACACATTATCCAGAACTTAAAGCATATAGTTATAATCGTGATAAAGTTATGAATGCAAGTGTCGAATTTGATGTTGAAACATTAAGACCTACCTATAAACTATTAATGGGTATACCAGGAAGATCAAATGCATTTGAAATATCTAAAAAATTAGGACTAAAAAATGAACTCATCAATCACGCTAAATCATTAATTGGTCAAGATGAGAAAGAAATTAATGTAATGATTGAATCTCTAGAAAAGAATGCGAAATCTGTAGAAAATGACAGAATTGAAGTTGAAAAATTGAAACAAGAATCAGCTGAATTACATCAATCACTATCTCAAGAATTACAGCGATTCGAAAAATTCAAAACACAATTAATGGATGATGCAAGAAATAAAGCAAACCAAGAAGTGAAACAAAAAACAAAAGAAGCTGAATCCATACTACAAGAACTTAGAGATATGCGAGATAATTCAGTAGCAAATGTAAAAGAACACGAGCTCATTGAAAGAAAGAAACGACTAGATAATCAATATACAGAAGCATCAATCAAACAAAATGTAAAAAAAGAGCGTCACGATAAAATTGAAAAAGGCGATGACGTTAAAGTTTTATCTTATGGTCAAAAAGGTGAAGTTATAGATGTTGTTAATGATAAAGAAGTAGTCGTTCAAATGGGTATACTTAAAATGAAAATTGAAGTAAAAGATTTAGAAAAGCTTGATAAAAAGAAACAACAACCAAGCAAAGTTGTTCCTAGAACTAATCGTACGACGATTAAAATGGATTTAGACTTACGCGGTTATCGTTATGAAGAGGCTATGATTGAATTAGATCAATATATTGATCAAGCAGTTCTTTCAAATTATGGTACAGTTAATATTATCCATGGTAAAGGTACTGGTGCGTTACAAAAAGGTGTAACAGATCATTTGAAACGACATCGTTCAGTAGATAGCTTTAGAACAGGAATGCCATCAGAAGGTGGATTTGGTGTTACTGTAGTAACATTGAAATAAGGAGGAAACATATTGGATAATTTTGATATGTATAAACTAGCAAAAGTGTTGCTCGTTATTTCTGCTTTAACATTTATTGCAGGTATTGTTTATTTATTATTCTTATAAGGAGGTAATTTGAATGATTGAGACTAACGTTGAGAAGCAAGTTCTATTTATTCATTTAAATCATGGTCCAGTTAACGCATTAAATGAAGAAGTTTTAGCGGCTATCATCAAAGCCATTGAGACTCAAGGATTTGATGATAATGTGAAAGTAATCGTAATTAAAGGTAATGAAAAATGTTTTTCTGCAGGTGCAGACATTAAATCATTTCCAAATTTAACAAAGCATGAAAGATTAGACTTAGCTTCAACTAGCGCAAAATTATTTAGACTAATCAAAACTTGTCATAAACCAGTGATAAGTTCTATTCATGGAGTATGTTTAGGTGGAGGATTTGAATTAGCTTTAGCATGTGATATGAGATTAATTACGAAAGATACGAAAGTAGGATTACCTGAAATTAATTTAGGAATATTTCCTGGATTTGGTGGCGTAAGAAGATTATCTTATATGATAGGGCAACATAAAGCATTACAAATCGCTTTAACAGGTGAAAATATTAACTTAGATGATATAAAGTATTTGTTTAATGAAATTGTTAAAGATAAAGCAGAATTAGAAAAAGCAACTGAAGAATTAGCTTATAATATAGCATCGAAGTCATTAGACTCAATAAAAGTTATTAAACAAATGTCCAATTTAGATTTATCATTAGAAAGTGACCAAATTGAAGAAAGACATTTCGTAGATATTATAGAAAGTGAAAATGCTCAAGAAGGTATTGATGCATTTATCTCAAAAAGAAAACCAGAATTTAAGTGATTGCTTCCAAGTCCAACATCAAGTACAATACAGTTTGAGCAAACAACATGCATTGCAAAATAAAGCGTGCTATACTCTCATTATCATAAGTTAACAAGGAGGATTTTTCCAATGGCATTAGTAAAAGCAACAGATGCAAATTTCGATGAACAAATTAAAGAAGGCGTAAGTTTAGTGGACTTCTGGGCACCATGGTGTGGACCTTGTAAAATGATCGCGCCAGTATTAGAAGATTTAGCTAAAGACGTTGAAGGTAAAGCAGATATCGTTAAATTAGATGTAGATGAAAACCAAGCAACAGCAGCTAAATACGAAGTAATGAGTATTCCAACATTAATCGTATTCAAAGATGGCGAAGCTGTAGATAAAGTAGTAGGTTTCCAACCTAAAGAACAATTAGAACAAGTATTATCTAAACACTATTAATAAGATTGAGTAATGGTGATAAGAGGCTGAGACAATTAAATTGTCCAGCTTCTTTTTTGTTCCCTTATATTTCTTGAGCACCTAAATATACATTTCTAATTTTTATGTTAAATAGAACGTATGTTTTGGTTAAATGAAATATTGTTGATATAATTATTAAAAAAAGGTAGGTGAATAAGGTGGAAGACTACCAAAAAAGAATAAAACAAAAATTAGATGTATTACCTACATATCCTGGTTGTTACATTATGAAAGACAGACATGACTCTGTTATATATGTTGGTAAAGCAAAACGTCTTAGAAATAGAGTTCGAAGTTATTTTACAGGTGCACATGATGAAAAAACAACTCGTCTAGTTGGAGAGATTCGAGATTTTGAATTTATCGTTACATCTAGTGAAATTGAATCATTATTATTAGAGTTAAACCTTATAAAAAAACATCAACCTAGATATAACATCTTATTAAAAGATGATAAAAGTTACCCCTTTATCAAAATTACGAAAGAAAAGCACCCACGTTTAATCGTTACAAGAACTGTGAAAAAAGATTCAGGAAAATATTTTGGTCCTTATCCAAATGCTTATGCAGCACATGAAACGAAAAAATTGCTAGATAGAATCTATCCTTTAAGAAAATGTGTAACAATGCCTAACAAAGTTTGCTTATATTACCATATAGGACAATGTTTAGGACCATGTGTCTATCCTGTTGAACAAGCACAATATCAAGCTATGATTAAAGAAATTACAGACTTTTTAAATGGTGATGATAAATCAATTGTGAATGATTTAAAAGAAAAAATGAATGCAGCTAGTGAAGCTTTAAAATTTGAAGAAGCTAAAGAATATAGGGACTTAATTCAGCATATTGAAATGTTGAATTATAAACAAAATATGATGTCATCAGATATGACGATGAGAGATATATTCGGTTATTCTGTCGATAAAGGTTGGATGTGTATTCAAGTGTTCTTCATAAGACAAGGGAAATTGATAGAAAGACAGGCATCTATGATTCCAATAATACAAACTGCGGAAGAAGAATTTTATACATTTATAGGTCAGTTTTATACATTGAATCAACATTTAACACCTAAAGAAATACACATTCCAAAAGACATAGACATTAAAACAGTTGAGTCAGTTGTTGATTCAAAAGTTGTACAACCTAAAAGAGGTAAGAAAAAAGAAATGGTAGATTTAGCAATTAAAAACGCTAGTATTTCATTGAAAAACAAATTTGAACTCATCGCGAAAGATGAATCACGAACAATAAAAGCAATAGACAATTTAGGTGAAGCAATGGGAATTCAAACACCAATTAGAATTGAAGCATTCGATAATTCTAATATTCAAGGTGTTGATCCTGTATCAGTCATGATTGCTTTTGTAGATGGCAAACCAAGTAAAAAAGATTATCGTAAATACAAAATTAAATCAGTCAAAGGACCTGATGATTATAAATCTATGCAAGAAGCTGTTAGAAGAAGATATACAAGAGTTTTAAAAGAAGGCTTGCCAATACCAGATTTAATAATTGTTGATGGTGGTAAAGGTCATATGACTTCTGTTAGAGAAGTATTAGAAAATGAATTAGGACTTGATATTCCAATTGCAGGATTAAGTAAAAATGATAAACACCAAACTTCAGAATTACTTTATGGTGCTCAAGCAGAAATTATACCACTAAAGAAAAACTCTCAAGAATTTTATTTACTTCAACGAATACAAGATGAAGTGCATAGATTTGCAATTAGTTTTCATAGATCAACGCGACAAAAGACAACCTTGAAATCTGCTTTAGATGAAATAGAAGGCATAGGGCCGAAAAGAAAGCAAACATTGCTAAAACATTTTGGTTCTATTAAGAAAATGAGAGAGTCTAGTTTGAAAGATTTTACTGAAATTGGGTTACCAGAAAAAGTTGCTCAAAATTTAGTGAAAAAGCTTAGTAATTAAAGAGTAAAATTACAATAAAAAATCAATATATTTGGGCATGAGAATTATTCTCATGCCCAAATTCATACTTAATGATGTTACAATATACATGTAATGCTCATCGAATTTTTTTTAGCATATATGTAATCGTTTTCAGTTTTGCATATATAATAATATATCGATAGAGCCATAGATTAAAGTTAGGGGGGACTTCTTTTGGCGTCAAGCGAAAAACAGTTTATATTACGTCGTATTCATTCATTATTAGGTGTAATTCCTATAGGAATATTCTTGATTCAACACTTATTAATTAACCACTTTGCAACAATTAGCCCGGAGGCTTTCAATAAAGCATCTGATTTTATGTGGAATTTACCATTTAAAATAGTGTTAGAGGTTGTAGTAATTTATATTCCTATACTATTCCACGCTATTTATGGATTATACATAGCTTTTACAGCTAAAGAAAATGTAGGAAGACAATCTTTATTCAGAAACTGGATGTTTTTACTACAACGCATAACTGGTATAGTTTCATTTATTTTTATAGCTGTACACGTATACCAAACACGTATTCAAGCTGCATTAGGTCATCATGTTGATTTTGATATGGTATCAGATATTTTATCTAATCCTATTTCTGTAACGCTTTATGTTATTGGTGTGCTAAGTGTTATATTCCATTTTTCAAATGGATTATGGTCATTCTGCATTACTTGGGGAATTACACAATCACCTAAATCTCAACGCTTTATGACATATGTAACATTATTAGTATTTATAGTAATTAGTATTATTGGCTTAAGAGCTATTTTTGCATTCGTATAAGATTTATACTTTTTAGGGGAGTGACAATTTTTATGGCAAACAACAAAATTATTGTTGTCGGTGGCGGTTTAGCAGGATTGATGGCAACAATTAAAGCTGCAGAAAAAGGTGCACATGTTGATTTATTCTCATTAGTACCTGTTAAACGTTCACACTCTGTATGTGCGCAAGGTGGTATTAACGGAGCTGTTAATACAAAAGGTGAAGGTGACTCTACTTTCATTCACTTTGATGACACAGTATATGGTGGAGATTTCTTAGCTAACCAAACACCAGTGAAAAATATGACTGCAGCAGCACCAAGTATCATACATTTATTAGACAGAATGGGCGTAATGTTTAACCGTACACCTGAAGGTCTTTTAGATTTCCGTAGATTTGGTGGTACTTTATATCATAGAACTGCTTTTGCAGGTGCAACGACTGGGCAACAACTATTATATGCATTAGATGAACAAGTGAGAAGCTTTGAAGTAAAAGGTTTAGTTACAAAATATGAAGGCTGGGAATTTTTAGGTATCATAAAAGATGATGAAAATTCAGCCCGTGGTATCGTAGCGCAAAACTTAACAGATTCTAAAATAGAATCATTTGGTTCAGATGCTGTAATTATGGCAACAGGTGGTCCTGGTATTATCTTTGGTAAGTCTACTAACTCAATGATTAATACAGGTTCTGCTGCATCAGTTGTTTATCAACAAGGTGCTAAGTATGCTAACGGTGAATTTATTCAAATTCACCCAACTGCAATTCCAGGTGATGATAAACTAAGATTAATGAGTGAATCAGCTCGTGGTGAAGGTGGACGTATCTGGACTTATAAAGATGGTAAACCATGGTATTTCTTAGAAGAAAAATACCCAGATTACGGTAACTTAGTACCACGTGATATCGCAACGCGTGAAATATTTGATGTGTGTGTTAACCAAAAACTTGGTATTAACGGTGAGAACATGGTATATCTTGACTTATCACATAAAGACGCACATGAATTAGATGTTAAGCTTGGCGGTATAATAGAAATATATGAAAAATTCACTGGTGACGACCCTCGTAAAGTCCCAATGAAAATATTCCCAGCTGTTCATTATTCAATGGGTGGAATTTGGGTAGACTTTGATCAAATGACTAATATTAAAGGTCTATTTGCAGCAGGTGAATGTGATTATTCACAACATGGCGGTAATAGATTAGGAGCTAACTCTTTATTATCAGCTATTTATGGTGGTATGGTTGCAGGACCAAATGCAATGGAATATGTTAAAAATATTAAAACATCATACACTGAATTAGATGAAGAAATATTCCAAAAACGTATTGATGAAGAACAAGAAAAATTCGACCACTTATTACAACTTAAAGGTACTGAAAATGCTTATAAGTTACACAAAGAATTAGGTGAAATTATGACTGCAAACGTTACTGTTGTTCGTCATAATGATAAACTTCTTGAAACAGATAAGAAAATTGTTGAATTAATGGAAAGATATCAAAATATTGATATGGAAGATACTTCAACATGGAGTAACCAAGCTGTATTCTTTACACGTCAATTATGGAATATGTTAGTTTTAGCAAGAGTTATTACGATTGGTGCATATAATCGTAATGAATCTCGAGGGGCACACTATAAACCAGAGTTTCCTGAACGTAATGATGAAGAATGGTTAAAAACAACTATTGCTCAGTTCAGAGGACCAGAAGAAGCACCTGAATTCTCATATGAAGAAGTGGATGTTAGTCACATTAAACCTCGTAAACGAGATTACTCTAAGAAATCCGAAGGGAGTAAATAATAATGGCAGACACTCAAACAGTTGAACAAAATTCACAAGATCAAAATCAAGAAAATAAAACAATTTCGATTATCATAAAGCGACAAGAAAATGATCAGTCACAACCATACGAAGAAAAATTTGAGATTCCTTATAGACCAAATATGAACGTAATCGCAGCTTTGATGGAAATACAAAGAAATCCGTTCACTTCAAATGGTGAAAAGACAACGCCAGTTACATGGGATATGAACTGTCTGGAAGAAGTTTGTGGCGCTTGTTCTATGGTTATTAATGGTAAAGCACGTCAATCATGTTCTGCTATCATTGACCAATTAGAACAACCAATCAAACTTGAACCTATGAAAACTTTCCCAGTGATTCGTGACTTACAAGTTGATCGTTCTCGTATGTTCGATAACTTGAAAAAAGTTCAAGCATGGGTTCCAATTGATGGTACTTATGATTTAGGTCCTGGCCCACGTATGCCTGAGAAAAAACGTCAAACAGCATATGAGTTATCTAAATGTATGACATGTGGTGTATGTTTAGAAGTATGTCCTAATGTAAACGTAGATAATAATTTTATGGGTGCACAAGCAATTTCTCAAGTTCGTCTTTTCAACTTACATCCAACAGGTAGTATGACTAAAGATGAGAGAATTAAAGCGTTGATGTCTGATGGTGGCATTCAAGAATGTGGTAGTTCACAAAACTGTGTTAATGCTTGTCCAAAAGGTATTCCTTTAACAACATCAATCGCAGCAATGAATAGAGAAACTACATTCCAAATGTTTAAATCATTCTTCGGATCAGATCACGAAGTTAATTAAAACGATTTAAAATAAATTAACCTTTAAAGCCAATTATAAAATTGGTTTTAAAGGTTTTTTTCTATTATTCGTGATGAAAAAGGACCAATTGATTAACCGCAAATAAATGTATGTGTTATTATAATTAGTATAAGTTTTAAGTGAAAAGAGGTTCAAAAGCAATGGAAGAAATTACTAAACAGATTGAATATTCGCTTCGACATATCGTTGATAGAACTAAGTTGAGATCGAGAGGACAGTTAAAAGTATACGATATTTCACCTCCACAATTTATTGCGTTACAATGGTTAAATGAACATCAACAATTAACAATAGGTGAGTTATCTAAACGATTATATTTAGCTTATTCTACGACTACAGACATAATTGATAAACTTGAACAAAAAGAATTAGTCTTAAGAATTCAATCTGAAGAAGATAAAAGAGTATTCCATGTCAAGTTATTAGAAAAAGGTACAGCTCTAATCGATGAAGTAGTTTATGCAAGACAATCTTATACTGAAGATCTTTTATCAGTGATGAACGAAGAAGACAAAATTAAATTTAATGAAGCTCTAGAGATTATGCTGAAAAGAATGAGAAGTGAAGATAAATGAATAAACCAATAGGCGTAATTGATTCAGGTATCGGTGGGTTAACAGTTGCTAAAGAAATAATGAGGCAATTGCCTAACGAGACGATTTATTACTTAGGTGATATAGGTAGATGTCCTTACGGGCCAAGAAGTAAAGAAGAGGTAAAAACATTTACTATACAACTGGCTAACTTTTTAGTAGAAAAAGATATTAAAATGCTTGTAATTGCTTGTAACACAGCAACTGCTGTAGCATTAAAACCATTACAAGAATTATTATCAATTCCTGTTATAGGTGTAATTGACCCAGGTTCTAGAACAGCTATAATGACGACTAATAATAATCGTGTGCTCGTATTAGGAACAGAAGGCACAATTAAATCTGAAGCATATAGAAGAAGTATAAAGTCTATAAACCCACAAGTAGAAGTTAAGGGTATTGCATGCCCAGGCTTCGTACCTTTAGTGGAACAAATGAGGTATAAAGATCCAACTATTACAAGCATTGTCATACATCAAACACTTAAACAATGGCGTTATGATGATTCCGATACGGTGATATTAGGATGTACTCATTACCCATTATTATATGATGCTATCCATCAATATTTTGATGATGGAAAGACCATTATCTCTTCAGGTTTGGAAACTGCTAGAGAGGTCAGTGCCTTATTAACATTTAGTAATGAGCACTCTTATTACACACCTAAACCTAAGCATAAATTTTTTGCAAATGGTGATGTAGAGCATATTACACGAACTATAAAAGAATGGCTGCATATAGAAGACGCTAAAGTTGAAAGAATAACATTGTAAGGAGAGATAATTATGAACGATATCATTATCGCATCAAACAACAAAGGTAAAATAAATGACTTTAAAGCAATTTTTCCTAAAGCGAATGTTATAGGTATTTCTGAAATTGCTCCTGATTTTGATGTAGAAGAAACAGGTATGACATTTGAAGAAAATGCTATATTAAAGGCAGAAACAGCATCAAAACAATTAAATAAAATAGTTATAGCAGATGACAGTGGTTTATCTGTAAAAGCTTTAAATGGTGAACCAGGTATATACTCAGCAAGATATGCTGGAGAACAAAAAAATGATCAAGATAATATTGATAAATTATTAAGTAACCTGCAAGGTATAGAGAATAGAGAGGCAGAGTTTGTATGTGCAATAGCTGTCAGTGAACCAGGTAAAGAAACACTTACTTATGTAGGTAAAGCACAAGGTGAAATAATAGATGAACAGAGAGGAGAAAATGGATTTGGATATGATCCGATTTTCTTCGTTCCTTCATTAGACAGAACGATGGCCGAATTAACAGTAGCAGAAAAAAGTGCAATTAGCCACCGTGGTAATGCAATTAAACTAATGAATGAAGATGTAGGGGAGAGATTCCAATGAGATGGATAATTGTCAGTGATAATCACGGAGAACAAGGAATACTACATGAAATATATGATAAATATAAAGAAGCGGATTTATTCTTACATCTAGGAGATTCAGAGTTTGATTATGATGATACTGAATTAACCTTATATAAAAGAGTAAAAGGTAATTGTGATTTTGATCCACGTTTTCCAATAGAAGAGCAAGGAGAAGTTAAAGGAATCGGATATTTCTATACACATGGACATCGATATGAAGTTAAAGGTGCTAGAGATGTATTAAGTGCACATGCTAAGAAAGCAAATGCTAATTTTGCTTTCTATGGACATAGCCATGTTGCTTTATGTGAATCAATTGATGGCGTATATTGTATAAATCCAGGTAGCATCTCTCAAACTCGAGGGAAATGGGAAGAAACCTATGCTGTAATAGATTTTGATAGTGAGCTTAACAATGCTAGTTTAACTTTCTTAAATAGAAATCATGAAGAAATTGAAAAACAATCTTTAGCTTTATAATAAAGTTTCACACAACCAAAACTTTTAATAGCTTTTATTAATTGAGATATTCATATGAATATCTCAATTTTATTAAATAATTAGAATAAACTTTCAATTAAAGTGAAAATGTTTTATAATTATTAATGTCGTAAATTTAATGTAAAGAAGTAAGAACTGTAATGTAATCAGGAGGGTGTTAAAATGAGTAGAACACACGTAACATCAGTTATTAATCAAGACAAATTTTGTATTAATAAAACTGAAGAACATGAATTACATAAAAACGAAAACATATATGTATTAACTTCAAATGGGCTAGTACATGCAAGTGTATTAGAAATATTTGAAGAAAAATCAGTATGTAAAGCAGAAAAAGCCAATATAGTTAAAGTGAATGACATCGTAATCGCTGAATAAAGTATAAATAATTTAAATAAACGTGTAATAATACTTCGAAAGCGATTTAATAAACCTTTTTCTTTTTAAAAAGTATTGATAAATCAGGTTCTATTCGATATAATTATTCTTGTGTTGAAAATGTCCTGGTAGCTCAGCTGGATAGAGCAACGGCCTTCTAAGCCGTCGGTCGGGGGTTCGAATCCCTCCCAGGACGTAAATTACCAATATCCCGTTGTATCTCGTTATTTGTAACGATGATATAACGGGATTTTTTTGTATATAGATATTCATCTACTCAAAATGTAGTTGATAAAGATGAATGAAGAAAAGTCTCTAGAATATTGGATGGATCGAGCGCATAATACAATAAATCAAGAAATACAAGAAGATGCTAAGGAAAATAATAACAGTAATGAAGTAGTTTATATTTCAGGACAAAATTATTTTGCGAAGGAGTATGGTAGCAAAAAAGAATTGTTAATTTCATCAGGTGGTGATACCTATGATTATAGTTGTTACTCCTAGAAAAGATTAGCATGGCAGACTATGAAATCTTAATGATAGTATTTACTGTCATTGGATTAGTCATGATTAAAGAAAGGCATAAAAAATAACCATCACTAACTTTGGCGAGTAAGATGGTTATTTAATCATTTTTTAACATGGCCACCGTCTTTTTAACGGGCTAACTAGGGTGATACACAATAAGTGTGTCACTCTTTTTCTATATATAAATTAACACAATATATAAATGTTGTCTAATTAGAATGATGCGAGGTGTTAAGGTGGAATAAGAGGTGAGTAAATGTCACTACCATCAAATGGTATACCCACAGCCTCACAAGTAGCAGATTGGGCTGTTAATCAAATTGGTAAACGTGTTGATTTACCTGGTTCAGGATATGGTGCGCAGTGTTGGGATTTACCTAACTATATTTTTAATAGGTTTTGGGGGTTTTAGAACACCTCGTAATGCTGTTTATGGTGTGAAAAATCAAATTATTTATTATTGATTATTTACATATTTTGGATAATTGCTATATAATGCAAAAAAAGGAGGTTGCTACAATAATGCTTAAAACAATTTATACAGTAAATATAATTAACTATTTAGTCTTTATAGTTGGTGTATTTTATATTTACTTAAACAAAAATGACTTTGCAGATCTCTTAATATTTTTTGGAATCACTTCTGTAATAGCTGGTGTGATATCTCTAGTATTTGTTTTTTCAAAAATAGAAAAAGTTAGATATACAGGTTTAATATGGTTTGTGGTAAATATTGCAAACATTTTGTTTTTAATACCCTTTATAATATTTCTTTTATTTTTTGTAATTTAATCGATAAGGGGAATGCATATGAAAATACTTAATAAAATATTGGCTATTACTTTAGCAGTTTTAATATCCATTTCACATACTATTGAAAGTGTTCATGCTGAAGAAACAGACGTAAGTAATGATAAAATACTCAAAGACCAAAATCTTTATAATGAAGAGATAGAAGATATAAATGAAATGGGTAAATATGAAAAATACATAAATCAAAATTATTTTGGTCATAAATATCCAAATGATTCGTTAATGTTGAAAGATAATTTGAATGCTGATGAAAAATTATTAGTTAAAGAAATATCATTAAGTTATAATGCTTTTGATAACCAAGAGAAATACACGCCAAAAACATTTCCTATGTATCATGGTAGATATTGTGGTAAAGGAAATCTAGGTGGAAAACCTAAAGATAGGTTAGACGCTGCGTGCAAGAAACATGATGAATGCTATGCGAAACATGGATGGGGAAAATGCAAATGTGATTATCCATTTGTTTTATCTGCATTAAGTATTGCTAAAAATAAAAAATACAGAAAAGCTTATAGACTTAGAGCTAAAGGAGCAGCATATGTATTTGGTGTGAAGTCTACTTCTTGTATAGCTGTTAAAAAACTTTATAAGAAAGGTTAATCTATTTTTGCTAAAAGTGAAATAAATAATACTGATTCTAGTAAATCTAATATTACTGTTTATATTTTATCTTTTATTTGTATTCCTTGCGTATAAAGAGAATAAATTATTATCATTAATGTTATTAGTTAATGTGAACTGTTTAGAAAGGAAAGAAAAAGAAGCAAAGATTGCAGAAACCAAAAGCAGAACCTTCCGAAATTACTGCTTAAGTATACAACCATTGCTTCACTACAAAAATATTGGTTGGGGATTTAATCCCCTTTCACTTTATTGTATATCGAGGTGAAAAAAATGACAAATCTAACAAAGATAAGAATTAGAACATTTTTAAATTATGCAATTGGTATTAGTGTATTAGCCATCGCAATATACTTTTTATTAAAATAAACGGTTCACTAAAAATCATGATTATAGAGACGGTTAAAAAACTAATGTTATTGACCATATTGCTGCTCGTAATATTCTATGGCTTCTAATACTTCTTCTTCATCTTGACCTTCGTATGTCCCATCTAGTATTTGTTGTTTTAATTGCATTTCTCCAGATGATAAACCAGTTCCAGTATTATTTCTCCAATCTTGACCTTCTTGAATGTATGAATTATCACTCGGAACATCTTGTTGCTCTTGTGACTCCGGACTTACACAACCACCTACAGTACAGAATGAGCCATCAGGTTTGTAATAACCCATTGCATCTCCACCACCTTGTCCTTGAACATAAGTGTTACCCTCTGCATCTACTTGGCCAGCAACGTTTTCACCATTTTTAAACTTTTGAACCATTTCTTCTTTTGTTAGCGATTGTTCTTGTGTAGGTTGTTCAGTAGTATTAATATCTTCTGTTGGTTGCTGTTCAGTGCTTTTTACTTCTTCTGTTGATTGTTCTTCTGTTTTAGGTTCAGATTTATTATCCTTATCTTCTTTCTTGCTAGCATTTTCTTTCTTAGGATTGTCCTTCTTAACTTCTTTCTTAGCTTCTTTAGTACTTTCTTCTTTTGTTGATTCTTCTTTTTGACCACATGCCCCTAATACTAATAAAGATACAAATAATAAAACTAATAACTTTTTCATTCTACATTCTCCTCTTTTTTATTATATTAAAGCACCACCGAAGTGGTGCGATTAATTATTTTTGTTGAGATTCAAAAACTTTATATACTCTAAAATAGAGTTCATGGTGTAGCAGTAGAAATATAAAATGGTAAATTTTTTGCTATTACTACTATGACAAGTATGCCTAGAACTGATGAAGAAAAATCATTCTATAAGAATATGATGAATGATAGTAAATATAATACATCATCTTTAGTAATTAATAATTTTTTTATATAAACATGTATGACTATATAAATAAAGATACTACGTCGAAGTTCCATTAGTCACCATTTTCTGCACACTCTCTAAGTTTAAATTATAGATTTTTTTTAAAGGTTATGATAAATTGAAGTTACAAAATAATGATTTTGTAACTTCGAGGAGGAATTTTATGGCACAGTTTAAATTGCCTGAAAATGAATATTTAAAAGTTGGAAGTACTGAATTTGCATATAAAAAGCTAGGACAAGAAGAAGGCATACCTCTTGTTTTTATTATCCATTTTAGAGGAACAATGGATAATTGGGATCCTTTAATGATAGAGAATATTGCTAAAGAACGCCCAGTAATTTTATTTGATAATGTGGGTGTAGGATATACAAATGGAGAAACACCGAATTCTATCAATGTAATGGCGGAAGATACGTATAAATTTATACATGGTCTTGGTTATCAACAAGTTGATATATTAGGATTTTAAATTGGAGGTATGGTTGCGCAATCGCTAGCTATTCATCATCCAGGTTTAGTAAGAAAGTTAATATTATCAGGAACAGGTCCTGCCGGTGGAATTGGCCCATCACATCCTAAAATGGAGGAAATGATGTATAAATCAGAAGGATCTGAAGAAGATGCGATTGAAACGTTTTTATTTCTTTTTTATCCAGAAACAGAAAAAGGACGTGAATTGGGTAAACAATCATTAAAGAGAATTTTTTCTCAAAAAACCAAGGACAGTACGTTACAAGTAAGAGATGCACAGTTAGTAGCAATTGCTCAATGGACGAATGAGGATTTTGATAATGCTAAAAAAGAACTGAATAATATAGAAAATCCTACATTAGTAATTAATGGAGATAATGATATTATGGTCCCTACCGAAAATAGTTTTATGTTAAGTCAAAATATATCGGATGCGCAGTTAATTATATATCCTAACGCGGGACATGGACATCTATTTCAACATCCTGTAAGATTTGCGAACCATGTAAATACATTTTTAAATGAATAATAAAATAAGCGGTGATTATTAATCATCGCTTATTTTATACATTGTATTTTATTAAATCCCAAAGGGTTTCGAATCTTAGCTTGTAGTCTGGTTGATTCCATGTTTCTTTAAACATTGGAAGGGTAAAAGTCGAAAATACTGAAAAAATGGCTTCTACTTTATATAAAGGGTCTGTTTTATAATCCATTTTATTTTGAACACGTATAAAGCAAGGATTTAAAATTTCTTTCAATACGTAAGGATCTTTTTCAACATAATAAGTATTTAGTTCAAACATTAAAGGATTACTATTATAGGCCTCCTTTTTCGCATTTACGAATTGCCAAAGATAATCATGTAGCCATAATTGTTTATCAGTATACTGATTATCATCTATACCTATATTTTTAATAATAGACTCATTAAACCAATCTTCACATACAGCAGTCCAAAGCTCTTTTTTATTCTTAAAATGCTTATAAATTGCTGCATGTGTAATTTCGAGTGATGAGGCTATTTTAGAAAGAGATACTTCAGGTTTTTGAGTTTCTTGAATTAGATTTCGAGCTGTATCAATAATTAATCGTTGAGTTATTTTTTTCATAACAATAATAATATCACATATTATTAAAATATAAAGAGGAGTGGCTAAATGAAAGCTGTACAAATTGAAAAATATAATAAAAATTTAGAAGTAAAGGTTAGAGACATAGAGGTTCCGGAAATTAAACCTAATGAAGTATTAGTGAAAGTTGCATATGCAGCTATTAATCCTTTAGAAAAGTTGATTATAACTGGAAGTGTAAAATTAATACAAGATTATAAAATGCCTGTAACTTTGGGAAATGAATTGACAGGCGTTGTTACTAAGCTTGGTAATAAGGTGAAGGACTACCATATAGGAGATGAGATTTACAGTCGTCTCCCTATCGATAAAATAGGTGCATTTGCAGAATATGTTGCAGTCGATGCCAATGCTATTTCTACGCTGCCAAACAATTTAAATCTTGAAACAGGAGCAGCGGCACCATTAACAGGTTTAACAGCATATCAAGCAATTACTGAAGAATTACAAGCAGAATCTGGAAAAACATTATTTATTCCAGGTGGATCGGGCAGTTTTGGTCAAATGGCTGTGCCAATTGCAAAATATTTAGGATTAAAAGTAATTGTTTCAGGTAGTCCAAGATTAAGAGAACAATTTATCGCAAAAGGTGTAAATCAATATATAGATTATAAAAGCGAAAATTATTGGGACACTTTAGCTAATGTGGATTATGTGATTGATACGCTAGGTGCAAATGAATTTGATAAAGAATTATCTGTAATGAAACCAGGAGGAACAATAGTCAGTTTAATTAATGCGCCAAATAAGCATTTTGCAGAAAAAAATAATTTCTCATTGTTTAAGAAGACACTATTTACAGTTGCAGGTAAAAAATTTGATAAAAAATCCAAACAAAAATCTATAGATTATCGCTTCATTTTTGTACGTTCTGATGGTGAACAACTGGAAGAACTAACTAAAATTATCGAAAGCGATCACATTGTCCCAGATGTAGATGATCAAATATTTACAATAAATGAAATCAATAAAGCATTAGACTACACATTTAATCACCATACAAATGGTAAAGTTTTAATAAAAGTTGATGAGACACTAGGAGATATATAATGATGAAATCATTACAATATCAAAATGTACCTAATAAATTTGTAACATCTAACAAAAATACGCAATTCGCCTACAGGATTTTAGGAGAAGATAATAATAAAACACTACTATTACTAACACATCTAGCTGCGACGATGGAAAATTGGGACCCGAAGCTTATTAATACTTTAAGTGAAAAATATAGAGTGATTGTATTTGACAACAAGGGTGTCGGATTATCTAAAGGAAAAGTTCCTAATACGATAGAAGAAATGGCAGAAGACGTTTTAGAATTTATAGATGCACTGCAATTGAATACCATTAATGTACTAGGGCTTTCGATGGGTGGAATGGTTGCTCAAGAGTTAGTAAAAATTGCTTCTGAAAAGATAGATAAGCTTATCTTAGTAGGGACAGGACCAAGAGGTGGAGAAGGTATAGAAAAAATCATTCCAATTGCTAATAAATTAAGCTTCAAAGCAATACTTCACGCTAAAGATCCTAAGTATTATTTATTTTTTAACCAAGATGATGTTGGAAGAACTAAGGCAACTGAATATCTTAAAAGGTTAAAAGAAAGAAAAATAAATAGAGATAAAAAAATAACATTATCTCCATACATCAAACAATTAAAGGCGATAAAAAAATGGGGTAATGCGAATAGAGAGTCTTTAAATTATATTGATATGCCTACACTCATTGTCAACGGAGACAATGACAAGATGGTACCTACTCAAAATAGCTTTGTGTTGGCAGATGAAATTTCATATTCAGATATAAAGATATACCAAAATGCTGGACACGGTTCTTTATTCCAAGAACCAATAGATTTTTGTGAAAGTGTAAATGAATTTATAGGAGAGTGACGATTTGTCTGTTTTATTTCAAGAAAAAACATTACCTAACGGTAATATTATTAAGAATAGGTTTTTTAAATCAGCAATGAGCGAGACGTTAGCTTCTAAAACAGGCGTTCCAACATATACATTGATTAATTTGTATAAAAAATGGGCACAAGGTGGCGCAGGTATTTTAGTAACTGGGAATGTGATGGTGGATAGTAATCATATTGGTGAACCAGGTAATGTGGTTTTAGAAAGTGCATCACATTTAGAAAAGTTTAAAGAATGGGCACAAGCAGGAAGAACAAATGATACTGAAATTTGGATGCAATTGAATCATCCAGGAAAGCAGTCACCTAAATCTTTGACTAAGCAACCTGTTTCACCAAGTGGTGTAGCAATGAAAGGGTCAATCGCAAAAGGATTTAACCAGTCAAGAGCATTACATGAAGTGGAAATTAAAGCTATAGTTCAGCAATTTATAACAAGTGCTGTTCTTGCTCAAGAAGCAGGGTTTACTGGTGTTCAAATACATGCAGCGCATGGCTACTTAGTAAATCAATTTCTATCACCTATAGAAAACAAACGAACGGATAAATATGGTGGTTCCAGTCAAAATAGAATGAGATTATTAGTCGAAATTTATGAAGGAATTAGAACTGAATTAGGTGAAGACTTTAATATAAGTTTAAAACTTAATTCAGAAGACTTTAAAGTTGGAGGATTTTCGAAAGAAGATTTTATTGACGTTGCTAAAAAGCTAAATGAGTTAAAGATAGACTTAATAGAGATATCTGGTGGTAACTATGAAGATCCTAAAATGGCTGGTAGCGACAAAGAAGCAGCACCTTATTTTATTAGTTATGCATCCTTATTAAAAAAAGAAGTGAGCACGCCTATTGTCGTTACCGGTGGCTTTCGCTCTGTAGCATCGATGGAAGGTGTAATTATTCAAAATAATACGGACTTTATAGGAATGGCAAGACCGTTTATATTGAAACCAAACATTGTTAATGATATTAAAAGCAATGATTTTTCGAATATCACTCTCCCAAGATTAACTACCGGTATTAAAAATATGGACAAAGCGCTAGGCCCAATATTAGCAAATAGTTATTACAATCAACAAATGAAAAGAATTGGCAATAATAAAAGTATCATAATAAAGAAAAATGCATGGCTTCCTTTATTATCTAGTTTTAGCCAACATGGCAAGACTGCCTTAACTCGTTTAAGAGAGTAAACATATAAATCAAATAAATGTTAATGGATAATTCAGATGTAGGTAATCATAAATAAGAAAAGCAATGTATACTTTACTAGTGCACATTGCTTTTCTTATTTATTTGGTAAAATCATTCTCATATATAAAGTAAAGTTACAAACTTATCTCTTAATTATGCAGAGAAGTTATACTACTTTCAAAGAAAGCATTTAAAGTCAGAATATGATCAAGATATTCTAAAAGCATTTTCTATTATAGAAGAACAACAAAAACGTGAAGATTTAACAGATGAACAAAGAGCATTTATTACACATACTAAAGTAAATTTTGAAAACTATATTAATAGTTTTAACAATAACAAACCCATCTAATGAAGAAATTATTGAGAATAATTCAGTAGAGTTTGACTCTAGTATCAATATTTAGTTCTCTAAAAAACACTTAGGCACTTTAGTCGGTTGTGATCTAACACAATCGGCTATTTTTCTTTATCTTTTTAAAGCAATTCAGAACTATATCAAGTGATAAATAATATAATAATATGACAGTTTTGTCATTTTTATTATCGTGTTTAAAAAAATCATAATTTTGTATATTTTAAATTAAATTTTTATAGGAAATTTGAGAAAATATATATTGAAATTAACTTTAAATTTTGGTATATTCTGTAAAGGAATGGAGGGTTGCTAATGACATATATGAATTTTTGGAAACAAACTTTTGATTATAAGAGTAAATCTAGTTTTAAAGATCTTATAACATGTTTGTTTATAAATATTGTAATATTAATTTTAATAATGGCTCTTGGAGTTATTGTGCCATTCAAATGGGAAAATACTATTGTTGATTTATATTATATCGTTTTATTATTAATGATTTTCCCTATGATTGCTATGATAGTAAGAGTTATTAGAAACTATAGATAGTTAAATATTATTAAATAAAGAGCTACATAATAGTTCTTTATGCAAAAAACCTCTCCCAATCTATTAAATTTAATAGGTTGGGAGAGGTTTTTCTTTTTGGCAAAATTTAGATAGAATAAAACGCACGAAGACTCCAAAGATATCGTGCGATTCAGCTCAAATTCGATCAGAACTTTAAATTATATTTTAACGGCTTCTTCTATTGAATAGTTCCAATTATGTTTGTCTGGAAGTGTTCTATTTTGGATAGAGGTATAAGTATTAAATAAATCTTGTGTTATGCTTCCTGCACTATGATTGTTTATTGTTAATATATCTTCATTATATTTTATTTCACTAACGGGCGTTATGGTATGCAATGTATTTGTACAGAATATTTCTGTTAATTTTCCTTCTTTATAACTTTCAAATACTTCTTTTATACTAATTTGGCGTTCTGTTACTTGATAACCTAAATCTGCTGCAAGTTCGATTACGGATTGTCGTGTAATTCCTGGGACAATGCTACCGTTTAAGCTTGGTGTAATGATTTGATTGTTTATGACAAGAAATACATTCATATTGCCTATTTCTTGAATATAGTTTCTATTTATACCGTCTAACCATAATACTTGATCGTATCCCAGTTGTGACGCATTTAAAGTTGCTAAGTATGAAGAAGCATAATTACCACCAAATTGTGTATAGCCGGCACCACCTGGTACTGATTTAACATAGTTATCTTCAACATAAACTTTAAGAGGGCTAGGTAGATTGTAATTTGAATTAGTAGGTAATGAAGATATAAATGTTATAAGCTCATAAGTTTCGGATTTACTAACACCTAATTTACTTTCAGAAGCAAACATGACAGTTCTAATATAAATTGAACTATTATTATCATTTTGGAAAAATTCTTGCTCATCATTAATAAGTTGATTGATTCCTGAGATTAAACTTTCAATTTCCACTTCAGGCATTTCTATTCTTTTTAAAGACGTATTAAATTTTTCTAAGTGTGCATGTAGTTTGAATATATGTGTTGAATGGTTAATATTGAAGGCAATCATATCTTCAAAAACTGTTTGACCGTAATGAAGACATTGTGCACTTGGAGATATTGTGATTGGAGCGTAAGGTTTAATTTGAGGTGATGACCAACCGGTTGTTGATTCATATGATAAACACAACATTTTATTACCAAATTGGGACTCACTTTCATCTGATCTTTCTACTGAAGTTGATTTGTTTAAAGTTTTGTTATTCATTATAAATTGCCTCCTGATTATAAATTACTAATGTGAAATATTATATCAGCTAGATTGACCTAATTCAATATATATTTCGAAAATTCTGAAAATTAATAAAAGTGTTTATTATTTACGATGATGATATACTTTTATTGTTAAAATTTTATTTGGAGGTGACAATCATGTTTATTACTTTGGGTTTGTTAATTTTGTTTGTTATTAGTTATATAGTAGATTTTAGACAATATAAGAATGTGTTTTTGTTAGGTATGTTTCTTATTAGCCTATTTAGTAGTATCGTTGTGGGATTACTGATACCATTCTTAAATTTGCATATGAATATAAATTATCTTTTAATGACTAATATAATATATGGTTTAATAGTTATTGTAGTTATGCTCTTGTCACTTTTGAATTTAAAGAAAAAGATAGCAAACGAAGGCAGATTTGTAACGAACATGATTGTCTTAGGATACGGTACATTTATCTTTTTAAACTTCATGATAATTTTATTTAAACCACATTTATTTGTAGATTATTTTAATGGATTAATAGTAATCGTGATTTCATTCTTCTTTTATTATTTGAATTTGATATTTATTCTTCATAATCTGTACTCTTGGATTTTGAGTGGTGTTGCTAAAAGGAAGAAAAGTGATTTTATTATTGTTCTCGGAGCAGGTATTATTGGTGAAAAAGTAACGCCATTACTAAAAGCAAGATTAGATAAAGCAATTAAATTAAAAAAGAAAAGTTTAGATACGTTGATTATTGTGAGTGGTGGGCAAGGACCCGATGAAAAAATTAGTGAAGCTGAAGCAATGCGACGATATTTAGTAGATCAAGGGATTCGAAATGAAGATATCATTATGGAAGACAAGTCTACAAATACAGAAGAGAATCTAGTGTTTTCAAATAAAATAATGGACAAATATAAATCAGAAGCAATTGCTACAATAGTTTCAAACCATTTCCATATATTAAGAGCTGCATTTTTATCGAAAAAACTTAATATGAATGCTACTGTAACGGGTGGTTCATCAAAGTCTTATTTTTATCCGAATGCATATATAAGAGAGTATTTAGCTATTTTATATATGTATAAGAAGACACATATAATAGCAATTATAGTCATGTTAGCATTGGTTATTTCATATACATTATTAGCAGGTTAATAATAAAAACTACCAACAAAGTAAATACTTTGTTGGTAGTTTTTTGATATTATTTATCGGGTGTCCAAATGACAATGTCTTCACCAGATTGGTTTTGTTGTTCTATATCTTGGAAACCATGGTTTAAGAAGAAGTCTTTAGATTGATTACGTGCGATGCATTTGATAGGTAAATCAAATTTCTTAGCATATTCTAGTAGTTGTTTACCATATCCTCTGTCTTGATAATCTTTAAGCACTTCGAGTTTCCATAAAATATGGTAATCATTAAATTCTGGGAAGTATGTTTTTTCAACTTCATCTTGTTTAAATAAGCACATTCTAGCTACGAGCTTATCACCAACATAAATACCATAAAATGGTGAATCTGAGCTAGCATCTATCATTCTTCCTTTTAATTCTTCAACCATATATAAACCTTCGTTGCCGAAGTTACGGAATTGTTCGAATGCTTCTTCAGTCTTGTAATTAATTTGTAAATGTTCTACTTTTGCCATGATAATCCCCCTTAATCTTTTCTTAATTATACTTCATTTACATAAAATTTTAAATTATAAGCCGTTAGATTGTTTTATTAACCTACAATCTTTATACTATTGGTAGTAATTAATTTCGAAGGAGAAAGACTCGTATGGACTGTATGAAGACTGTAATTGATCAACAAAATAGCTTTATAGATAGATTTACTAATCAAAGTGATGAAATTTTGAATTTTTATGAATATAAGCCTGGCCAACAATCTGAATTTGAAAGACGTTCTAAATTAAAATCTAATGGTAGAGAAAAAGAACTATCAGAAGTGATTCATAGTTATATGGCTGATTTAAATTTATCAGACAAACAACTTAAGAATATTGAGAGTTTAAGAGATGGTCACAAAGTTATTATCGGTGGTCAACAAGCAGGGTTATTTACTGGACCACTTTATACATTTCATAAAATTATTTCTATTATCATTTTAGCGAATGAACAAAGTGAAAAGTTAAATACACCAGTTGTTCCGGTTTTTTGGATAGCGGGAGAAGATCATGATTTTGATGAGGTAAATCATACATACGCTTATGATCGCATTTCAAGACAGTTAAATAAAGTGAAGTATAACACTTTAGAACCACCAGAAAAAAGTGTATCACAGTATGATTTTGATAAAGAACTTGTCATGGATGCATTAAGCAACATGTATCGTTCTATAGGGGAAACAGAACATTCAAAAGATATTAAAAACATGGTCATAGAAGCAATAGAATCATCTGAATCTTGGAGTGACATGTTTAAGGTTATAACTAATGAAGTGTTTAAAGAACATGGTTTATTATTAATTGATGCGAACTATTCAAAATTAAGAGAAATCGAAATTCCATTGTTTAAAGAAATAATAGAGAACCGTGAAAAAATTGATGATGCGTTTCGAAATACACAAGATCAATTTTCAGAAGTTATTAAAAAACGTATGATTTTAACTGATAGTAATGTACATTTATTTTTTGACTACAATGATAAAAGACAATTGTTAATGTATGAAGAAGGACAATTTTATTTAAGTAAGGACAATGACGTTACTTTTAGTAAGGATGAATTAATTAATATGTTAGAAAGACATCCTGAAAGGTTCTCTAATAATGTTGTAACAAGACCATTAATGGAGGAATATTTATTTAATACTTTAAGCTTTATTGGTGGACCAAGTGAAATTATATATTGGGGTGAACTCAAAGGTATATTTGATGAATTGAATATTGAAATGCCTATTGTTACCCCAAGAATGCGCATTAGTTACTTAACTCAAGAGAGTAAGAAATGTATAGACACCTATAATCTTGATTTAGATTCAGTACTTCTAAATGGTGTTAAAAAAGATAAAGATAAATTTATTAGAGAAAAAGCATCTGATGAAGTACTAAGAGAAATTGACCGAATAAAAGAAGTACAAACAAGTTTTCATCAAAAACTCATTAGTGAAATTGGTGAGAATTATCAAAATAGAAAATTGATTGAAAAGAACAATCAAATACATCAACATCAGTACCAGTACTTAATAGATAGATATTTATTGAACATAGAAAGAGAAAATGAAATAAGCATGAGACATTTTGAAACAGTGGAGAATACTTTACATCCTCACCAAGGATTACAAGAAAGAGTATGGAATCCTATACAATTGATGAATCAATTTGGGATTACTATGTTCAGTCCCTCCACTTATCCACCACTTTGTTATACTTTTGAACATATTACGGTGGAACTATAGTTATAGCAAGGTTTAACACTCAATTTACGAAATCGTAAATTGGGTGTTTTTTTTACTATTTACACAAATTTTAATAAATATTGTATAAATAGTGGAGGATTGTGGGGGAATGTGGTAAATTATAAATAAGGTGAGGTGAGATAAAATGTTCATGGGTGAATATCAACATCAATTGGATACTAAAGGGCGTATGATTGTGCCTTCTAAATTCAGATATGATTTGAACGAACGTTTTATTATCACTAGAGGCCTAGATAAATGTTTGTTTGGCTACACACTTGAAGAGTGGGCGCGCATCGAAGAAAAACTCAAAACCTTACCTATTACAAAAAAAGATGCCCGTAAATTCATGAGAATGTTCTTCTCAGGAGCTGTTGAAGTTGAGTTAGACAAACAAGGACGTATAAATATCCCTCAAAATTTAAGAAGTTACGCTAATTTAAGTAAAGAATGTACAGTAATTGGTGTTTCTAACAGAATTGAAATTTGGGATAAAGCTACGTGGAATGATTTTTATGATGAATCTGAAGACAATTTTGAGGACATTGCGGAAGATCTCATTGATTTTGATTTTTAGGAGTGGAGTAAATGTTTCATCACGTATCCGTACTATTAAAGGAAACTGTAGATAAATTAGATATTAAACCCGATGGTACATACGTTGATTGTACATTAGGTGGAGCTGGGCATAGTTTATACCTAGTTGAACAATTAAATGACGAAGGCAGACTTATTGCAATCGATCAAGATGAAACAGCAATTGAGCATGCTAAAGAGATTTTGAAAGACCACATGCACAAAATAATTTTTGTACAAGACAACTTTAGAAATTTAAAACATATATTAGAAGAACTACAAATTAATGATGTAGATGGCGTACTATATGACCTTGGTGTATCTAGTCCACAACTTGATACACCAGAACGAGGCTTTAGTTATCACTATGATGCAAAGTTGGATATGAGAATGGATCAGTCCCAATCATTATCTGCTTATGAAGTGATAAATGAATGGTCATATGAACAACTTGTGAAAATCTTTTTTAGATATGGTGAAGAAAAATTTTCAAAACAAATAGCTAGAAAGATTGAAGCAAGAAGAGAACAAGTACCTATAGAAACGACTTTCGAATTAGTGGATTTAATTAAAGAAGGTATTCCAGCCGCTAGAAGAAGAAAGGGCGGACATCCTGCTAAGCGTGTATTTCAAGCGGTTAGAATTGCAGTGAATGATGAGTTAGGTGCTTTTGAAGAATCAATTGAAGCAGCTATACAGAACGTGAAAGTAGGAGGAAGAATCTCGGTAATTACTTTCCATTCTTTAGAAGATCGTTTGTGTAAACAAGTCTTCCAAGAATATGAAAAAGGACCAGATGTACCAAGGGGATTGCCGGTTATACCGGAAGAGTACAAACCGAAATTGAAACGAGTAAATAGAAAACCAATTATTTCTGATGATCAAGAACTAGAACAGAACAACAGAGCTAGAAGCGCAAAGTTAAGAGTAGCAGAAATTTTGAAGTAAGCAGAGGAGTGGCAATTGAATGGCAGTAGAAAGAATATATCCAAATTATAGACCTGATGAGTGGCAAGAGCCACAACTCGAACCACAGAAGAAAAAAGTTACAAAGACCAAAGTTGTAAGAATATCAAGAATCGAAAAAATTGTATACATATCATTAATAACTATGATTGCGTTGATAAGTATTTATATGCTATCTTTAAAAATGGATGCGTATAACAACAAAACTCAAATTGCGGAATTAGATAGTAAAATCGAGCAGCAACAAACGACAAATAGTGATTTGAAGACAGAATCTATGAAACAGTCGTCATATGAGCGTATCTACGAAAAAGCTGAAGATTACGGTCTGAAGTTGAATAATGACAATGTAAAGGTAGTGCGTAGTGATGCCCAAAATTAAAATAAAGAAAAATAAAATAGGAGCAGTCCTCTTAGTAAGCTTTTTCGGACTGCTCTTTTTTATATTGGCCGTAAGATATTCATATTTAATGATCAGTGGACATTCCGCTGGTGAAGATTTAGCTTATAGAGCGAGTGAAAAATATTTACGACAATCTGTTGCAGAACCAGAACGTGGAAAGATTTATGATAGAAATGGAAAAGTTCTAGCTGAAGATACTGACAGCTATAAATTAGTAGCAATTTTAGATAAAAAAATGAGTAAAGATAGTGATAAGCCATTGCATGTTAAAGACAAGAAAAAAACGGCTAAAGAATTATCGAAAATTATTGATATGGATGAAAAAGACATATTAAAAAAACTTGAAACTAAAAAAGCTTTCCAAGTTGAATTTGGACAAAAAGGTAAAGATTTAACTTATAAACAAAAGACTCAAATAGAAAAGCTTAAATTACCAGGACTTACTTTTGAAACTGAGAAAAAAAGATTTTATCCTAATGGAAACTTTGCATCTCATCTAATAGGTTTAGCAGACAAAGACCATGAAACGAATAAGTTAAAAGGTGTTTCTGGTGCTGAGAAAGTATTTGATAGCTATTTAAGTGGGAAAACTGGTAAAAACTCATACAAGCAAGATATATGGGGAATGTTAGTACCAAACAGTGAAGATAGCATTAAAGCAAAAAATGGTGATGATGTTCATTTGACTTTAGATTCAAATATACAAGTCTTCGTTGAAAATTCACTAGATGAAATGGTTGATCGCTATAAACCTAAAGATTTATTTGCTGTCGTAATGGATGCTAAGACTGGAGAAATATTAGGTTATAGTCAACGCCCAACATTTAATCCGGATACTAAAGAAGATTTCGGTAAAAAATGGGCAAATGATTTATATCAGAATACTTATGAACCAGGTTCAACATTTAAAACATACGGACTTGCTGCAGCTATAGAAGAAGGCAAGTTTGATCCTAAGAAGAAATTTAAGTCAGGTAATAGAGAAATTGACGGATTCAAGATTTATGATTGGAACGATGATGGTTGGGGCAATATACCAATGACAACAGGTTTTACTTATTCAGCTAATACTTTAATGATGAAACTACAAGACTTAGTTGGAGAAGATAAATCAAAAGCTTATTACGAAAAATTTGGATTCGGTAAGAAAACAGGTGGTCTATTTGATAGTGAAGCACCTGGACATATTGCATTTGACAATGAACTTCAAAGAAAAACATCAGCATTTGGTCAATCAACTACAGTAACACCTGTACAAATGTTGCAAGCTGAAACGGCAATATTGAATCAAGGTAATATGTTGGAACCTTATTATGTGAAATCTATAGAAAATAGAGAAGAGAATAAAACTATCAAAAAAGGTGAGAAAAAAGTTGTCGGTAATCCAGTCTCTAAAGATACTGCCCAAAAGACGATGGATGAATTAGATAAAGTAGTGAATAGTAAAGAGAGTCACGCAACCAATTATCAAATTGATGGTTATCGTGTAGCAGGTAAAACTGGTACTGCACAAGTTCCAGATACAAAAGGTGGCGGATATGTTGACGGAGCAAACCCTTACTTTGTAAGTTTCATGGGTTATGCACCAGCAAAAGATCCAGAAGTAGTTGTTTACGCTGGTATGTCATTAGCTCAAAAAAGAGATTTAGAAGCATATGAATATGGTGTTTCTCGAGGATTTAATCCTATTATGGAAAATACTTTGAAATATTTAGATGTTGAAGAAACTGAAGGCAAAGCGAAAAATAACTCTTCAGAAGTACCTGATGTTGTGAATATGAATGTACAAAAAGCAACTGATGCAATTAAAGGTAAAAAATTGGATCCAATTTTAATTGGTAAAGGTGATAAAGTTAAAAAACAATTACCTCTTAAAGGTAAAAATGTACAAGATAAAGAGAGAATCTTGCTTGTTACTGATGGAGAAATGACGATGCCTAATACTGAAAATTGGACTAAACGAGATCTATTAAAATTACAAGAAGCTACTGGTATTGATGTAGAAACTGAAGGTTCAGGCTATGTATCAGAACAATCTATTGATGAAAATCAAACGATAAAAGCTGGCACAAAAGTGACATTTACGCTTTCAAATAATCATCCAAATGGTGACAATTCTATTGGACAAGTACCAGAAGAGGATACTTCTAAAGACAAGAATAAAGATAATGATAACTAAGAGAATGAGAGGTTGAGACAATAAATTTGTCCTAACCTCACTCTATAAAAAATAAAAGAAAAGGTGAACAATTATGAATTTCTTGCTACCTGTCATTGCATTTTTATTGACTTTAATACTTGTGCCAGTTTTAATTCCAACACTTAAAAAATTAAAATTTGGTCAAAGTATAAGAGAAGAAGGACCTAAGAGTCATATGAAAAAAACAGGAACACCAACAATGGGAGGGTTAACATTTTTGCTTGCAACTATTGTTGTTACAATAATTGCATTATTCTATGTTGAACAAGTAGGTCCTCTTATTCTATTGTTATTTGTAACAATTGGATTTGGTTTAATTGGTTTTATCGACGATTACATTATTGTAGTTAAAAAAAATAACCAAGGGTTAACAAGTAAACAAAAGTTCTTTGCACAAATTGGAATCGCGATCGTATTTTATATTGTAAGTATATTGATGCCGAATTATGATTTTGAAACAGCAATTAATATACCATTTACAGATTGGTCATTACCTTTATCTGTTTTTTATATAATATTCATTGTATTCTGGCAAGTTGGATTTAGTAATGCAGTAAACTTAACAGATGGTTTAGATGGATTATCTACAGGCTTATCTATTATTGCATTTGGTTTTTATGCCATTTTATCATTTACATTAGATAAACCAGAAATTGGCTTGTTCTGTTTAGTTATGTTAGCAAGTTTAATTGGATTCTTAATTTATAATAAATACCCAGCAAAAGTATTTATGGGAGACACGGGAAGTTTAGCTTTAGGTGGTATATTTGCAACAATTTCAATTATGCTTAATCAAGAAATTACGTTGTTATTTATAGGTTTAGTATTTGTAATTGAAACAATGTCTGTGATGCTACAAGTAACATCATTTAAACTTACGGGTAAAAGAATATTTAAAATGAGTCCTTTGCACCATCATTTTGAGTTAGTAGGTTGGAGTGAATGGAAGATTGTCTTAGTATTCTGGACTACTGGTATCATTACAGGTGCAATTGGTCTATGGATTGGAGTAATGTGATATGAAGGAATATGATGCATTAAAAGGAAAAGAAGTCCTTATATTAGGATTAGCAAAAAGTGGATATGAAAGCGCGAAATTATGTAACAAACTTGGTGCATATGTCACTGTTAACGATGGTAAAGATTTATCTACCGATCCTCATGCAATTGAATTACAGAATCAAGGTATTAAAGTAATTAGCGGAGAACATCCTATTAGTTTATTAAATCATAATCCGTTAATCGTTAAGAACCCGGGTATTCCTTATAGTATTCCTTTGTTACAAGAAGCTGTAAATAAAGGGTTAGATATCATTACTGAAGTTGAACTGAGTTATTATATTTCTGAAGCGCCGATTATAGGTATCACGGGTACAAACGGAAAAACTACGGTGACTTCCTTAATCGGAGATATGTTTGGGAATAGTAAAGTAAATGGGCAAGTTTCTGGGAATATTGGGGTAGTTGCATCAAAAGTTGCACAAGATGTTACTAAAGATGATTATCTAATTACTGAATTATCATCATTTCAGCTGTTAGGAACGATTAAATATCGCCCACATATCGCAATAGTAACGAATATATACTCTGCTCATTTAGATTATCACGGAACTTTAGAAGAATATCAAAACGCTAAAAAAAATATTTTTAGCAATCAAACAGAAGATGATTACTTAATTTTTAATTATGAACAAAGACATCTTATAAATAAGGATGAAATTAAATCTAAAATTTTATACTTTTCAACTGAACAACAAGTTGATGGCATCTATATTGAGGACGGATATGTTGTTTATAATGGAATAAGAATTATCAATATTAATGATATTGTTTTACCAGGTAAACATAACTTAGAAAACGTACTTGTAGCAGTTCTAGCTGCTTTAATTTCTGGAGTAGATGTTAAATCTATTGTTCATACACTTACAACTTTCTCAGGTATTAAGCATAGACTTCAATACGTAGGCAATAATCGTGGAAATAAATATTACAACGATTCAAAAGCAACAAATACTTTAGCTACTCGATTTGCATTAAGCTCATTTAACACGCCAATAATATGGCTATGTGGAGGATTAGATAGAGGTAATGATTTTGATGATTTGATTCCATATATGGACAATGTTAGATTGATGGTTACTTTTGGTGAAACAAAAGATAAACTTAAAACATTAGGTGCGAGTCAAGGTAAAGAAGTTATACAAGCACATGATGTGAAAGATGCTGTCAATATAATACAAGATTATATTCAATCTAATGATGTTGTATTATTATCGCCAGCATGTGCGAGTTGGGATCAATATGATACTTTTGAAGCACGTGGAGAAGAATTCATTAAAAGCTTCCAAAAACATTTACCAACTTTTTAGAAATTGTATAAAAAGGAGTGACAACCGTGAATAAAAGTTCTGAAAATAAAGAGGATATATTGCAATTTGAAACGACTACTGAAGATGAACGTTTGAAAATGATGCGAAATAAAAGAAAGCGTAGACGTCAAATTCAATTAGGTGTATTCATAGGTGTTATACTCCTTGTCATTTTGATTGTTCTGTATATGTTTACAGATATAAGTAAAGTTGATCAAGTAGACATAAAAGGTGAAGAAATTGTAGCAAAAAAAGATATAAATAAAGCCTTGAATATTAAATCTGACTCGAGAATTTATAATTTACCAATTAGTGATATGAAAACGAAGATTGAAAAACTTGAAGGTGTTAAAAGTGTCACAATCAAGAGACATTTTCCTAATGATATGACAGTCGAGGTCACTGAGTATGAACCAATTGGTTTGATTAAAAATAAAAAGGGGTATGTACCTTTGTTGGAAAATGGATCAACTATAAAAAACTTATCAACAGATCTCCCAATTGATGTTCCTATTTTGAATGATTTTAGTTCGAAAAAATTAGATAAACTTATTCCTGAATTGAAGAAAGTTAAACCGAAAGTAAAAGCAATGATTTCTGAAGTCAATTATAAACCAGGTGAAAATAATCAAAATAGGATACAATTGTTTATGACAGATAATGTTGAAGTTGTTGGTGATATTCAAACTTTTGCAAATAAAATCAACTATTATCCTAGTATTTCTGATAAATTAGAGAGAGATAATTCAGGAGCATTAAAAACACCTGGATTTGTAGATTTGCAAGTTGGTGTGACATTTTTACCATACGAAACAAAAGAACAACAAAGTGAACGTTCTGAAAAAGAGGCAAAACAAGATGAAAGTGCTAAAACAGAACAAAAAAAATTAGACCAAGCGCTTCAAGATTTATCTAAAGAATTGGATAAATCAGGTGAAGAACCAAAATCATCTGAAAAATCGCAAGAATAAGTAAAAAAATCAATAAATAAACCTATAATTAGTTCACATTAAATCATCTATCATGTAAACTAATAATAGTGTAAATTTGATTATCATGTGTTAGAGGAGGTGCCTATCGATGGAGGAACATTATTATATTAGTTTAGATATAGGTTCATCGAGTGTAAAAGTAATAGTAGGAGAAAAATTTCATAATGGCATTAACGTGATAGGTACAGGGCAAACGTATACAAATGGTATAAGAAATGGCTGTATTGATGACTTTGATATCGCAAAACAAGCGATTAAAGATACAATCAAAAAAGCGGCGATTGCTTCTGGGGTAGATATTAAAGAAGTATTTTTAAAAATGCCTATCGTGAATACAGAAATATATGACGAGAAATTTGAAATACCTTTTGAAGGAACAGAAACTGAAATTAATGGAAGTCACATTGAATCGGTATTAGAAGGCATCAGAGATTTAAATGATGTACCTGAAACTGAAGTAATTGGTGTATTTCCAATGAAATTCATTGTGGATGATTTGCATGAAGTGTCAGACCCTAAAGAAATGGTTGCTACTCAATCATTAAAAGTAGAGGCAGGCGTTATCGCAACATCAAAATCACTATTAATCAATATAATTAAATGTGTTGAATCTTGTGGAGTGGATGTATTAGACGTATTTTCAGATGCGTACAATTATCAATCTATCCTATCTCCAACAGAAGTTGAGTTAGGAGCTTGTGTCATTGATATAGGTGAAGATTTAACTCAAGTCGGTTTCTATGAGAGAGGCAATCTTGTTGATGCTGATACGATTGAAATGGCAGGTAGAAGTATTACAACAGATATAGCTAAATCGTTAAATACTACATATGACAACGCTGAGAAGATTAAACAACAATATGGTCATGCTTTTTATGATTCAGCATCAGATCAAGATGTTTTTAGTGTAGAACAAATCAACGAAGATGGACATGCACAATTCACTCAGAAAGAGTTAAGTGAGATTATCGAATCTAGAGCAGAAGAAATATTCTTTGAAATATTCGATTTACTACAAGACATGGGTATAACAAATGTTAACGGTGGATTTATTGTAACTGGTGGAACTTCGAATTTACTAGGTATAAAAGAACTTCTACAAGATATGGTAAATGAAAAAGTACGCGTACATACTCCATCACAAATGGGTATACGTAAACCCGAGTTTACATCTAGTATATCTACAATATCTAGTGGAATTAACTTTGATGAGCTACTAGATTATGTTACAATGAATAATTATGATGTGGATAATGTTGAAGAAGAAACATATGAAGATGTAAATCAAGAAACTAAAGCTAAACCATATGAACAATGGTTTAAGAAAAAAACAAACAAAGACAAAAACAATGACGTAAAAGCTTCAAATTCTGATAACGACAATTACGCCGAAACAGATTATGATTCGGAAAGTCAAGAAGAGAAGCCTAGTGTATTCAAAAAATTAATGAAATCGTTATTTGATTGATGGGTCATAAAGATTAGGAGGATAATAAATGTTAGAATTTGAACAAGGGTTTAATCATTTAGCTACTTTAAAAGTAATTGGTGTTGGTGGCGGAGGTAATAACGCCGTAAACCGTATGATAGATCATGGAATGAATAATGTAGAATTTATTTCTATTAATACAGATGGTCAAGCTTTAAACTTATCAAAAGCTTCATCTAAGATTCAAATTGGTGAAAAATTAACTCGTGGATTAGGTGCTGGTGCTAACCCAGAAATAGGGAAAAAAGCTGCAGAAGAATCACGTGAACAAATAGAAGATGCTATCCAAGGTGCAGATATGGTATTCGTAACTGCAGGTATGGGTGGTGGAACAGGTACAGGTGCTGCACCTGTAGTTGCTAAAATCGCTAAAGAAATGGGTGCTTTAACAGTTGGTGTTGTAACACGTCCATTTAGCTTTGAAGGTCGTAAACGTCAAACACAAGCTGCTGCTGGTGTAGAATCAATGAAAGCTGCAGTAGATACGTTAATCGTTATCCCTAATGACCGTTTATTAGATATCGTTGATAAATCAACGCCTATGATGGAAGCATTTAAAGAAGCAGATAATGTTTTACGCCAAGGTGTACAAGGTATTTCAGATTTAATCGCTGTTTCAGGTGAAGTTAACCTAGACTTTGCTGACGTTAAGACAATCATGTCTAACCAAGGTTCAGCATTAATGGGTATTGGTGTATCTTCAGGTGAAAACAGAGCAATCGAAGCTGCTAAAAAAGCAATTTCTTCACCATTATTAGAAACGTCTATAGTTGGCGCTCAAGGTGTCTTAATGAATATTACAGGTGGAGAGTCATTATCTCTATTTGAAGCTCAAGAAGCAGCAGATATTGTTCAAGATGCAGCTGATGAAGATGTTAATATGATATTTGGTACTGTTATTAACCCAGAATTACAAGACGAATTAGTCGTTACTGTAATTGCAACAGGTTTCAATGACAAACCTTCTAATGCTCGCAAACCTCAAAGTGGTGGAGCATTTGGTGGAACTACAGAAGAACCTACTTCTAATAGAGAAGAAGGGGAATCACTAGGTAGAAAAGCTTCATTTGAAAATAAATCAGCAAATGAATCAACTGATGATAGTGATATTCCAAGTTTCATTCGAAATAGAGAAGATAGACGTTCTAGACGCTCTAGACGATAAATGAACTTAAAAAGTCATCAGGCTAAGTCCTGATGACTTTTTTTGTTAGGAGAGATGAAATGAAAGAGATATTTAGTCAGCGAAATCATTATTTAGAGTATGACATCGATAGTAGAGAAGATATAACGCTAGGTATTACAACACGTAAAGATGGTTACAGTTCATACCCAGAAAATGCCTTTAACATGGCACGTTATATTGATGACAATCAAGAAAATATTACTGCTCATCAAAAAATATTGGCTGATGAAATTGGTTTCAATTGTGAAAATTGGGTGTTGCCAATACAAACGCATGAAAACAAAGTTCAAGAGGTATTTTCAGATGATAAAGGTAAGAATATAAAAGCTTTAACAAATGAATTACATGGAATTGATGGGCTATTTACTTACGAATCTAATCTACTTTTAACAATGTGTTTTGCAGATTGTGTTCCAATATATTTATACGACGTTAAAAATAAATATATCGGTCTTTGTCATGCTGGATGGAGAGGCACATACACTCAAATATTGAAAGAAATGATAGATCAATACAATGGTGAATTAGCAAATCTCAGAATTGTGATAGGTCCGTCTACTTCTAATACTTATGAAATCAATGAAGATATATACAATAAATTCAATTCTTTACCAATAGATGCTAGTTTATATATAGAAAAAAGAGAACAAGATCGATATGGTATTGATTTGAAACGTGCTAACGAATTGTTGGCAATACATTATGGGATAAGTCCAGAGCATATTGTTAAAACGAGCCACTGTACAGCAAGTGAAACAGATTTATTCTTTTCATACAGAGTTGAAAAAGGTAATACTGGTAGAATGCTTGCATTTATAGGCAGAAAGTAGGTAAAGTTTTGAAATCAGTAGAAGAAAATTTAAAAGAAATAAATTCACAAATTTGTGACAGCTGTAATAAATCACAGTTTGACACAACACCTCAAGTGATTGTTGTGACAAAATATGTTACAATAGACCGAGCTATAGAAGCTTATGAAGCTGGATTGAAAAATTTTGGCGAAAATAGAATAGAAGGTTTCTTAGAAAAGAAAAAACATCTACCTGATGATGCTGTAATGCACTTTATAGGGTCATTACAAACGAGAAAAGTTAAAGAAGTAATCAATGAAATTGACTACTTACACGCATTAGATAGATTGAAATTAGCTAAAGAAATTGATAAACGTGCTGATCATGTTATAAAATGTTTTATTCAGGTAAATGTTTCAGGTGAAGAATCTAAACATGGTATTTCACCGGAAGAATTGATTCCATTTATAGAAGAGTTTAAAACTTTTAAACATATTGAAGTAGTTGGATTAATGACTATGGCACCTTTGACTGAAGATAAAACGAAATTAAGACAATATTTTAATCAGCTAAGAAATTTAAAAGATAAAGTACAATCATTGAATTTATCTTATGCGCCATGTACTGAATTATCCATGGGTATGAGTAATGATTTTAACGAAGCAATTTTAGAGGGTGCTTCATATGTACGAATTGGTACTAAATTAGTTGGTGAATAGGAGTGTAAATTATGGCAATTAAAGATGTATTTAAAGGTTTTTTCGTAGTTGATGAAGAAGAAGAGGTATACGAAGAACCACAAAGAGAACAAAAACAACAAACACCACAGCAAGAACCTTCTACACAAGAGAAAAAAATGAATCAACAATCTATTAAAAGTGTACCAACACAAAAAGCAAATACTACAAGATATCAATCACAACGTTCACGTGATTTTAAAAAACCTGAAAGGAAAGAGGCCATGACTGAAAAACGTACAAATTCATCTCAAACGAATGTTGTAAGCATGAGTGGTAATATGGATTTTGCGCAAAGTTCAAAAATGTGCTTATTTGAACCAAGAGTATTTTCTGATACTCAAGATATCGCTGATGAGTTGAAAAACAGAAGAACTACTTTAGTGAATTTACAACGCATTGATAAAGTATCAGCTAAAAGAATTATAGATTTTTTAAGTGGTACTGTTTATGCAATAGGTGGAGATATAAGAAGAGTAGGTACAGATATTTTCTTATGTACACCTGATAATGTTGAAGTAGCAGGATCAATTACTGAACAGTTAGAACAAGTTGAACCTTATCAAGAATAGAGGTATTAAGATATGGATAGTGGATTATTAAGTACAATTTTAGGATTTATATTATTCCTAGTTAAAATTTATCAATATGGTATGATTGTTTATTTCCTTACATCTTGGTTACCAAGCCTTAGAGAAGGCGCATTTGGACAATTTTTAGGAAAAATATATGAACCATTTTTAGAACCATTTAGAAAAATTATTCCACCGTTAGGTATGCTAGACATATCATCAATTGTGGCATTTATTACACTAAGTTTATTCTACGTTGGTTTAATCAATATATTTAATATGATTGTACCTGTTGTACCAATATTATAAATGAACAATGAATGACAGTAGGGTGGGACGAAATGTCACATCCTATTTTTTATATAATTAGAGGTGTAAAATGGATATATATCAGCACTTTAGAAAAGAAGAAAAAGAAGAAATTGATTTATTTTTAAATAAATGTGAAATAGCAGAAAGAAATTATCAACATTTATTAACTGATTTTTTAGATCCTAGAGAACAGTTTATTTTACAAACTATAGTTGGAGGATTTGATGAATTAGAAGTTCATTTTTTTGGAGGTAATAATGAATCTGAAAGAAAACGTGCAATTGTTGCACCAGATTACTTTGTTCCAACTGATGAAGATTATGAAATTGTACTAATTGAACTTACGTATCCTTCTAAATTTGTTAATCTGACGCATCGCAACGTATTAGGGACGATTATGTCTCTTGGAATAGATAGAAATCAACTTGGCGATATAATCGTAAATGGCCGAATACAGTTTGTTTTGACAAAAAGATTTGAATCATATATTATGATGGAATTAACAAAGATTAAAGGCGCAGGAATTAAATTGAGTTCTATTCCTTTCCAAAATATGATACAATCGAATGAGAATTGGAATAGTCACGATGCAACAGTTAGTGCAATGAGACTTGATGTTATAGTAAAACATATAACAAATACAAGTAGAACGATAAGTAAAAAGCTAATTGAAAGTAAACGTGTTAAAGTCAATCATAGAGAAATTGAAGTAGTAGACTTTATAGTCGAAGAGAATGACTTATTATCTATTAAAGGATATGGTCGAGCATTGATCATAGCAAACAATGGAGAGTCAAAAAAAGGGAAGTTAAGAATAACTTATAAAACTTTGTTTAAATAGTGCTAAGGAGGAAAACTTATGGCATTTACCCCAGAAGAAATCAAACAAAAAGAGTTTAGTAGAGTCCATAAAGGATTAGATGAATCAGAAGTACGTCAATATTTACAGACTTTAAGTGATGAAATTGAAAAATTAAAATCCGATAAAGATCAGTTACAAACTTTAATTAATGACAAAGATGAAAATATTAATCGTTTTAAAGCGGTTGAAAATACAATATCTGAAGCATTGTTACAAGCACAAAAAACAGGCGAAGAAACAAAACATACTGCTGTATTAAAAGCAGATGCTATTGTTAAAGAAGCTGAAGGTCGTTCGGATCAAATTATTAATGATGCACTCCAAAAAGCGCGTCATATCAGTTTCCAAACTGAAGATATGAAACGTCAATCTAAAGTGTTTCGCTCTCGTTTTCGCATGTTAGTTGAAGCTCAATTAGATTTACTGAAGAATGATGATTGGGATTATTTATTAAATTATGATATTGATCAACAACAAGTTACTGAAGAAAATATTGACATTTTGAATAAAGAAGAAGAAAATAATCAAGAACAGATAAATAATCAAATAGTAAATAGTGAAGAGGACAAGTCTAAAGAATAATGATTTGCTAAGCGAGTTAGGGATAGTGTGAGCCTGACGATTTCAATTCTTTAGGTATCACCTGTTTACAAAATTATATATTTTTGATGAGTGAACTCTAAGTTGAGTTAATGAGGGTGGTACCGCGATTAAAGTCGTCCCTATTATTTCAACTTAGAGTTTTTTATTTTAATTTAAATGAAGAAGGAGATTAAGACTTATGGATTACAAAGATACGTTACTAATGCCTAAAACAAGTTTTCCAATGAGAGGTGGTTTACCAAACAAAGAGCCACAAATCCAAGAAGAGTGGAAAGAGAAAGACTTATTCAATAAAATTTTAGAAAAAAATAAAGGAAATACACCATTTATTCTTCATGATGGACCGCCATACGCTAATGGTAATTTGCATATGGGACACGCATTGAATAAAATTTTGAAAGATATAATTGTGAGACAAAAATCAATGTCTGGTTATTATGCACCATACGTTCCAGGTTGGGATACGCATGGTTTACCAATCGAGCAAGCATTAACAAATAAAGGTGTTAAAAGAAAAGAAATGACAATCGCGGAATTCCGTGAAAAATGTAAAGAGTTTGCATTAGAGCAAATTGAATTACAAAAAGCAGACTTTAGACGTTTAGGTGTAAATGGTGATTGGGATAACCCATATATTACTTTGAAACCTGAATTTGAAGCGGCGCAAATCAGAGTGTTTGGTGAAATGGCTGCAAAAGGTTTAATCTATAAAGGGAAAAAACCAGTATATTGGTCTCCTTCAAGTGAATCATCTTTAGCAGAAGCTGAAATCGAATATCAAGATAAAAAATCTCCTTCAATTTATGTAGCATTTAATGTTCTTGATGGTAAAGGTATTGTTGACGAAGATGCTGCATTTGTTATTTGGACTACAACTCCTTGGACTATTCCATCTAATGTAGCAATAGCTGTAAATCCTACATTAAATTATGTTCAAGTTAATGTTGAAGGTAAAAAGTATGTAGTTGCAGATGCTTTATTAGATACAGTTTGTGAAGAATTAGACTGGAATAAAGAAACAATCGTAAGAGAGAAAGAGTTTAGTGGTTCTGAATTAGAATATATAACTGCTCAACATCCATTTATCGATAGAACATCATTATTAATTTTAGGTGATCATGTTACAACGGATGCAGGTACTGGCTGTGTACATACAGCACCTGGACATGGTGAAGATGACTATGTAGTTGGTCAAAAATATGGTCTAGATGTTATTAGTCCTATCAATGATAAAGGTGTATTCACTGAAGAAGCTGGTGAATTCGAAGGACAATTTTACGATAAAGCGAACAAAACAATTACTGAAAAATTAGAAGAAGTCGGCGCGTTATTAAAACTTTCTTTCTTCAAACATTCATATCCTCATGACTGGCGCACTAAAAAACCAGTTATCTTTAGAGCAACTGAACAATGGTTTGCGTCTATCAGTAAAGTAAGAGAAGATATTTTAGATGCAATCGATAATACGAAGTTCAAAATTGATTGGGGTAAAACGCGATTATATAACATGATTAGAGATAGAGGAGAATGGGTTATTTCTCGTCAAAGAGTATGGGGCGTTCCTTTACCTGTATTCTATGCTGAAAATGGCGATATCATCATGACAGATGAAACAATTAATCATGTTGCAAATCTATTTGAAGAACATGGTTCAAATATTTGGTTTGAAAGAGAAGCGAAAGACTTGTTACCTGAAGGATTTACTCATGAAGGTAGTCCAAATGGTGAGTTTACAAAAGAAACTGATATTATGGATGTATGGTTTGATTCTGGTTCAACACATAGAGGTGTATTAGAAACACGTCCTGAATTATCTTATCCAGCTGATATTTATCTAGAAGGTAGTGACCAATATAGAGGTTGGTTCAACTCTTCAATTACAACATCTGTAGCAACTAAAGGTATCTCACCATACAAAATGTTACTTTCACACGGTTTCGTTATGGATGGAGAAGGTAAGAAAATGAGTAAATCTTTAGGAAATGTAATCGTTCCAGATAAAATTGTTAAACAAATGGGTGCTGATATCGCGAGATTATGGGTTAGTAGTGTAGATTACTTAGCAGATGTTAGAATTTCAAATGACATCTTAAAACAAACTTCTGACGTATATCGTAAAATTAGAAATACATTCCGTTTCTTATTAGGAAATGTTAATGATTTCAACCCAGCAACTGACAACGTTAAATATGAAGATATGCTTGAAATTGATCAATACATGCATAATAGATTAAACCAATTCATTGGTAGAACTTTATCTCATTATGAAGCATTTGATTATTTAGATATTTATCAAGATATTCAAAACTTTATCAATGTAGAATTAAGTAACTTCTATTTAGATTATGGTAAAGATATTCTTTATATCGAACAATATGATTCATTGAAACGTCGTAGTATGCAAACAGTGTTATACGAAACATTAGTTAAATTAACTAAATTATTAGCACCAATTATCCCACATACTGCAGATGAAATTTGGGGACACATTCCACACGTAGAAGAAGAAAGTGTTCATTTAACAAATATGCCTAATCCACATGAAGTTGATACTGAATTAGTTGAAAAATGGTCTAAACTTATGAAATTAAGAGACGATGTGAATAGAGCTTTAGAAGTTGCACGTAACGAAAAAGTTATTGGTAAATCATTAGAAGCACATATCACACTTTCAAATTCAGAAGACTTTAATACAGTAGAATTCTTAAGTCAATTCCAAGACTTACAACAACTATTTATCGTATCAAAAGTTGATGTAGTTGATGAATTAACAGATGGAGAAGAATATGAGTATGTTAAAGTAACAGTTAAACATGCAGATGGAGAAAAGTGTCAACGTTGTTGGAATTACTCAGATGAATTAGGTTCAGTAGGTGAACTTGATCATTTATGTCCACGTTGCCAAGAAGTAGTTAAAACATTAATATAGAATGAAGTTTTATAAACGCCCAATCCGTAGTACTTATTTCGGATTGGGCGTTTTTTGTATGTTTATATTTTTGTTATATTTAATATAAAATTCATTAAAAAAAGTATTGTTAGTAAAAAAATTTACATAATATAATGAAAGTAATTAATCTGCGATATAAGCTTCTTCAAGAGAGACAAAATATAGGATATATAAAGACCAAACCTAAATATGAGAAAGTTATATGAAAGGTTAAAATATGCAAAGGAGTGATATATACATCTACGCCAAGAAGTGAATGTCATTAACTAGAGAATAAACATCATTTTATTTTTAAATTAATGTAAGTATCGTTGAACATTTTTATTAGATAAATAAGTAAAAATTATAACTTTTATGGATATTTAATTGATACTAAAAGAGAATCTTCTGACAAATATATAAATAAAAAGTTATTTGCAAAAGCTCAATATAAATTAAGTAATGGGAAAACTTATTATTCATTATACGATAATAAAGATAATTGGATTGGTTATATTGAGAACAAAGCAGTAAAAATATTATAAATGTTATTCATGTAAGGAGAGATGTTTATGTTAAAGAAAGTATTTTTATCAACTTTGTTATGTACAATTGTAAGTGCTCCTATTGTAGGGAAAGTGAATGCTGAGGAATTGAAGGAGAATAAACCTGTTAAATATGTATTTAAATCAAGTGGTAAGGCTGCTCCTATATACATTAATTCTGATGGTTCAATGAGTATTCCAGAAAAAGAAATATTAGAAGTTAAGACTCCAGATCCAGAGGATTTTTATATTATTAAGAATGGTGTCAAAACAAATGAAGTAAATCCAAAATATAAACATATATCTGATCAATGGAGATACTTTGAATTTTATGCTTCGAAAGGCAGAGTAAATGACTTGTTTGTAGGTGAACATCCTAGACCTTTAGATGGTATTAATTTTGACCCTAGTGCTGACAATCATTATTCATATAATCAAACAAATATGCAACAACCTGGACAACAAAGTAATACAAAAATCCCTAATGGCAATCAAGAAAAGCCACCTAGTCCAGATCAACTAGCTTCTGATAACAAAGATAAACCGACTAAAAAAGATCCAAATAAAGATAAAAATGATGACAAAGAAGTAAATACAAATACAGGAAAAAAATATGATAAAAAAGCAGAAACTCCTAAAAATACAGTCGTAAATAAAGATAACAAAGTGGCTGTAAATGATAAGAAAGTTAAACAATCAGCTAATGAGCAAAATAAAACAGATATGAATACAAATAAATCTGAACCTAAATCTTCTGAAACAGCTAAACAAGATAATAATAAAGATGTAAAGTCTAAGGAAGAATCTGTAAATAAGGTTAAATCAAAAGAAAACAAATCTAATAAATCGCAAAAAGAATTACCGAAAACAGGTGAAAATGATAACGTGATATTACGTTATGTATTATTTACTTTTGCGGTATTATCTGCAGTTGGTATATTTAGTTTATCTAGAAAAGTTAAATCATAATTAAAAGTATCAATAATTAGATTTATGAATTATTTTTTAGAGGTTAAGTAACTTAATGTTGCTTAATCTCTTTTTAAATTGGACATAATTTTAAAAATTCATATTAACAAACATGTCTGTTTATGTGGTAAAATAATCAAGATTGGAGTGAACTATAGATGCGTAAAGGTTACAATATACCGATATGGAGTACTTTTATTGTATTATTGATAGTATTTGATCAACTAACTAAGTTTATGATTGTTAAATCATTAGAAGTTGGTGAATCTGTAAAAGTAATCAGTAAAGTTATATATATTACATCTCACAGAAACCAAGGTGCTGCTTGGGGTATTTTACAAGGAAAAATGTGGTTGTTTTATATTGTAACTGTTGTTGTACTTGTTATTTTATTTATGTTTTTTAAAAATGAGGGATATGGTCAACCTGTTATGCAACTTGGTTTAAGTTTGTTAATTGCTGGTTCAATTGGTAATTTTATAGACAGATTGTTTAGAGGCGAAGTTGTTGATTTTATTGACACATATATCTTTGGCTATAATTTTCCGATATTTAATGTAGCAGACGCTGCTTTAACAATAGGTGTAATCGTATTAATTATTGTGATTTTATTTGAAGGTAAGGAGGAGAAAGCTTGAATACATTTGAATTTAAGATTGAAACAGAAAATGAAAAAGGCGTTAGAATAGATAAGTTATTACCTGAGTTAAACCCGGATTGGTCTAGAAACCAAATCCAAGATTGGATTAGATTAGGTTTAGTTGAAGTAAATGGTAATGTTATTAAAGCAAATTACAAGACGAAATTAAATGATGTTATTGTTGTTACTGAAAAAGTTGTAGAAGAAGTAGACATCGTGGCAGAAGATTTAGGTATTGAAGTATATTATGAAGATAAAGATGTAGCGGTAGTATATAAACCTAAGGGTATGGTTGTTCATCCGGCACCAGGGCATTATACAGGTACATTAGTAAATGGATTAATGCATGTTATTAAAGATTTGTCTGGAATTAATGGTGAAATTAGACCAGGTATCGTTCATCGTATTGATAAAGATACTTCAGGTTTATTGATGATTGCTAAAAATGACATTGCTCATAGAGGGCTTGTTGAACAATTAGTAAATAAAACTGTAACGAGAGAATATACTGCACTTGTTCATGGTAATATACCACATGAATTTGGTACGATTGAAGCACCAATAGGAAGAAATCCTAAAGAGCGACAAGAAATGGCAATTGTTGATGATGGTAAAGAAGCAGTGACACATTTTAATGTTGTTGATAAATTCGAAAAATATACATTAGTAAATTGTCAGTTAGAAACTGGACGTACTCATCAAATCAGAGTTCATATGAAGCATATTGGATTTCCTTTAGTAGGAGACCCTAAATACGGACCTAAGAAAACTTTGAATTTAGATGGACAAGCACTTCATGCAGGTTTATTAGGTTTCGAACATCCAGTAACGGGTGAATACATTGAAAAAGAAGCACCGTTACCTGAGTATTTTGAAACGTTGTTAGAAAAATTAAGAAATCACGAAGATAAAAAATAATTCAGACGTGTAATAATACTTAATTAATTTTATATAAACTTTGACATCAACAGAAAAAAACGATAGTATGGATTTAACAATTAAAGCGTCTTTAACGGACAGTCCAGAGAGGCTGAGAAGACATAATATGTACGTGTAGACCATTTTAATGGTACTAGTATATACTCATGTCTTCTACAGGCGTGAGTATTTTTTTTGTGGAAGGAGATTGGATATGGCTGAAAGATTAATCATGGATGATGCTGCTGTTAATAGAGCATTAACAAGAATGTCACATGAAATATTGGAAAAGAATAAAGGCACGAAAGATATCGTCTTGTTAGGTGTTAAGACAAGAGGCGTTTTTCTTGCGAATAGAATCGAACAAAAAATCGAAGCTATTGAACAAGTTCAAGTACCAACTGGCGAAATTGATGTGACGCATTATCGTGATGATGTTCAAAATCAACAAGATGCAATTAAAGTGAAATCATTTAATATCGATGTTGATATTAATGATAAACATGTCATTATTGTTGACGACGTATTATATACAGGAAGAACTGTAAGAGCTTCATTAGATGCTATATTAGATCATGCAAGACCACGAAAAATTAGTTTAGCTACATTAGTTGACAGAGGACATAGAGAGCTTCCAATAAGAGCGGATTATGTTGGTAAAAATATACCAACATCTTCTAATGAATCTATAGTCGTAGAATTAGAAGAGTTTGATAAACAAACAGCAGTAACATTAAATTAAATAAATCCTTTTAAATCAGTACGAGAGACTGGCAAAGGAGTATATATGAGACAGTATATCTATATCAGCATAGGTATAACTGTACCCATAGATCCCTTTGCAAATTGTGTAAAGGGATCTTTTTTTGAATAGGAGAAGGAAAATGACACACAACGAAGAAATGTTTGAACGAACAGTCGAGCCAATACTAGATGTAAATGAAAAACCTAAAGCTTCACAATGGTTTTTCTTAAGCTCACAACATTTATTTGCAATGTTTGGTGCAACAGTACTTGTACCATTTTTAACAGGTTTGCCTGTTTCGGCAGCACTTATAGCATCGGGACTTGGAACTTTGCTTTATATAATGATTACGAAAGGCAAAATTCCTGCTTATCTCGGATCAAGCTTTGCTTTTATAACACCGATTATAGTAGGACTCAAAACACATGACTTAGGTGAAATGTTAGTCGCTTTATTCATGAGTGGTATACTTTACGTCATCATCGGAATAATAATAAAAATTACAGGAACGAATTGGTTGTTAAACTTATTACCACCAGTTGTAGTAGGTCCAGTAATTATGGTGATTGGATTAGGTCTAGCACCTGTAGCTGTTAATATGGCAATGTACACGGATTCAAATGCCATGCAAGGGTATAGCGGAGTTTACATTACAGTGGCACTTATAACATTAATAACGACAATTATTGTCTCAGTATTCTTTAAAGGATTCTTATCAATTATTCCAGTACTAATCGGTATAATTGTTGGATATATATCATCATTATTATTTGGAATTGTTGACTTAAGTCCAATTTCAAAAGCAAAATGGTTACAAATGCCAGACATATACATGCCATTTCATGATTACACACCATCTATACAATGGGGACTTATACTCATCATGCTTCCAATTGTATTTGTAACAGTAAGTGAGCATATTGGGCATCAAATTGTAATTAATAAAATAGTAGGTAAAAACTTTTTTAAAGACCCAGGTTTACACAGATCATTAATTGGTGATGGAGTATCAACTATGATGTCTTCAATCATCGGTGGACCACCAAGCACAACTTATGGTGAGAACATCGGCGTATTAGCCATTACTAGAATTTATAGTATATGGGTGATAGGTGGTGCAGCTACACTCGCATTAATTTTAGGATTTGTTGGTAAATTTACAGCAATGATTTCTACAATTCCTACACCTGTAATGGGCGGTGTATCTATACTATTATTCGGAATCATTGCTTCAAGTGGTTTAAGAATGTTAGTAGAGAACAATATTGATTTCGGAGATAACAGAAACTTGATTATTGCTTCAGTCATTCTTGTATTAGGAATTGGTAAAGCACATTTAGATTTCACAGGTATCGGTATTCATTTGAATATTGAAGGTATGGCTTTAGCTGCAACAGTTGGTATCTTGCTCAATCTTATTTTGCCTAAGAAAATAAAATAATCTCAAGGAGGCGTGTCACTTGAAAAATTTATTAACTATGACTGATCTAACTAAAGAAGACATAATGAAAATCATTAAAAAAGCACAGAAAATCAAACAAAATGGTATAGAACCTTTTGAACAAGGTATGACAGTAGCGAATTTATTCTTTGAAAATTCCACTAGAACGAAATGTAGCTTTGAAATGGCTGAAAGAAAGTTAGGGTTAGAGGTAATTCCTTTTGAAACAAGTACATCTTCTGTACAAAAGGGAGAATCTTTATATGATACATGCAAAACACTAGAATCAATTGGTGTTGATGCACTCGTCATTAGACATAGTGAAAATGCCTATTATGATAACTTAAAAGGACTTAGCATTCCTGTATTAAATGGTGGAGATGGTAGTGGACAACATCCAACACAGAGTCTTTTAGACTTAATGACAATTTATGAGGAATATGGTTATTTTGAAGGATTAAAAATACTTATTTCAGGAGATATAAAGAATTCAAGAGTAGCAAGAAGTAATGCTGAAGCTTTAACGAAATTAGGATCAGAAGTTATGTTCAGTGCACCAGAACAATGGAAGTCTGATTTTTCAAATGTACCTTACGCTGAAATTGATGATGTCATAGATGAAGTTGATGTTTGTATGTTATTAAGAGTGCAAAATGAAAGGCACGAATCAGGTATGACTTTTAATACTGAGAAATATCATGAGGCATACGGATTAACAATTGATAGATATAATAAATTATCTGATAAAGCAATCGTTATGCATCCAGCACCAGTAAATAGAGGTGTAGAGATCGATTCTTCATTAGTTGAAAGTCCAAAGTCAAGGATATTTAAGCAAATGGAGAATGGTGTATTTATTAGAATGGCATGTATTTATGATGTACTTAATCACAAGGAGGAAAAAGTAAAATGTCACTTATAATCAAAAATGGAAAAATCTTATTAGAAGGTCAATTAGTTCATAAAGAAGTTGAAATCGAAGACGGTAAAATTAAACGAATAAATGATTATATTGATGCTGAAAATCATGAAATAATTGATGCGAAAGGACATTTTATATCTGCGGGGTTTGTAGATGTACATGTGCATTTAAGAGAACCTGGTGGAGAACATAAAGAAACGATTGAGACAGGCACTAAGGCTGCTGCAAGAGGTGGGTTTACAACAGTTTGCCCGATGCCAAATATTAAACCTGTACCTGACTCAGTTGAACATTTAGATCGACTGCATAAAATAATAGACGAACATGCAGTTGTTAGAGTATTGCCTTACGCTTCAATAACAGTAAGACAAGCAGGTAAAGAACATGTTGATTTTAAAGCTTTAAAAGATAGAGGCATGTTCCAATTTACTGACGATGGAGTAGGTGTTCAAACAGCATCTATGATGTATGAAGCAATGCAAGAAGCAGCTAAAATAGATAAAGCAATCGTCGCACACTGTGAAGATAATTCATTAATATATGGTGGCGCTATGCACGAAGGTAAACGTAGCGAAGAATTAAATATTCCTGGTATACCGGCCATTTGTGAAGCGGTTCAAATAGCGAGAGATGTTCTATTAGCAGAAGCAGCTAATTGTCATTATCACGTATGCCATGTTTCTACTAAAGAAAGTGTAAGAGTTATAAGAGATGCTAAAAAAGCGGGTATAAAAGTTACAGCTGAAGTTACACCGCACCACTTATTACTTACAGAAGAAGATGTACCAGGTGATGATGCTATTTATAAAATGAACCCACCATTAAGAGCTAAAGAAGATAGAGATGCATTAATAGAAGCATTACTTGATGGAACAATTGATTGTATTGCTACAGATCATGCACCACATGCTAAAGAAGAAAAAGAAGTGCCAATGGTAGATGCACCTTTTGGTATCGTAGGAAGTGAAACAGCTTTCCAATTACTTTATACAAACTTCGTGAAAACCGGTAAATTTACTTTAGAACAACTTGTGTCATTCTTAACGACTAAACCATGCGAAACGTTTAATTTACCTTATGGACGTTTAGAAGAAGGAAGTTATGCAGATATAACGATTATTGATTTAGATACAGAAAGACCGATACTTGCTGAAGAATTTGCTTCTAAAAGTAGTAATACACCATTTATTGGAGAAGTCGTGTCAGGCTATCCAATTTTAACAATTTGTGATGGTGAGATCGTCTATAAGGAGGAAGTATAAGATGAAAAATAAAAGATACTTAGTATTAGAAGATGGTACTACATATAAAGGATATGCTTTAGGCTCTGATGAATTAACTTTAGGTGAAATTGTATTTAATACAGCTATGACAGGTTATCAAGAAACGATTTCAGACCCGTCATACACTGGACAAATTATTACGTTTACTTATCCTCTTATCGGTAATTATGGTATCAATAGAGATGACTTCGAATCATTAAGTCCTACTTTAAATGGCGTTGTCGTAAGAGAAGTATGTGACTATCCAAGCAACTTCAGATCAAGCAAGTCATTAGATGAAACGTTGAAATTTTATCAAATACCTGGTATTTCAGGTGTTGATACAAGAAGTTTAACACGTAAAATAAGAAAATATGGTGTTCTAAAAGCAGGCTTCACAGATAATGCTAACGAAATTGATGCATTAGTACAACGTTTGAATAATGAAACATTGAGAACGGATGAAGTTGAACAAGTATCTTCAGTTAGACCTTATATTTCTACAGGAGATGGCTATAAAATTGTATTAATTGATTACGGAAAAAAAGAAAATATCGTTAGAGAATTAAATAGAAGAGGCTGTGATGTAACGGTAGTACCTTATCAAACATCAATTGAAGAAATTATGAATATTTCACCTGATGGTATCATGGTTTCTAATGGTCCAGGTAATCCAGAAAGTGTTCAAGAAACAATACAAACAATTGGACAATTAATTGGCAAGATACCATTTTTCGGGATATGTTTAGGTCATCAACTTTTTGCACTATCTCAAGGTGCAACTTCTTACAAAATGAAATTTGGACATAGAGGTGCTAATCATCCAGTTCAAAATTTACAAACAGGTAAAGTTGATTTAACAAGTCAAAACCATGGTTATGCAATAGATGAAGATTCAATTGCAAATACAGATTTAGAAGTTACACATCTAGCATTAAATGATAAATCTATCGAAGGGTTAAGACATAAAAAATACCCAGCATTTTCAGTACAATATCATCCAGAAGCTTCACCAGGTCCACATGACTCTAACTATTTATTCGATGAATTTATTGAAATGATTAAATTACATAAAGCGAAGGAGCGTACAATCAATGCCTAAACAAACAGATATCAAATCCATCTTAGTAATTGGTTCAGGTCCAATCATCATTGGACAAGCAGCAGAATTTGACTATGCAGGTACACAAGCATGCTTAGCATTAAAAGAAGAAGGTTATAGAGTTATTTTAGTGAATTCAAACCCAGCTACAATTATGACTGATACTGAAATAGCTGACACTGTATATATTGAACCACTAACTTTAGACTTCGTAAGTCGCATTATTCGTAAAGAACAGCCAGATGCATTATTACCAACATTAGGTGGACAAACTGGTTTGAACATGGCAATTGAATTGCACGAAAATGGTATACTAGAAGAAAATAATGTCCGATTACTAGGTACACAACTTACTTCAATCGAACAAGCTGAAGATAGAGACTTATTCCGTACGTTAATGAATGAACTAAATGAACCGGTACCAGAAAGCGATATTGTGAATGATTTAGAAGGCGCATTAAAATTTGCTAATGAAATAGGATACCCACTAATAGTTAGACCAGCATTCACAATGGGTGGTACTGGTGGCGGAATCTGTCACGATGAAAAAGAACTAAGTGAAATCGTTCAGAATGGTTTGAAATACAGCCCTGTTACACAATGTTTATTAGAAAAATCTATAGCAGGTTTTAAAGAAATAGAGTACGAAGTGATGAGAGACAAAAATGATAATGCTATTGTTGTTTGTAACATGGAGAATATCGACCCTGTTGGTATTCACACAGGGGACTCAATTGTTGTAGCGCCGAGTCAAACATTATCTGATGTTGAGTATCAAATGTTAAGAGATGTTTCATTAAAAATTATTCGTGCATTGAAAATTGAAGGTGGATGTAACGTACAACTTGCACTAGATCCAGACTCATTAGATTATTATATTATAGAAGTAAATCCACGTGTCTCAAGATCATCAGCTTTAGCTTCAAAAGCAACAGGCTATCCAATTGCTAAACTTGCAGCTAAGATTGCAATCGGAATGACTTTAGACGAAATGTTAAATCCAGTTACAGGAACATCTTATGCTGCATTTGAGCCTGCTCTTGATTATGTCGTATCTAAAATACCGAGATTCCCATTCGATAAATTTGAAAAAGGGGAACGTCATTTAGGTACACAAATGAAAGCTACTGGAGAAGTAATGGCAATAGGTAGAACCTATGAAGAGTCACTATTAAAAGCCATTCGTTCATTAGAATATGGTGTACACCATTTAGGATTACCAAATGGTGATGAATTTGAACTTGATTTTATTGAAGAAAGAATTAAAGCACAAGATGATGAAAGATTATTCTTTATTGGTGAAGCAATAAGACGAGGAACTTCTTTAGAAAGAATTCATGAATTAACTCAAATTGATTATTTCTTCTTAAATAAATTTAAACACATCATCGAAATAGAACATGACTTAAAAAATAATAAAGGTGACTTAGAAGCATTACTATGGGCAAAACAATATGGCTTTAGTGATAAAGTAATTGCACATAGATGGGAACAATCAGAGCTAGAGATATATGAGTTAAGACAACAAAATGAAATTAATCCAGTTTATAAAACAGTTGATACATGTGCAGCTGAATTTGAATCTGAAACACCATACTTTTATGGCACTTACGAAACAGAAAATGAATCTGTAGTGACTGAAAAAGAAAAAATTATTGTGCTAGGATCCGGACCAATAAGAATTGGACAAGGCGTTGAATTTGATTACGCTACTGTTCATGCAGTTTGGGCAATACAAGAAGCTGGATACGAAGCAATTATTATTAATAACAACCCAGAAACAGTTTCTACTGATTTCTCTATATCAGATAAATTATACTTTGAACCACTTACTGAAGAAGATGTAATGAGTATTATTAATCATGAACAACCTAAAGGTGTAGTTGTTCAATTTGGTGGTCAAACCGCTATCAATTTAGCTGACAAAATCTCTAAAAAAGGTGTTAAAATTCTAGGAACGTCATTAGAAGATCTTAATAGAGCAGAAGATAGAAAAGAATTCGAAGCATTATTACAAAAAATTGATGTTCCGCAACCTCATGGTAAAACAGCTACTTCAGTTCAAGAAGCAATAGACAATGCAAATGAAATCGGTTATCCAGTTGTAGTAAGACCTTCTTACGTATTAGGTGGAAGAGCAATGGAGATTGTTTATGCAGAACCAGAATTGAAAAATTATATGGAACAAGCTGTTAAAGCAAGTCCAGAACATCCTGTATTAATCGACCGTTACTTAACAGGCAAAGAAATAGAAGTGGACGCAATATCAGATGGTGAAACAGTTGTCATCCCAGGTATTATGGAACATATTGAAAGAGCTGGAGTTCATTCAGGTGATTCAATCGCAGTTTATCCACCTCAAACTTTAACTGATAAAGAAATTGATTTATTAGTAGATTACACAACGAGATTAGCTAAAGGCTTAAACATAATTGGTCTTATCAATATTCAGTTTGTATTGTCTAAAGGTGAGGTATTTGTTCTAGAAGTAAACCCTAGAGCAAGTAGAACTGTACCTTTCTTAAGTAAAATCACAGATATCCCAATGGCTAAAATTGCTACAAAAGCAATTGCTAACATTTCATTAAAAGAACAAGGATATGAAAGTGGATTAGCACCTTATAAAGAAGGTGTATACGTAAAAGCACCAGTATTCAGCTTTAGCAAACTTAAAAATGTAGACATAACATTAGGGCCTGAAATGAAATCAACAGGTGAAGTAATGGGCAAAGATAGTACTTTAGAAAAAGCATTATACAAAGGCTTAACAGCTAGCGGGTTAAAGGTACAAGATCAAGGCACAGCATTATTTACGGTTAGTGATAAAGATAAAGCAGAAGCTTTAGCAATAGCGAAAAGATTCCATGAAATTGGGTATCGTATTTTTGCCACAGCTGGTACTGCAAAATACTTTAACGAACAAAACATTCCAGTATACACAGTAGGAAAAATTGGTGGAGAACATGACTTACTTTCAGTTATTCAAAAAGGTGAAGTTCAACTAGTTGTGAATACGATGACGAAAGGGAAATTATATGATAGAGATGGTTTCCAAATTAGAAGAGAATCAGTTGAAAATGGCATACCATGTTTGACTTCACTTGATACTGCAAATGCACTTGCAGATGTAATTGAAAGTATGACTTTCAAAACCGAACAAATGTAGAGGGGGAGTATTATGTCTAAAATAATGACAGTTGTATCAAACAATCAAATAGCAGATGCTATCTTTGAATTAAAAGTACATGGAAATCTCACGAAAAATATGAAAAACCCAGGACAATTCGTTCATATTAAAGCAGGTACAGGTACTGAACATATGTTGAGAAGACCAATATCTATTTGTGAAGTAAACCATGAAGAAGAGACATTCACAATGCTTTTTAGAAAAGAAGGTCATGGTACTGAAATGATTTCTACTTTGAAATCTGGAGATCCAATTGATGTGATTGCACCTTTAGGGAATGGCTTCCCTGTAGAAGAAGCACAAAATACTGCCTTGTTAGTTGGAGGTGGTATTGGTGTGCCACCACTTTATGAGTTATCTAAACAATTAAATAAAAGAGGTATAAAGACAATCCATGTGTTAGGATTCCAAAGTGCTAAAGATGCTTTCTATATTGAAGAATTTAAAGCACTCGGTGACACGTATATCGCAACTGTTGATGGAAGTTTAGGTACAAAAGGATTTGTTACAACTGTTATTGATAATATTGAAACACCCTTCGACATTTTTTATAGCTGCGGACCAAAACCAATGCTTAAAGCATTAACAGAACAATTAAGTGATATTAAAGGTTATATATCATTAGAAGAACGTATGGGTTGTGGAATTGGAGCTTGTTATGCATGTGTTTGTCATACGAATGATGAAGCGGGCTATGTAAAAGTATGCACAGATGGACCAGTATTTGAAAAAGGAGCTGTGATCATATGAGTAGATTAAATGTAACTTTACCAGGTCTAAATTTAAAAAACCCAGTTATGCCAGCAAGTGGATGTTTTGCTTTTGGTAAGGAATTTAGTCAATTTTATGATTTATCTGAGTTGGGTTCTATTATGATTAAAGCTGCAACTCAGCATGCTAGATATGGTAATGAGGCACCTCGTGTTGCTGAAACTGCTAGCGGTATGATTAATGCAATTGGTCTACAGAACCCGGGAGTTCATCATATTTTAGAACATGAACTTAAATATTTAGAGCAATTCGATGTACCGATTATTGCAAATGTGGCAGGTTCTACTGAAGAAGAATATGTATATGTAGCAAAACATATTTCTAACGCACCAAATGTTCATGCGCTAGAGTTAAATATTTCATGTCCAAATGTTAAAGAAGGTGGTATTCAATTTGGAACTGTACCAGAAGTTGCACGTGAGTTAACAAGAAAAGTAAAAGCAGTTTCTGAAGTCCCAGTATATGTGAAATTATCACCGAATGTTACGAATATCGTTGAAATGGCAAAAGCTATCTCAGAATATGCTGATGGTATTACGATGATTAACACGCTCGTTGGCTTAAGAATAGATTCTAAAACCGGCAAACCTATCATTAGTAATGTTATTGGAGGTTTAAGTGGTCCTGCAATTAAACCAGTAGCATTAAGAATGGTTTATGAAGTTAGCCAAAATATTGATATACCGATTATTGCTATGGGTGGCGTTAGAACTGCTCAAGATGTAATTGATTATATCTCTGTTGGGGCAGATGCCGTTGCAGTAGGAACAGCTAATTTTGAGAATCCTACTGTATGTAAAGATATTATAGATGAATTACCTACATTACTCGATAACTTAGGTGTTCAACATATTTCAGAACTTAAAGGTCGAACATATAATCAACAAGGAGTTGTTAAATAAATGAAAAACACACCAATAATAGCTTTAGACTTTGCAACGCTTAGTGAAGTTGAACAGTTTCTTGATTTATTTAACGAACCTCTTTTTGTAAAAGTGGGTATGGAATTATATTTACAAAATGGTCCTGAAACGCTAAAAGTCATCAAAGATAGAGGGCATGATATATTTCTTGATTTAAAATTACATGACATTCCTAATACTGTTAAAGGCGCATTAAAAGGATTAGGTAAATTTAATATCGATTTAATTAATGTACATGCAGCTGGTGGTAAGAAAATGATGGCTGCAGGACTTGAAGGACTACGTGCTACAAATCCTGGAGCTAAATTAATCGCTGTAACACAGTTAACATCAACGACTGAAGAACAAATGAGAGATGAACAAAACATTCAAACATCAATAGAAAATGCTGTAGTTCATTATGCCAAGATCACTCAACAAGCAGGACTTGATGGCGTTGTTTGTTCACCGTTAGAATCGACACTCATTAGAGAAAATATCGGAGAAGATTTCTTAAAAGTAACACCAGGTATACGATTAGAATCCGACAAAACGCATGACCAACAAAGAGTAACAACACCAGAAGAAGCTAAAAAGTTGGGATCAACACATATAGTAGTTGGTCGTTCTATAACTCAGCATGAAAATCCAGTTTCAAGATATCATGAAATATTACATAGATGGGAAGGATAATTCATATGACTCAAAATATCGCACAATCATTACTAGAAATTAAAGCTGTAACATTATCTCCAGAAGATCCGTATACATGGAGTTCAGGTATTAAATCTCCAATATATTGTGATAACCGAGTCACATTAGCTTATCCAGGAATTAGAGAAATGATTTACAAAGGACTTATATCATTAATTAAAGAACATGCTCATGATGTTGAAATCATTTCAGGAACTGCTACAGCAGGTATTCCACATGCTGCTTTCATTGCTGATCAATTAGGATTGCCAATGAGTTATGTAAGGTCTAAAAGTAAAGGGCATGGTAAAGGGAATCAAATCGAAGGTGCATTAAGCAAAGGGAGAAAAGTAGTTGTTATAGAAGATTTAATTTCAACAGGTGGATCTTCAATTAATGCAGTTGATGCATTAATTGAAGACGGAGCAGAAGTAATAGGTGTATTTGCAATCTTTACTTACGGAATCAAGAAGGCAGAAGAAGCTTTCGAATCAAAAGATATTCCTTACTATACTTTATCAAATTATGACGAACTTATTTCTGTTGCAGAAAAAGAAGGATATATCCAAAATAAAGATATAAAAACTTTAAAAGAATGGAAAGATACTTTATAATAAAGTCTAGATAAGGGGGGTCTTTATGAGTAGCCAGCATAAACTATCTGTTGAACAACAAAAAGAACAGATAAAAAAATGGGAACATATAAATGATTTTCTAAAAAAAGATACTAATAAAAAACCTGACTTTAATCATTATAAAGTAAGAGATCATAATTTAAATGAACGTACTGGATACACGAATAACACTAATGTAAATAGACAGAGAAGTTATGATTTAGACGATAAAAATATATTTAAAAGCATAAAAAAAGAGCTTGAAGAAAATGGAGTTTTTAATACAAAAGACTCTGATAAGTAATGGGAAGTGAACAAGAAGTTAAGACAATTAATTTGTCTTAGCTTCTTTTTTTGCGGTAGTTAGATAAAATACTACAAAAAATATAATTAGTAAATATATGCATAAATATTATAGAATATTCAGAAAATAGTACTACTTTTGTATAAACTTTGTTAAAATGTAAACGAATACACATTAAAAGGGGGCGTAATAATATGGGTAAACAAGATAAAAAATTTACAGAAAAGCTTTGGAAAGAAAGTAGTAGAACTAAAGAAATGTTAAAATTCTTTTCTTCAGATGCATTAAAATCTCAAAACAAACCAGATCCTGAATTAAAAGCTTATAATACAGCTCAATTAATCGGATTAATTTTAGGGCCACTATTATTTTTAGTAATATTGCTATTTTTCAAAGCGGATGGGTTAAGCCAAACTGGAGTATACGTAATGGCAGCAACTTTATGGATAGCAGTATGGTGGATTACAGAAGCTATTCCGATTCCGGCCACTAGTTTAATGCCTTTATTCTTATTTCCATTAGGTGGAGTTATGGATAGTGAAACAGTATCCAGCGCCTATGGTAATGATATTGTATTCTTATTCCTAGGTGGATTTATTATTGCAATTGCAATGGAAAGATGGAATTTACATACGAGAATTGCACTAGTCATTATTAATAGTATAGGAACAAGTACTGGTAGAATTTTATTAGGATTTATGATTGCAACTGGTGCATTGTCAATGTTTGTGTCAAACACAGCGGCTGTTATGATTATGATTCCAATCGGTATGGCGATTATTAAAGAAGCTAATGAACTTACAGCTGACGGGAATGATTCCGATAGTTTAACTCAATTTGAAAAATCACTTGTATTAGGTATTGGTTATGCGGGTACAATTGGTGGACTTGGAACATTAATTGGTACGCCACCTTTAATTATTTTAAAAGGTCAATATGAAAAAATATTTGGTGAAGAAATTGGATTTGGACAATGGATGGTAATGGGTGTCCCAACAGTAATTATATTATTAGCAATTACTTGGGCATATTTGAATTTTGTCATGTTTAAACATGACATGAAAGAATTACCTGGTGGTAAAAGAATTATTACTAGAGAATTAAAAGCATTAGGAAAGACATCATATGAAGAGAAAGTCGTATTTACGTTATTCTGTTTAGCAGCATTTTTATGGGTATCAAGAGAATTCTTATTATCACAGTTACCTTTTACAGAGCTAGTTAAAGATGGAACGATATCAATGTTTATTGCTGTTATATTATTCTTAATACCAGCTAAAAGAAAGTTTGCTAGAATTTTAGATTGGTCGATTGCTAAAGATTTACCGTGGGGTATTTTATTACTCTTTGGTGGTGGTTTAGCAGTAGCTTCAGCTATTACAGAAAGTGGTTTAGATAAATGGATGGGTAAACAAATTTCTGGATTAGAAGGTGTAAACATTATTCTAATCATTGCTATTGTAGCGCTCTTTGTACTATTCTTAACAGAAATTACATCGAATACAGCAACAGCAACAATGATTTTACCGATACTTGCAACAATAGCTGTAGGCATTAATTTACATCCGTTAGCTTTAATGATTCCAGCAGCAATGGCAGCAAACTGTGCATTTATGTTGCCAGTAGGTACACCTCCAAATGCGATTGTGTTTGGTACAGATAAAGTAACAATCAGAGAAATGGCAACAGCAGGATTTTGGTTAAACTTAATCAGTTGTGTCATCATAGTAGGATTCGTTTGGTTTATGGTACCATGGTTATTTGGAATTGAATTTGTAGCAACTAAATAAAAATAATTAATAAAAAGACTCTCCCATACCGTGGAACTACATATAACGGCAAGGAGAGTCTTTATTTTGAGTAATTAGGATTAAATCAGGTTAATACGCACGAAGACTTTCGAGATATCGTGCGATTCCGTTCAAAATCAGGTAAAACGCACGATACCCATTTTATAAATTAAAGAATTTTCATAAGAATTAGTCCATAAATAGTTTGATAAAGACGTACCCAATGATAATAACGGCTAACATAATAACAATAGGTAACAATAATGAAATTGACATAAAATCTCTCCTTTGTCTTTGTCTCTTATAAATATTATACTAAATTATATAAGATATAAGAAATTTTTAAAATATGATATTGGAGTGTTTATTACATGATACCAAAAATTACAACATTTTTAATGTTTAACGGTGAAGCTGAAGAAGCTATTAAATTTTATACATCAATTTTTCAAGATAGTGAAATTTTAACTATGGTTAAATATGGAGAAGAAGGGCCAGGGGAACCTGGTACTGTACAACATTCTATTTTTAAAATAAACGGACAAATATTTATGGCTATTGATCAAGGAAATGGTGTGGAAATAGAAATGAATCCAGCTATGTCATTGTATGTAACATGTGAATCTGCTATGGAGATGGAGACTCTATATTCTAAATTAAAATCTGGTGGTGCAATATTAATGCCTAAAACTGAATTACCACCAACATTCAGAGAATTTGCATGGGTACAAGATAAATACGGTGTTAATTTCCAATTAGCTTTACCAGAACAACAATAATAAACTTTCTTTCAAAATAAAAACGAAGTGCTATTGAATCAACATAGCACTTCGTCTTATTTATTGTTTTAATAATTTTTTAATATCATCATAGTCTGTTGTAACGTACAGAGTTGATTGACTATCATAAGTCACAAATCCTGGTTTTGCGCCACTTGGTTTGTGGACATTTCTTATTGCAGTATAATCTACTGGTATTTGTGCTGACTGACTTGCTTTAGAATAATAAGCTGCAATCATTGCCGCTTCTTCAATTGTTCTATTTGTTGGTTCGTCTTCTTGTATAACAACATGTGAACCTGGAATATCTTTCGTATGGAACCACAATTGATTTTTTCTTGCTACTTTATGAGTAAGATAATCATTTTGTTTGTTGTTTTTACCAAGTAATATTGTTTGCCCATCTGAAGAAACAAATGTCGTGATTGTTATTTTATTTGATTTTTTCTTTTTCTTACTTTTACGTTTTTTTACAAAACCTTGGTCTTCTAATTCTTCTCTTATATCGTCTATATCTTCTACTGATATATGAGCAAGTTGTTGTTCTAATGACTCGAAATATAGAATGTTAGAATGAGTAAGTTTAATTTGCTTTTCTAATTCTATTTCTCTTGTCTTGAGTCTGTTATATTGTTTGTAATAATATTGTGCATTCATTGAAGGTGATTTAGTTGGATTTAATGGTATAGAAATAGGTTCATTATTATAGTAATTGATTGTTTCTAACGTTTTATCACCTTGGTTGATTTGATACATATTAGCGGTAATCAGTTCACCATATAATTGTTGCTCATCTTTAGTACGAGCTGCCTCTTTTTCGTTAATCAATTTTTCTAATTTATTTCTATTTTTTTGTAAATGTTGATCTATAATTTTTACTAAATCTAGCGCACGTTGTTTAACGCGTTCTCTCTCTCCACGTGATTCATAAAATCTATCTAAACATTCATGAATTGTATCAAATGCCATATAATTATTTCCATAAGTATGTAATGGCATGAAATAGAAGATTTCTTTATTTGTTGAATCATCACTATAAATTACAGGTTTAGGCGTTTGATCTACTTCGTTCATTACTTCATCAAAAGATTCTACTAACGTTTCTTGATTCATAAATGGTCTTCGAGAAACAATTTCTTTTGTAATCAGTGGACTAAAACCTTCAAATTGTTGTAATAATTGTCGGTCTATTTTACCTGCATTATAATTGATATATTTATTTACATCGTCTACTTCAAATGGATTTAATTTTTTAACAGTAGGAGGATATTCATATTTGAAACCAGGCATAATTGTACGAGCAGTATTTGTATTTGGAGTATGATGTTTAAAGCCATCGATAATTTTACGTTCTCCATCTATTAAAATAATGTTACTATGTCGTCCCATAATTTCTAATACAATTGTTCGTTTTCTTAAATCTCCAATTTCATCTCTTGAATGTATATCAATCTCTACTAATCTATCATTTCCTATTTGAGTAATACTTTGTATAATTCCTCCATCTAAATGTTTTCGTAATACTCTTAAAAACATTGGAGGATCAAAAGGATTGTCATACTTTTCCGTTGTTAAATGAAAACGGCTAAAATTTGCATGTGTTGATAATAATAGTTGTTTGTTTTTTCTTTCACTACGAATTGTTAAGATAATCGTATCTGAACTTGGTTCAGCAATTTTATGAATTCGCCCAGAAACGAGCGATTGAATATCTTCAACAATCTTTCTTGTAAATAAGCCATCAAAAGCCATTTGCACTCACACCTTTATCAAAAGTCAATTTATTGTAACATGTAAGGGATTAAATGAGTATAATTCTGTTTAATCTTACAACCTCTCTAGCCATATATAATTGAAATATGGTAAGATATAAAAAACAAAATGATAATAAATTGTTAGTATTCATTAGGAAAGGTCGTTTGACATGAACATTGAAAAAGGGTTACTGATAGTGCTCTCTGGCCCATCTGGAGTTGGTAAAGGAACGGTACGTAAATCAATATTTGATGATCCTAGTACGGATTTTAAATATTCTATCTCTATGACTACTAGGAAAATGCGTCAAGGTGAAACAGATGGTGTAGATTATTTCTTTAAATCAAGAGAAGAATTCGAAGCTTTAATTGCTGATGACCAATTTATAGAGTATGCTGAGTATGTAGGTAATTATTATGGTACGCCTGTACAATACGTTAGAGATACAATGGATAACGGTTATGATGTATTTTTAGAAATCGAAGTTGAAGGTGCTAAACAAGTTAGGAAGAAATTTCCTGAAGCTTTATTTATTTTCTTAGCACCGCCGAGTTTAGAACACTTGAAAGAAAGGTTAGTTGGACGCGGTACTGAATCAGACGAAATTATCCAAAACCGTATTTTAGAAGCACGTAAAGAAGTAGAAATGATGAACCTTTACGATTATGTTGTTGTAAACGATGAAGTTGAATTAGCTAAAGAACGTATTCAATCAATCGTAGAAGCAGAACATTTAAAAAGAGAACGTGTTGAAGCGCGCTATAGAAAAATGATATTGGAGGCAAAAAAATAATGTTATACCCACCACAAAATGAATTAAAAGACAGTATTAATTCTAAATATTTAGTCGTTACGACTGCAGCTAAAAGAGCCAGAGAACTACAAGAACACCCTGATAGTTTATTATTAGATGAATATCGTTCATTAAAAAATGTAGGTCAAGCACTTGAAGAAATAGCAGCACATAAAGTATATGCTAAACTAGAAGACTAATTATCATTATCTAAAAAAGATCTTTTATGTATGGGAAATATAATCCCTTCATAAAAGGTCTTTTTATTTAAATGAAGGTAAGTAGTTTATATTCATGACAGTCTATTTTAAAGAATGTATAATAAATATAAAGATTTAGAATCGAATTTATCGGAGGATTACACAAATGAAGAATATACTTCTAGCTGTAACTGGTGGAATAGCTGCCTATAAAGCAATAGATTTAACGAGCAAATTAACTCAAAGTGGTTATACTGTACGTGTCATGTTAACAGAGAATGCACAACAGTTTGTTACACCATTAGCTTTTCAAGCAATTAGTCGTAACCATGTTTATACGGACACTTTTGATGAAAAAGATGTAAGTGAAATACAACATATCACGTTAGCAGATTGGGCAGATGCGGTTATTGTTGCACCTGCAACAGCAAATACGATTAGCAAGTTAGCAAATGGATTAGCTGATAATATTGTGACATCTACATTGCTTGCAACAACTGCTCCAGTATTTATTGCGCCAGCTATGAATGTACATATGCTAGAGCATCCATCAATAGTTAAGAATATGTCACAACTTAGAAATTATGGATATAAATTTATTGCACCAGGAGAAGGCTATTTAGCATGTGGTTATGTTGCAAAAGGTAGAATGGAAGAACCTATAACGATACTAACTATTATAGATGATTATTTTAAAGAACAATCAAATCCACAAACCTTTGCTCTCCAAGGCAAAAATGTACTCGTAACTGCTGGACCAACAGTAGAAAAAGTCGATGCAGTAAGATATTTTACAAATCGATCAAGTGGTAAGATGGGATATGCTTTAGCAGAAGCTGCTAGAAATTTAGGGGCAAATGTCATATTAGTAAGTGGTGAAACGAGTTTATCACAACCAAGTGGAGTAGAATTTATTCAAATATCTAGCGCTGAAGAAATGTTTCAGGCAGTTAAAGAACGAATGGATGATATGGATATGATTATTAAAGCAGCAGCTGTAGCTGATTATACTCCAGTTAAAACTGTAAATAATAAAATGAAAAAACAAGATGGTAATTTAGAGCTTACTTTTAAAAGAACGACAGATATTTTGAAATATTTAGGGGAACATAAGGATAAACAATATTTGGTTGGCTTTGCAGCTGAAACAGATAATGTGGAAACTTATGCTATGGGCAAACTGAAAAAGAAAAATGCTGATGTTATTGTTGCAAATCATGTAGCAAACCAAGAAATTGGATTTAGATCATCAGACAATGAAGTCGAAATGTTTTTTGCAAATGGAGATAGAGTACCTTTAGCTAAAGAATCAAAACAGAAAATAGCTTTTAAAATATTAAATGAAATCACTAGTAGGTGGGAAGATTGATCGCAAATGTTGTAGTGGATATTCCAGCTAAAAACGTCGACAAAATTTTTGATTATATTATACCTCAAGATATAGAGGATATTGTTAAAGTCGGTGTTAGAGTTGAAGTGCCTTTTGGTTCAAGGAAAATTCAAGGCTTTGTTATTGGTATTAGTGAAAAATTATCAAGTGATATAGACGAGTCTAAATTAAAGTCTTTAATTAGAGTTAAAGACTTTAAACCAGAATTAACTTCTGAATTAATCAAACTAAGTGAGTGGATGTCTAATTTTCATTTAGTTAAACGAATTTCAGCATTAGAAATCATGTTGCCTAGTGCTATTAAAGCTAAATATCAAAAAGTATATATCATAAAAGATCCGGATGATATTCCTGCACAATATTTAAATCATTTTAATAAAGAAGGTATGTTAACTTTTGATCAAGCTCAAACACTACAAATCGTAGCAGAATTAGAAAGCTATGCAAAAACAGAAGCCTTAACTAAAGATACGATTGTAGGGCAACAATTAACGAGAAAGTACGCAACGTGTGTAAGAATTATACCGACAGATAGACTGGATGAAATTATCGAATCTTTACGTACGAGAGAAAAACAATTAGATATCCTTAATTATTTAATAGAACATAGACATGAAGATGTATTGTTAAAAACATTAAAAGAAGAAGGGTTTTCTAATTCTAGTATTAATACTTTAGTTAAAAATCAAGTTCTAGAAAAATACGAAGCCATTGTAAATAGAGACCCTTATGAGCATAGAATTTTTGAAAAAGAACACAATAAAGCTTTAACAGAAGCGCAACAAGAAGCTTTTACTCAAATTGATGAAGCGGTTAAAGCAAATGAATCTAAGACATTTTTATTACATGGTGTAACAGGCTCAGGTAAAACAGAAGTTTATTTACAAACAATTGAGAATGTCTTAAAAAAAGGTGAGCAAGCTATCATGCTCGTACCTGAAATTGCATTAACACCGCAGATGGTCAATCGTTTTAAAGCACGATTTGGTGATGAAGTTGCAGTACTGCATTCAGGACTATCAAAAGGTGAAAAGTATGATGAATGGCAAAAAATCAGAGATGGTAAAGCGAGTGTTTCAGTAGGAGCAAGATCTAGTGTGTTTGCACCTTTTGAAAAGCTAGGCCTCATTATTATTGATGAAGAACACGAATCAACTTACAAACAAGAAGACTATCCGAGGTACCATGCAAGAGAAATTGCTATATGGAGAAGTGAATATCACCATTGTCCAGTAGTATTAGGATCAGCAACACCAAGTTTAGAAACATTTGCTCGAGCAGAAAAAAATGTATATCAATATTTAGGATTACCTGATCGAGTTAATCAACAGAAGATGCCAGAAATTGAATTAATCGATATGAGAGAAGAATTACAAGAAGGAAATAGATCTATGTTCTCTCATCATTTAACAGAAGCCATTCAAGAAAGAATAGATAAAGGTGAACAAATTGTACTTTTCTTAAATAGAAGAGGACATTCATCTTTCGTGTTATGTAGAGATTGTGGACACGTACCACAATGTCCCAACTGTGATATTTCGCTTACATATCATAAAACACATGATGACTTAAAATGTCACTACTGTGGTTATAGTGAACCTATGCCACAAAAATGCCCAAGTTGTGAAAGCGAACATATTAGACAAATGGGTGTCGGAACTCAAAAAGTAGAAGAAATTATATATGAAACATTTGATCGCGCTAAAGTGATTAGAATGGACGTAGATACAACGTCTAAAAAAGGTGCACATGAAAGATTGTTAACAGCTTTTGGTAATCAAGAAGCAAATATTTTATTAGGCACTCAAATGATTGCTAAAGGATTAGATTTTGAAAATATTACATTAGTAGGCGTTTTAAACGCTGATACAATGCTCAATTTACCAGACTTTAGATCAAGTGAGAAGACATTCCAATTACTCACACAAGTAGCAGGTAGAGCAGGTAGGCATAAGAAACAAGGAGAAGTAATGATTCAAACATATAATCCTGATCATTACGCTATATTAGATGTAACAAAGAATGACTACTTGTCATTTTATCAAAAAGAAATGAAATTTAGACAAGTCGGTAAATATCCACCTTATTACTATCTAGTGAATTTAACAATCAGTCATGTCGATAAAAGGAAAGTATTGCAAGCATCCAAACATATCCATGGCATACTTGTACAACACGTAACAACACAGTCCTTCATATTAGGACCATCACCAAGTCCATTGTCACGAATAAACAACCAACATAGATTCCAAATACTCATAAAGTTCAAGAATGAACCAGACTTGTTAACAGCTTTGAAATATCTAGATGATTATTACCATGAACAATATATGAAAGACAAACTCTCATTAGAAATAGATATTAATCCGCAAATGATGATGTAAGTAGAAAACCCGTGAAAATTCGAGGATTTTCACGGGTTTTCTTAATTTTAAGGATAAAAAAGTATTTAGTACGTGTTTTATAAAAGCAATATGAGTAGAAATTGGTGATAAGAGTGGCGTTAGAAGCAATTTGAGAAGAAACTGCTGATAAGAGTGGCATTAAAAGCAATTTGAGAAGAAACTGCTGATAAGAGTGGTGTTAAAAGCAAATTGAGTAGAAATTGCTGATAAGAATGGCGTTAGAAGCAATTTGAGTAGAAATTGCTGATAAGAATGGCGTTAGAAGCAAATTGAGAAGAAACTGCTGATAAGAGTGGTGTTAAAAGCAATATGAGTAGAAATTGGTGATAAGAGTGGCGTTAGAGTCAAGTCCATAATTTTGTGTAATATCTTTAGATGTAATCAACCATTGGTTTTTCTATGGTATTAACAAAATATATATGCTTGGTTTTTA
>NZ_JAJNIS010000008.1:0-87061 GCF_022386375.1 Mammaliicoccus sp. K-M42 | reverse complement strand
GTAGATTTTATAAATAAAGAAAAAAGAGCTAATCCGAAAATATGGATTAGCTCTTTTTATTTGAGAATGGGTATTTATGTCCCAGCCTCTTCTAGTCTTCTTAATTTATTATTTTGTAATTTTAACTTTGCCGACTGTATTATCTTTACTTTTTGCTGTTACTTCAAATTTCAGACCGTGATTTGGTAATAATACGCCTGCATCTTTTTGTCCTTTGTTTGAGTAATCTTTGCTGTCGTCGAACAGTGGGTTTTTCTTAATTTTATTATCATGTAATTCATAACCTTCTGCATTTTTAAGTTTCATTTGAGGCTGATGGTCTAAACTGAATGCTGCATCTCTTATTTGGAATTGTGTTGTTGCAGGATCATCTGCTACACCTTTTTTCTCCCAGTTTAATGCATTTTGATCTGCATCAACAATACTAATGAAACCTTGTCCTGGATGGTTACTTACATTGTTATCAGAGAAACTCTTGTCTACATACCAAACTGTCAAACCTTTGTTATAAGACATTGTTCCGCCACCGCGTTTAATGTTTTGTAAGCCTTTATCTGGACCTGTGAAGTTTCTCCATTGTAATAAGTAATAGTTCTCGTCATATCTATTACCATCACTTTGTTCAAAGCCTTGTAATTCAAATTTAGAATCCGCTTCTGCATCATCACTTAAAATTTCTTTACCGTCATTTGATGATACTTTGATTTGGTCGATAAACCAACCTGGATTAGATTCATATTTATCAGTTACATATAAGAATCTTAGTTTTACTTTTTTACCATCGTATTTAGATAAATCGAATTTCGCATCAACATAGCCGTTAGACTTACCGTCTATACCATTACCTTGGTTTTGTCCACTTCCTGCTGGGTCATCGTTATTTGTGATACTTCCTTTAACGTTTTCCCAATTTTCACCGTCATCTGTAGATACTTGTACGTATCCGTAATCAAATCCTTGTTCGATGTCATACCAAGTTTTGAAATTTAATTCACTCGTCTTAGCTGATGTTAAATCTAAAGAAGAAGTCATAGAGTATTGAGAATCATCATCCGCTCCACTCCAGTAAGCCTTCTTACCTTGTGCTGGTTTTTGTATTAATGTAGATTTTTCAGGTAAATTAACTTTTAGAGCATCACTGTTTGTACCTTTAGTTGTTGCTTCATCAATTAATTCAGAAGTTTCGCCATTAAATTCAGTTGCATCAAGCTCATTACCTGTTTGCCAGTTACCACCATGTTGTTGTTGAAGCATTTCTTTCATGTATGGATCAAATCCAGTTGGTTCAGTACCTGGAATTGCACCTGCCCAACTTCCTGAAGACATAATTGACCAGAATGATACCGGTTCGCCTTTACCTGAATATTCCGTGTCGTACTCATCTGGTAAACCTAAATCATGTCCGTATTCATGTGAGAACACGCCTGCAGCACCATCTTCTGGTTGAACAGTATAATCAATAGCTGCTAATTTACCATCGAATTGGTCAAGACCTGAATCTGTACCAGGAATTGTGTAGGGTTCTCCTTGCTCATCGAAATCAAGAGACCATCTATGAGACCAAATTGCATCAGTACCTAATTTACCGCCGCCTGCTTCTTCACCTGGACCAGAATGTACAATCATAATGTGGTCAACGATACCATCTTTTTCATCATAAACACCGTCACCATCTATATCATCACGATCCCATTGATCATAGTCACTTAAATTAATGGTTGAATCTTTAGCAGCTTGTTCCAAAGCTTCTTTAATTAATTCTTTCGGCTTACCATCACTACCGCTATCATCTGGAACGTTACCACCATAATAACTTGCATCATGTTTTGCTTTATACCAACCATGTACTTGGCCGTCTACATCATAACTGCCACCAGATTGATTTTTATAATATTGTTTCATACTCATTAAGTTCTCATCGTTTGGACCTTTATAACCATTTTCTCCAAACACCATATCTTGAAAATGAGAAATCGGGTATTCGTCATAATACATATCCGTTTCGTCTTTCGTAATCGAACTGTTTGGATAGTCTGGAAATTCCATAGCAAGTACTAGTACTTTATCTTTACGCACTTTGCCATTATATTTTTCTTCTTGAACTTTATCTACACGTTTACCGTTATTTTGTTTCTTATACATTTCTTTTTTATTTTTTTCTAATTTACCAAGACGCTTACCATTATTCCCCTTGTTATATCGCTTATCAAAAAGGCCTTTATTAGGTATGTATTTTTGACGATATTGTTCACCCTTGTCATCCATATATTGCTTTAATTTTTCGTCCTTTTGTTCAGGTGTATTCGAAGATTCAATCACACCTTCTTTTTCCAACGTTTCAAGCAAACGATCTTCATTAGGCGCGACATTATTTGCAGATGCTTGAGAAGCAAAAGCAGGTAATGCAATCAGAGCACTCAACGAAGCAATTGATAATTTCTTTAAAAATAAACTCACTTTAGAAAATCCCCCTTTTTATCTAATATAAATATATTATATACAATTATCCATAAAATAGTAGAAAAAATTCAAAAAATTCTAAATTTTATTATTTAGTATATCAAAATAATACACCCCCTATTAATTCGATAAGCCGAATAATATGGGGGTGCTAAGTTTAGAAATGTTGTGAACATGAGGTGGGGGTGAGGATGAGTAAATCGCACGATATCTCTGGAGTCTTCGTGCGTTTTTACCGGATTCCACCTGAATCGCACGAAGTATTTCTCACATCGTTATTCTACTATATACTGATGTTGCTTTAAGTCTCTTACAGCATTGTCTAATATTTTTTCTGTATGTGCTGAGATTGTATGTAAATGCAGATTAACTGTAAGGTGTGCTAACATTTGTCCTTCGAATTTCTCCATTTCACTTATAAATTTATCTAAGTCTTCTTGGGTTTCAATCATGAGGTCTGCTTTTATACTGCCATAAACTGGATGATCGATTGCGACATCATTTATCATTGCGCCATTGTCTATAATGATTTGCAGTTCTTCTTCCATTTGCTCGTTATCATGTTGGCAAACGATTACGCGTTTATATGCTTTTCCTTGTGGTTCATTATTGATAACATAACCTCTGCTAGTAGAAGTTATCATGTGATTTTGTGATTTGAGTATAGATATATCTTTCACAATAATTTGTCTTGATACATCAAATTGTTGGCTAAGTTGCTTCCCACTAATTGGTTTATTTGATGTCTCAAGTAATTCCAGAATTTGTTCTCTTCGTTTAAAAGGGTTATTCATTTCACTGATCTCCTCTTACAATTGTTTTTAAGTGATCAAAACATTTATCAATATCTTCTTTTGTCGTAAATTTACTAATGGATAAACGTATATATTGATCGTATGTTTTTTTGGGTATTGAGTCTATTTTAACTTGTAAACCTCTACTTAACAATGCACCATGACCGCAAGCTGTTCCTGTCGATATACATATATTTCTATTTGATAGATATTGCATTATATATTGTCCTTCATATTTTGGAGACAACAATGCAACTATATGTGGTGCACACTCGCTGTAAACCATTTGTGTAAAGTCTAACTCTGTCGATTTCTTTATCATATATTGCTGCATAGATTTCATATGTTGTATGTTACTTGATAAAGATAATGCTTTTGTCATTGCTATAATACTTGGTGAATCTATTGTACCATTTTGTGTATACATTTCATGAAAGTAATATTCATTTAATGGCTTCACATATTCATGATTCATTAATAATCCACCTGAACCTTTAGTTCCATGAAACTTATGTCCCGAAAATGCATATGAACTAAATGATTGTACATCGGCAGTTTCTATTTTATGTACAGCTTGCACACCATCAACATGTATTGGAACATTATGATGTCTTGCGATCTCACTTAATGCCCCTACTGGCAATATGTAACCAGTCTCTGAATTCACATGTTGAGCTATGATTAGAAGGACTTCATCTGCCATCATTTCTTTAGTTTTTTCTAAATGAATCTCCCCCGTACCCTCTAAAGGTAAGTCTAAAATTTCGAATTCTGTTTTGAAATTTTCCAATGCTGCATGTACTGAAGGATGTTCATATGGAGATACAAGTATCGTCCCTCCATTTTGTCCTTTTAAATAACTATGTATCGCAATTTCATTTGCATGTGAACCACTTCTCGTAAAAATAACTTCTTTGTTTGTTGAAAAGTGTTGCTTAATATAGTGTTTACATTCATCCAACAGTTGTCTTGTATGCAGACCTCCGATATGTAAACTTTCACTATTATAATATGCTTCTCTTTGTGTATCTTGATAAACATCTAGTACTTCACTATCAACCATCGTAGTTGATGCGTTATCTAAATAAATCATTTATAATCCCCCACTTGTTATTTATCTTTTAATGTGTCAATATATTGTATATAAAATGATAACATATATGTAAAGTAAGGTGTAAACTTGAAAAAAGTTATAATTATTGGTTCTGGAATTGCTGCATTGTCTGCTATTCGCTCACTTAATGAACATACCGAGATTTATTGCATTACGAAAGATAAATTGAATACCCATAACAGTTCACTCGCACAAGGTGGTATTTGCTTTTCTAAATTTGAGGATGATGACGGACTTTCTCATATACAAGATACTTATATAGCCGGTAATAAGCTCGGCGATATGACTGTTATTGAACCGATCATCCAACATAGTCATGAGATTATCCAGCAGATGATAGAAGAAGGTTTAACCTTTGATAAACTAGTCGATAAACATAATTTAGACTTTGCAATAGAAGGCGCTCATTCTAAGCCACGTATTCTACATATAGGCGGTGATCAAACTGGCGCGTACCTCACAAAATATTTAATCGAGCAGTTATCATCAAAAGACTTAACGATTTATGAAGAGACTGAAGTTGTTGATTTATTAAGAGACGATTCAAACGAAATATGTGGTGTTCTTGCTCTCGATAAACATGGAAATAAGACAGAATTTTTAGCGCATGATGTCATTTTAGCAACAGGTGGTTATAGTAATCTCTACCCAACTAACTCAAATGCATCAACAACGATAAGTTCAGGTCATATTATTGCTTATCACCATCAACTTCCGTTACGACATATGGAAATGATTCAATTTCATCCAACTTTACTAGGGACTAAAAGCGATACATACGGTCTCGTTTCAGAAGCTGTGAGAGGTCATGGAGGCTTTTTAGTGAACGAGTTTGGAAAGGCATTTATGAAAAATATTCATCCTCTAGGAAGTCTAGCACCTCGAGATGTTACGAGTAGAGCCATTTTCCAACAACAAACAGAAGGTCATCAATGTTTTATTAACATAGAGCATATCGAGCATTTCTCTACACGATTTCCAACAATATACCAAAATGTCATGAGCCATTTTCCAAATGAATATCACAACCATCTTATACCTGTTACACCTGGTGCACATTACACAATGGGTGGCGTTGAAACTGATATTTATGGAAGAACGGATGAGCAACATTTTTATGTAATTGGTGAGGCAAGTAACACAAACTTCCATGGTGCAAATCGTTTAGCAAGCAACTCACTTTTAGAAGGACTTGTTATGGGACACCTTTGTAGTCAAGCTATTAACCAATCTTCCATTAGAGATATTCATATGACTAATTCACAATCTTTGAGCATGCCTAAAATGAATACTCAAGAAGTTGAAAGAATACGTCAGCTAAGCTCTGAAGTACTAGGTATTGAACGAAATGGTCATGATATGACGCAATATTTAAATGACATCCAGCTATGTTTAAAAAACTCTACAGTTACAACTCAATGGTCGAAAGATGATTGGCAAAGATATGTTGCCATTAAGACGTTAGAGATGGTTTGTCTATCAGCCTTAAATCGCAATGAATCAAGAGGTGTTCACTTTAGAACGGATTACCCAAATGTTCAACAAACATTACAACATACAGATATAGAAATTTTAATGGAGGATATATTTCATGCTAAACAAGTTGCACGTACAAGAAAAACTCAAACAATTTTACCTTGAAGATAATCATTATGGTGATTTATCGTCGAGCATTTTTGATATAAATCAACATGGAACATTAACGCTATTAAGTAAAGATGAAGGTGTTTTTTGTGGAGAAATCATTCTTCAAGAAAGTTTCAAAATCATCGAAAGTGATATTCAAACTGATATTGCAGTTAAAGATGGAGATTCAATTAAAAAAGGACAAGTACTTGCAGTGGTTAAAGGAAGTGTTACTACTTTACTCACTATGGAACGCATCACTTTAAATTTAATTCAACGTATGTCAGGTATCGCCACGTCTACCCATCAAATCGTTCAAAAAGTACAACATACTAACGTTAAAATTGTGGATACGAGAAAGACGACGCCTGGATTAGGTATGTTTGAAAAGCACGCTGTTCATGTAGGTGGAGGTTACAATCACCGTCGAACATTAAATGACGGATTAATGTTGAAAGACAATCATATTAGCTTTAGTAAATCAATTGATGATCTAGTATCAAAAGCTAAAAGACATATCGGACCTATGGATAAAATTGAAATCGAAATAGAAGATGAGCAAACATTGACTGAAGCTATTCAAGCAGATGTAAATATTATGATGTTCGATAATTGTACACCTGAATGGATTAAAGAACATATCGTTAAAGTACCGAGTCATATTCAAACAGAAGCTTCAGGAAACATTAACATAAACAATGTCGTTCAATATGCAGAAACAGGTGTTGATTACATTTCTATCGGTTCATTATTTTATGATCAACATGCATTAGATATCTCAGCAAAGGTGGTTATTTAAATGTTCAATCCTACAATAGAAAAAGCACAATCTATACCTGAAAAATACTTAAATATGACAACAGAACAACTAGAAAATAAAATTAAAACCATTAAAGAAGCGCTTGGTGAGCGACTATTTATGCCGACACATCATTATCAAAAAGATGAAGTAGCACAATTCGCTGATATAATGGGAGATTCTCTTGAATTAGCACGAATTTGTAAAGAAAATACTCAAGCTCAATACTTTGTTTTTAATGGTGTGCATTTTATGGCAGAAACTGCTGATATCCTTACGAACGACAATCAAAACATCTATTTACCCGATTTGTCAGCAGGTTGCTCTATGGCAGATATGGCAAATATTGATCAAGCGTTACACGGATATGATGTCTTAACGAATCGATTAGGTGATAACATACTTCCGCTTACTTACGTAAATTCAACAGCAGCTATTAAAAAATTCGTCGGCGAAAATGGTGGTTCATGTGTCACAAGTGGAAATGCAGATAGTGTGATTCAATGGGCACTAGATCAAGACAAACGCATACTGTTTCTGCCCGACCAACACTTAGGGCGCAATACCGCCTTTAAATTAGGTATTAAACTAGAAGAAATGGCCGTATGGGATCCTATTCAAAAAACATTAGAATTTGACGGAAATGATGAAGATATTAGAATTATTTTGTGGAAAGGACACTGTTCCGTTCATGAAAAGTTCTATCCAATTCATATAAAACAAGCACGTAAAAAAGACCCTAACGTCAATGTCATCGTCCATCCTGAATGTCAATTTGACATCGTACAAATGGCAGACTACGCGGGGTCTACAAAATATATTATAGATATGATAAAAAACGCACCAAAAGGCTCACATTGGGTAATCGGGACAGAGATGAATCTCGTTAATCGATTAAAAACAACTTACACAGATGTTACTATAGAATCACTCAATCCACTTATGTGTTCATGTCTCACAATGAACAGAATAGACTTACCACATTTAGCGTGGTGTCTAGATAAAATTCAAGACGGGCATAAAGAGAACATCATCAAAGTAGATAAAGAAACTGCATATTATGCCAAGCAATCATTAGAACGCATGTTGAGTATCGTATAAACAATCCTATGACTAAGAGGTGCAGCAAAATGGAGACAGAGACAATTAATTTGTCCCTGCCTCTAATTTGCTTTTTTATTGTGGATGATTTATATAGCGCTAATGTGCTTGTTTTAGGAGTCTTGCTCGTTAGAATTTCTAACGTGCTTGTTTGCCTTTTCTTGATTATTAGAATTTCTAACTCCACTCTATAACTTTATAATTTCACCATGCTTCCCACTGTTATCTAAAATGGGTTTCTATTTAACCATTGTCCACCATCCATCGTGATACAATCTCCATTTATATATTCCGCTTCTTTTGAAAATAAGAATCTAGCTAATCCTGCGATTTCTTCTGGTTGTCCCATTCTTCCTAATGGTACGCTATCTAATGTTTGTTGTTTTGCTTCTTCTGATAATGATAACTTTTTAGCGCCACCTGTATTATCTATTGGTCCTGGTGCAATAGCATTAACTGTTATACCGTATTTACTTCCCCATTCAACTGCAAGTGTTCTCGTCATTGCAAGTACACCTGCCTTAGCACTTGCTGAATGTATCACACCTGCTCCTGCAGTCCATGAATATGTTGCTACTATATTTAAAATGCGCCCTTTGTGTCCACTTTTAATCCATTCTTTACCTACTGCTTGTGAACAATAAAATGTGCCATTTAAGACGATATCAATTACAGAGTTCCAACCATTTATAGATAAATCTTCTGCTGCACATAAAAAGTTTCCTGCTGCATTATTAACAAGTCCATCTATTTTACCAAATGTTTTAATCGTTTCATCTACAGTATATTGTACTCTTTCAGTATCTCGAACATCCATATCTATACAAAGAACTTGGCCATCATATTGTTCCATTTCTTTTTTAGCTTCTTCAAGACGGTCTAGAGAGCGACCCGTTATAACAACTTTAGCACCATCAGCTGCAAATCGTTTAGCCATTGCTTTTCCCATTCCACTACTGCCACCTGTTACGATTATCACTTTATCTTTCATATATATTCTCCTTAATGTTACTATATTTGAATAACTAAATTTAGTAAGCGCTTACATATAGTGTACAATAAGTTAGAATAAAGAACAATTGAACAGCTGTTACTAATCAATAAGACTATTGTCACTCTATATCACTATAATATAAAGAACCATCCAAGCTATTTAGCCTAGATGGTTCTTTGTTCTATTTTAATATCCAGATCCTACTTTATCTCCATCTTCATCGTACTCAGTTACTTCACCATCATCATCAATAATATATGATCCGGCTAAGTTACCCTCTTTATCTTCAAATGAGAATCCCCATTTACCATCGTCTGTTTTTTCAGGTTCTTTATACGTATAAGTGTCTGTATCTAAAGTTGACCCTTCATATGATTCAACTTTATCTATAACATTTTCGCGTGTTACTTTTTCAAAACTATCTTCTGAATCAGAATCATCATTTGAATTTGATCCATCAAACATTTCGACAGTTTGTTCAATCTCATCATTCGATGCATTATAAAGTTTAACCACTTTAGGACTATTTATAATATCTTCAGATTTTCGCTGTGAGTAGTCATCATCTTCCAACCATCTTTCATCATGAAAATGTGATGGTACATCATAAATTGATATTGTGCCGTCTCCATTGTTCTTATAAACAACTTGTCCAGCAGCTGTTGGTGTACCTGCTAGTCTTTGTACACCTTTAGGATATTTAACTGTATTTTCTTCGTTATAAGGATTTAATAAATCACCTTCTATATTTTGATGCTCAAGTTCTGCATCCATTTCACTATCTCCAGAATCTCGATAACTTGGTAAAGCTGTTAACCATACTTTGGCGTAATATTCATTACTAATTGTATCTACATTAGAAGTGTCTTCATTATTTGATGGCATTGGATCACCATACTCTATTTTATTAGCTATATTTGCTACTTTACGATTGTCTTTATATTTACTGTACAAATCAGAAATATTTAATGTTTTAGAAGTTTCACTATTCTTAACTTCATTAAAGTCAAAAATTGTACTTTGGGTCATAATATAAACAACCTCTTCTTTATTCACTCCGATAATCGTCGCATAACTCCCTTTAGATTCACTCAAACCATAGAACTTCATACCATCTGGTTTATTTTTCATCTTATTGAGTTCAGGACTTTCAGAAAGCTCTAAAGTATCAACTTGTTGTTCTTGTTTCTCACCTGCACCAGAAGTTCTAGTATATTTCCCAGATAATAATTCATCACCCGTTACAATATCAGACTCTAAGCTAGGTTCAAGCATCGCCATCGCAATACTTTGTTGTTCAGTTATATTAGATTCATCCTTAATACCACTTTCATTACCATTATCTTTAGTATCTCCAGATTGCTCATTATTTGAATCACGATTGGATTTATTACTCGTTGATTCACTTTTACTATCGCTATTTGATGATTTCGTATCATCAGAATTTCCACCAATACTAAAGCTACATCCCGCAATAGTTAATGATGAAACAAGTACAATCCCAGCCAAAAACTGCTTCTTCAAAAGTACCACCCCTTAAATTTTATAATATATTTTCTAAATAAAATTATATTCGATCATTATATATTTATTACTATTGTAACAAATACTTCGTAAATTGAAATGATTATCAAATTTTGTGATAAGATATCTATGAATTATGAATATTGAAAGGAATGAAGAGAATGGGATTTAGTATTATGATTATTTCAATAATTTTAGGTATTTACTTAACTATTCAAGGAATATCTCGTAGAAGGCAAAATTTTCTATATAAGAGTTTTATTGTGATAGGCATTGCACTAATTATTTTCGCTATATATTTAGCTTTGCCCCACTAACTATTTAAAAAATGAGGTAAGTTGTAGATTAAGTACCTAATTAATCTAAGAGTTCGGCTAAGTTGTTGATTAAGTCTGGAGTTAATCTAAGAGTTTGGACAAGTTGTAGATTAAGTACCTAATTAATCTAAGAGTTCAGCCAAGTTGTAGATTAAGTACCTAGTTAATCTAAGAGTTTGACCAAGTTGTAGATTAAGTACCTAGTTAATCTAAGACATTCTCAAAATCATTTCCATACAATGAAAGGCTGAGACAAATTAATTTGTCTCAGCCTTATTATTTAACTTCTATCTTGTATTGATTCTGTGAATACTGGTGGTTCAACATTGTCTGATGCTGTTTTTACTTTTTTATCTTTTTGCCATATTGTTTCTAACTCTTCTAATGTCTTACCTTTTGTTTCAGGGATGAATTTCCAAACGAATATTCCTGATAGTATACTCATTGCTGCGTAGAATCCGTATGTCATTGTTCCACTGATATCCATCATAAATGGATATGTTGATGTGATTGTAAAGTTTGCTAACCACTGTACGGCTACGGCTATTGCCATTGCACCGCTTCTTATTCTATTAGGGAATATTTCTGATAATAATACCCAAATAATTGGTCCCCAACTCATCATAAATGAAGCTGTATAAATAACCATGAAGATTAATGTAATGATTCCGAAGATCCCATTAGCTGTTAATACACTCATACCGATCATACCGATTGCCATTCCTGTTGATCCAATTATAAGTAATGGTTTACGTCCAAATTTATCTACATAGATTATAGCAATTAATGTAAAGATTACATTTACTAATCCCATTACTACTGTTTGCATCATTGATGTATTACTTCCTACACCTAAATTTTCAAATATTCTTGGTGCGTAATAAAGTGCAACGTTTATTCCGATAAATTGTTGGAATATTGATAGTAATATTCCGATAATAATAACTGTCTTACCGAAGCTGAATAATGGTGCTTTTATTTCTTTAGTTTTACTTTTTGTAGATAATATATCATTTAATACTTTCTTAGCATGTTCACTTGAAGAATATATTTTATTAAGTACATTTAATGCATCTTTATCTTTATTAACTAAAATTAAATACCTTGGTGTTTCAGGCACTAAGAATAATAATACGAAAAAGACGACTGCTGGAATTGCTTCTGTCATAAACATGTAACGCCAACCGATTAAATCAACCCAGCTTTGCGATTGACCGAATGTAATTCCATAGTTTACGAAGTATACGACTAACATACCAAATATAATTGCAAACTGATTCCAAGACACAAGTCTACCTCTTATTGAGGATGGTGAAATCTCACTGATATACATTGGTGAAATTGCAGAAGCTAATCCTACACCAATACCACCTATAATACGATAGATGTTAAACATAATAAGTAATCCAAGTGTTGATTCTCCTCTATCAAAAAACAGAAATTCTGGATAACCTGATAAAACAGCAGAGATTATAAATAGTATAGCTGCTACTTGTAAAGATTTCTTACGTCCTAAACTTTTTGAAATATTTGAAGATAATATTCCACCTATGATACACCCTATTAATGCACTTGATACGGTTATACCATGTACGAAACTCCCATAATCAGCTGTAATATATTTTTGTAATGATTGTTCTGCACCAGAAATTACTGCTGTATCGTAACCAAATAATAGTCCACCAAGAGTTGCTATTAACGCAATCTTAAAGATAAACTTCTTATTATCATAACTACTCATTACCCCATCTCCCCAGTTCTTTATTTAAATTGAGTTAAACCTTTCGTTATTGGCTGAGTTGCAGTATAAATTAATTTATAGATGTTAAATAGTTTTTCATATGATTCTGTATGACTCGAAATAGGTGATACGTGCTCACGATAATTAATCCAAGTTTCGTTCATATCATTGAATGAATTAAACCATTGTTCACCCATTGCTGCTAGCATAGCTGCACCATATGCAGGGCCTTGTTCTTCTGTTCTTGTTGTAATTGGTACATTAAAGACATCTGCTTGAATTTGTAGCCATTCTGCATTTTTAGCACTGCCACCGATAGATACAATTTCTTTAATATCTATATCTTTACTTCTCATAATTTCAATACTTTCATTTATAGAATATGTAATGCCTTCAAGAACAGAACGTTTCATATCCAATTGAGTTGTATTTGCATCTAAGCCTATAAAGCTACCCCTAATAGATGCATCGTTATACGGTGTACGTTCACCTAATAAATATGGTGTATACATCAAACCATTTGATCCTAATTTTGATTTTGAAATATCTTGTAAAAATGTATTAAAGTCTTCAGATGGCTCAATCAATTGTTTGAGCCACTCTAAACTATAACCTGCAGAAAGTGTTACACCCATTACGTATTTTTGATTTGGTACACAATGACTGAAATAATGCATATTACCATCATTCTCGTAATTCGCACTATTCTCAATAGATAGTGCCACACCTGAAGTTCCAATACTTACAAGTTGTTTCGTTTCATCTGTAATTCCTGAACCGAGTGCTCCACAAGCATTGTCAGCTCCACCTTGATAAACATTTATTTCCCAGTCAATATTTAACTTCTCTTTAATGTCTTTTGTTAAAGTACCGCTTCTATCATGGGAAGCTATTACATCTGGACAAATCTTAGAATCAATATTTAATTGATTTAATATTTCTTTAGACCATTTTTCAGATTTAATGTTATACATAATTGTTCCAGCAGCATCCGATGGCTCGGTATAAATATTGCCAGTCAATTTATAAACGACATAGTCTTTAGGTAACATAAACTTATGAATTTTATTATAATTTTCTGGTTCATGTGCTTTTAACCACATTAATTTAGGAAGTGTAAATCCTTCGAGGACTGTATTTTGTGTATGTTTAAGTAACGTTTCTATACCAATAGCTTGTTTAATGTCTTCAACTTCTTGAGATGTTCGCGTATCATTCCATAAAATAGCTGGTCTTATACTCTTACCATCTTCATCAACGACAACTAAACCATGCATTTGTCCTGAAAAACTAATACCTGAAATCGTTTCTTTATCAAACTTGCTTAATAAGTGATTTAAACTATCTAATGTTGCTTTGTACCAAATATTTGGATCCATTTCGCTGTAACCAGATTGTGGATGCTCAGTCTTATAGCTAATACTGTGTGAATCAACTACTTCACCTTTTTTATTAACTACTATCGATTTCAATCCACTCGTACCGATATCAATGCCAATTACGAAGTTCATCATTATCAGTCTCCATTATTAATATTTAAAATATATTGATTAATTTGAGTTTTAATAACTTCTAAATGATCAGATTCATTCTCGATTTTTTTAATATTATGTGCGTATTCTTCAAGTTCTTTAAATGAAGTAGTACCTTCTACAATTTGTTTACCTATACCTTCATTAAATGATTGGTATTTTTTATTAATAATATTTTCAAAGAACTTATCTTCTATCATTTTGTAAGCTACTTTTAAACCTAATGCAAATGTATCCATACCTGAAATATGTGTTAATAATAAATCTTCTTGTTTAAATGAAGTTCTTCTAGGTTTAGCATCAAAGTTTAAACCACCTGGAGTTAAGCCACCATTCTTAAGAATTTCGTACATAGCTAAAGTTGTATCATACACATCAGTTGGAAATTCATCCGTATCCCAGCCTAATTGTGGATGGCCCTGGTTAGCATCAACTGAACCTAACAATTGATTATCACGTGCATATCTCAACTCGTGTTGGAAAGTATGCCCAGCTAAAGTTGCATGGTTTGCTTCAATATTAAATTTGAAGATTTTATCTAAACCATATTTTTGTAAAAATGCATGTCCAGTAGCAACATCTGTATCATATTGATGAGAAGTTGGTTCTTTCGGTTTAGGTTCAATTAAAAATTGTCCTTCGTAACCAATTTCTTCAGCATAACTCTTCGCCATTTTGAAGAAATTAGCTAAGTTATCTAATTCTAATTTCATATCAGTATTTAATAAGCTTTCGTAACCTTCACGACCTCCCCAGAATACAAAGTTTTCAGAACCTAGCTTTTTAGCAATTTCTAAAGATTTTTTAACTTTTGCTGCTGCATATGCATATACTTTAGCATTAGAAGAAGTTGCTGCACCATGAACAAAACGCTCGTGAGTGAAATTGTTAGTTGTATTCCATAATAATTTCTTACCAGTCTGTTTCATCTTCTCTTGAATTAAATCTACAATCACATCTAAATTTTCATTAGATTCTTTTAAAGTTTTACCTTCTGGAGCAATATCTACATCGTGGAAACAGAAATATTCGATACTTAATTTTTCCATGAATTCAAAAATTGCTTCAACACGAGCCTTCGCTTTACCCATTTCATCTAAATTATCCCAATCACGCTCAGCCGTACCAACACCGAATGGATCTGAAAGGTCAGCTGTGAACGTATGCCAGTATGCAACACTAAATCTTAAATGTTCCGCCATCGTTTTGTCGCCAAGTTTTTCTTCTGGATTATAATATTTAAAACTAAATATATTATTTGAATTAGAACCTTCGTATTTTATTTTATCAACGTTAAAGTATGTCATGATAATCCCCCTAGTTTTAGTTGGTTAGTTTATTAAACAAACTAACTTTAAAAACAATATAGCATAACGAAATAAATATGTAAACGCTTACTCATTAAATTAAAAATATAGATTTAACCCAAATTTATTTTCATAACTTCTAGCTATTAGTGATCAGGTAAAATCTAAAAAATTCAAATATAAAAAAGGAGTGGGTAGAAATCTAATTTTATGAAAAAGATTTCGTATCCCACTCCTTTTAACCTATTATAGAAAATATCCTACATAAGTCATATGTGCAATTAAATTATAAATTGTATTATGGCGATTACTATTAATATAATTAGCATTCCTCGTTGAATAGAATCAGGTACTTTCTTACCCACTTTCAATCCTATCGGTGCAAAAATAATACTACCAATTATCAAAAAAATTGCACTTTCTACTGGTATATATCCTTGCATTAATTTTATAAAAAATGCCCCTACTGAAGATATAAAAGCAATTGCTATGCTATTGTTCACTACCGTATTCATTGGTAATTTAAATAATGCTAATAATACAGGAATGATGATAAATGCTCCACCTGCACCCACAATTCCCGAAATTACACCAATTCCAAATCCAACTATAATAAGTAGCAAAGGTTTAGATTTCGTCTCTTGTGTAGTAGGTTTAACTTTAATAAACATCAATATTAAAGCAAGTATGGCGATTATTACATATACCGTATTTACAAAAGTAGCATTAAACAAACTAGCTAAAATTGCCCCTAACATGCTTCCAATCAACATACCCCCTCCCATATATATAACAAGTTTAGGAGAGAAAGCTGGTTGTTTTCTTGCATTTAATGATCCACCAAGTGTACTGAAAAATACTTGACTAGAGGTAAGTCCCGAAGCAATATATGCACTATACGCAGGTATACCTATTAATGGTGGCAATATAAGAATAGCTGGGTAAATAATAATTGCGCCCCCAATACCTATTAATCCAGATATAAATCCACCCAGTACGCCAATTAGCAACATAATAGTCATATTTGCTATATCCATTATTTACTTTTAACTAATAAATTAACTGCTTCATTAATTAATTCTTGAGAACTTTCATTATTTTCTTCTGCTGTTTTGACGCATTCTATTAAATTTTTACTAATTATAATCCCCATTAAACGTTGTATAGAACCTTTAGATGCACTAAGTTGCGTAATTATATCTTTGCAATCTTTTTCTTCTTCCATCATTTTTACGACACCATTTAATTGACCTTGTATTCTATTTATACGATTAATCATTTTTTTATCATAAGTCACATTCATTTCCTCCACATAAATTGATTAAGTTAATAATAATAAATTAAAACAAAATTGTCAAATACCCCTATAGGTATTTGACAAATGATTCTATCCGTTTTATTATACCCTCATAGGTATTTATAGGAGGTAAGTATGGAACAATACAAAGAAGTACACATTAATTCATTAAACAAAGAAGAATTAGAAAAATTGGCAAAAATGGGTCAATTGATTGATGTTAGAACAAAAGAAGAATATGAATTAGGACACATTAACGGTTCAACTTTACACCCAGTAGAAGAGATTAAATCATTCAATAAGAATAGCAACAAAACGTATTATATACATTGTAAAAGCGGTAACCGAAGCACTAAAGCTTGCGATTATTTAGCCAAACAAGGTTATGATGTCGTGAATTTAAAGGGTGGATATAAAGATTATGAAGCAAAGAACTTCAATAGTGCTCCTTTAATAGAAAAAGATATTGAAATCAAAGAGAATCGTAAACAATTTGATTTTAGAGGTCTTCAGTGCCCTGGACCTATTGTTAATATCAGTAAAGAAATTAACAAGATTTCAACGGGTGAGCAAATCGAGGTAACAGTTACAGATCCTGGTTTCAATAGTGATATTAAAAGTTGGGCGAAACAAACAGGGAATACCCTTGTAAATCTTACTGAAGAAGCAAATGTAATTAATGCAATTATTCAAAAAGAAAAGCCAAAAGAATTTGAAATCAATGACACTGCTACAGGTACAACAATTGTTTTATTTAGCGGTGAGTTAGATAAGGCAGTAGCAGCAATGATCATCGCAAATGGCGCTAAAGCAGCAGGTAAAGATGTAACTATTTTCTTTACTTTTTGGGGCCTCAACGCATTAAAAAAAGCGCAATCAACTCGCGTTAAAAAGAAAGGTATTTCCAAAATGTTTGACCTTATGTTACCTAAGGATCCAATACATATGCCATTATCAAAAATGAATATGTTTGGACTAGGTAATATTATGATGCGTTATGTAATGAACAAGAAAAATGTTGATTCTTTATACTCACTTATCGATCAAGCAATCGATCAAGATATAAAGTTAATTGCTTGTACCATGAGTATGGATGTTATGGGAATTTCAAAAGAAGAATTAAGAGATGAAGTCGATTATGGTGGCGTAGGTACTTATATTGGACATACTGAGCAAGCAAATCATAACTTATTTATCTAATGAATAAAATCTATTTTAAAAAGGAGTTTTTTTATGTTTTTCAAACAATTTTATGAAGACAATTTGTCACAAGCATCTTATTTAATTGGATGTCAACGTACAGGAGAAGCAATGATTATTGACCCTATACGAGATTTAACAAAATATTTAAAAGTTGCAGATAAAGAAGGATTCACAATTACTAAAGCTGCAGAAACACATATTCATGCTGATTTTGCTTCAGGTATTAGAGATGTGGCAAATAAATTGAATGCAATTATATACGTATCTGATGAAGGTAAAGATGAATTTAATTATAAAAATATGCCTAAACAAACACATTTCGTTAAGCATCAAGATATTATCTATTTAGGAAAGATTAAATTAGAAGTCTTACACACTCCAGGCCATACCCCTGAGAGTATTAGTTTTTTACTTACTGACGAAGGTGGGGGTTCCAGTATACCCATGGGATTATTTAGCGGTGACTTCATCTTTGTTGGTGATGTAGGTAGACCAGATCTATTAGAAAAAGCTGTAAATGTTGAAGGTTCTACAAAAATCGGAGCAAAACAAATGTATCAGTCCATACAATTTGCTGCAACATTACCAGACTATATTCAAATTTGGCCAGGTCATGGTGCAGGGAGTCCTTGTGGTAAAGCGCTAGGTTCATTACCTACAACTACTTTGGGTTATGAGAAAATAAACAACTGGGCTTTTAATGTTAAAGATGAAACTTCATTTATCGAAACTTTAACACTCAATCAGCCAGCTCCACCACACCATTTTTCACAAATGAAAAAAATAAATCAATTTGGTATGCAAATGTACCAACCATATAATGTTTACCCTAGTTCAAGCAATACACAAACTGCTTTTGATCTTCGAAGTAAAGAAGCATTCCATGGTGGTCATATGCATGGAACTATCAATATTCCTTTTAATAAAACTTTTATAAATCAAATTGGTTGGTATTTAGATTATGACAAAGATATTGAATTAATTGGCGATAAATCTACCGTTCAACAAGCTATTCATGCTTTACAATTAATTGGTTTTGAAAATGTAAAAAGTTACCGTTTGCCACAAACAAATATCGTCACATCATCTATTCATAGTTCTGAAATGACTGGTGAAGAACATAATGTATTAGATGTTCGTAATGATGATGAATGGCGTAAAGGTCATTTAAAACAAGCAATTCATATTCCTCACGGTAAACTTTTAAATGAAGATATACCTTTCGATAAAAATGACCTAATTTATGTACATTGTCAATCAGATGTTAGAAGTTCAATAGCGGTAGGAATATTAGAATATAAAGGATTTACGAATATTGTTAACGTTAGAGGTGGCTATCAACATTTACCAGCATCTTTAAAATAGTTTTCTTCTACAATAGAACTATAAAAATCCCTCAATCCGAAAATTCAATTCGGATTGAGGGATTTTTTTATAAAGACAATTACGAACTTTGATTATTCATTTGAATTAGTCTTTTATGATTTTATATCTAAGTATATATCATTAATCTGCAGTACTTTATGGATAATTGCTAATGTGCCACCTAACAAAGTTGCAAATTTCACATTTGATGTTAATTTTATTTGAATTTCGTTACGTGAATATTGTTTGAACTGGTTCTTAATTGCTTCTAATATTTCAGGCATTTCATTGAACAATGGACAGTTAATGTAAATTGCATTCGGATTAAACTGGGTGTTTAAATTATGTATTAAAACAGCAATTTTATTTATAAATTGTTCCATTTCTTCAACTACGACTGGATTTTTTTCATTATAAAATTGAATTAATTTGCTAAGCGTCATCTTCTCATTTAGTTGATTACTTAAATTATGCAGTAAAGCTTCTTGTGAAAAAATATCTTCAATCTTATGAAAGATCTCCACATTATCGCTAACTTTTGAGACAAGTGTTTTTCCAATTTCACCCGCTTCCCCATTTGCACCACGATACAATTGATTATTAATAATAAGCCCAGCACCAATACCTTTATGTATACTTAAAGCAATAAGATTATTGTAGGATAAATTATGATTAAAATTACGTTCATATAACGCTGAAAGATTCGCTTCATTTTCAACTACGACTGGAACATTAGTAATTTCTTTTATTTTCTTAGCAATTGAAATTCCTTCAGTTTCATGGAAAGGTAAATATGTCACATGCTGCTCATTATCCACAACTCCATGTATAGAAACAGACACACCTAATAGTCCGTTATAAGTATCAAGTTTCTCCTGAATATCAATATGTTTTTTTATTATGCTTAATATACTACTAACCTTTTCATCAGGTAAATCATAAGATTCATGCTTAATGACATTACCATCAAAATAATTGTACATCACTTCAACAGAACTATAAGTTAAATCCAAAGAAATAAAATAACCATAAAGATGATTAACCTTCAGAAGAATAGGTTTTCTACCACCACTCTTCGTGCTATCACCCTCACCAACCTCATTAACAACAGATTTATACTTTAACTTATTCAAAATACTAGAAATCGTTGCCTTATTAATCTCAAGATTTTTAGATATTTGAGTACGCGAAATATTATGATGGTTATAAATTTCCCTTAGCACTCTTTTTTCATTATCATTTATATTTAAAATATTTTCCATAATTGCCTACCCCATAAGTTATTTTGAATTTAGTTTATAGTTTATCATGTATTTTTATACCAACTATTTTAACATAAATTAAATTAAACCTTAGAACAACTTAAAACCTCACTTAGGTTATCATCTTCGTTCTTTTATTTTTTTTTTATTATTTCAATAAATTACGTATTTCCAATATGACGATTTTTTATGCAAAGTCGTTGTATGTTTTTCAAATTTTTGACATTTATGCAATCTAAATAGCCAATTAGGGAATTTTTAACATTTTTTATTTGTTTGATTTTATACTTAATGTATCTTAAATAGAAAGAGGGTATGCATATGGATTTCACTGGTGTTATTACAAGCATTATTGATTTAATCAAGACTTGCATTCAGACTTTCGGTTAATTTTTTCAACTAAAAAACAGAGGAAATATTCAACGACTTGATTGTTTCCTCTGTTTTCTATGTATTGTTGTAAATACAACAATTTTATTTTTTATTCAATATATTTCTCAATTCTTCTATTTCATCTTGTGATAGATCTTCTTTTTCTACAAAGTTTAAGACAAGTGAATTGAAACCGCCTTTGTATACTTTATTGATAAAGTTTTTAGATGTTTTATATTTTATATCACTTTCTTCTACAAGAGAGTAATATTGAAAAATTTTATTGTCTTTTTTACGATCTATAAATCCCTTTTTATACAATCTCGTTATAAGTGTACGAATGGTTTTTGGACTCCAGTCCTTTTGCATTTGTATTTCTTCTATTATATTATTCGCACTTGCATATTTTTTCATCCAAATGATATTCATAACTTCCCATTCTGCAGATGATATTTCATACGTTTTATTATCCATTATATTAACTCCATTTCTTTTAAAATACGCTCAGAAATTTGTTGTGCTTTTTCGCCATTCGCATTGTCTTCGCCTTTTAAATGTGTAGCAAAATAATACGTATTATCTTTCGTTTCAACATAACCTACGAACCATCCATTTGCTTCTTTGTGATTCACGATTCCTGTTCCAGTTTTACCTACATATTTATAAGTATCTTTTTGTTTCAAAGTCATACTATTTTCAACTTTTTCAATAGCCTTATTATCAAAATGCATGTTATGTTGTTTCATATTTTTCAACAAATTAACCTGTTCTATTGCAGAAATTTTTAATGAAGATTCATTCCAATAATTTTCATTCCCTGATATTTCTTCATTACCATATTCAATTTGATCTAAATAAGATTTAACCTCATCTTGTCTTAAATGTTTGTTTAAATTTTCGTAATACCAATTTACTGAATATTTCATTGAAGAATTTAAATTTTGATCTTGGTTCCATTCTTTAAATGGATATTGATGTTTATCCCATTGTTGTTCAGTATGATTTAATGAGAGTAAATTTTGGTCGAATGCCATTAACGCTAAATAAAATTTGTAAGTAGAATTAGGTGAATATCGTTGTTTACTTTCTGGTTCATTATAAATAGAATAAGCTTGCTCCCGCTCATTATAAAGCACAAAACTTCCATCAAATCCTTTGAAATACGGAGCTAGTTGATTTAATTTTTTATATGATACATTTGTTTCATATTTGTCTTGTTGAACATGTGCAGATAGTAACGGTGCTTGTATTAAAAGCGATATACTACATACAATATACGCAACAATACGCTTGTTTCGATTAGGTTTAGGTATTGAATCATAAAGTGCAATATACTTAACACGTTCTTTAATATTTGAATTAAAACCTAGTAAATATTGTGCTGCCACATTATTTATGTGATGAGATTTTAAAATAGAGCATTTTAATATCGATTCACCATAACGTATATGTTCATGTCGATTCAAAATTTTTAAAACGTTTCTATCACATACTTTTTCACAGTCATTGTCCATCATTGTTTTACTTATATATAGTGCAGGATTAAACCAGAATATCATTTTAAAAACAACATAAAGCTGGTTGAATATTAAGTCATGACTTTTCACATGTGATAGTTCATGTAGAATAATATATTCAATTTCTTTGTCATTCATGGTTTCGACTACGACAGTTGGTAGTACAATTTGGGATTTCACTAAACCAAATACCATCGGATTATCAATGTTTGAACTATAACTAATTGTTATATGCTTTTTGTAGAACTGCATCTTACTTTGACATACTTTAAGTCGTTCATTAAGATATGGCGATTCCAATGACGAACTTTTAATAATATCAATTTGTCGGAATGCCTTAATCATATAAAATAAGCACAACAAACTACCAAATACCCATATCAAAAGAATCATATACGTTATATTTGAGGTCTCAAACTGATTAACATTAATTGCTAAGTCTTTCGTAACAGATGATTGTTGACCATCTAACATATGACTAACCGAAGAAGTCGTGTCAGATACATTTCGATTCATCATATTTTTTGAAAATGTAAAATTCGATATTTTGTAAAATGGTATTAATGGAATTAACGTGGAGACGAGCACTAATAACCAAATCTTATGTGACATAATATTTTGAGTATATTTTATATAGAGCATTCTCACTAAAAAAATTACACATATCGTGAGCAATGAACTGATTATACTTAACATTAAAAAAGATGATAACACCTGCTACACCTCCATATCACAAAAATTATAACATTATTTTGACATAAATACTACATTTGTAATATACTACAAATGTAGTCCTATATAAGGAGGATATTGATGAAAAAGATAAAAATTGTTCCACTTATTTTAATAGTTGTAGTTGTCGGGTTTGGTATATATTTTTATGCTTCAAAAGATAAAGAAATTAATAATACTATTGATGCAATTGAAGATAAAAATTTCAAACAAGTTTATAAAGATAGCAGTTATATTTCTAAAAGCGATAATGGTGAAGTAGAAATGACTGAACGTCCGATAAAAATATATAAAAGTTTAGGCGTTAAAGATATAAACATTCAGGATCGTAAAATAAAAAAAGTATCTAAAAATAAAAAACGAGTAGATGCTCAATATAAAATTAAAACAAACTACGGTAACATTGATCGCAACGTTCAATTTAATTTTGTTAAAGAAGATGGTATGTGGAAGTTAGATTGGGATCATAGCGTCATTATTCCAGGAATGCAGAAAGACCAAAGCATACATATTGAAAATTTAAAATCAGAACGTGGTAAAATTTTAGACCGAAACAATGTGGAATTGGCCAATACAGGAACAGCATATGAGATAGGCATCGTTCCAAAGAATGTATCTAAAAAAGATTATAAAGCAATCGCTAAAGAACTAAGTATTTCTGAAGACTATATCAAACAACAAATGGATCAAAATTGGGTACAAGATGATACCTTTGTTCCACTTAAAACCGTTAAAAAAATGGATGAAGATTTAAGTGATTTCGCAAAAAAATTTCATCTTACAACTAATGAAACAGAAAGTCGTAACTATCCTCTAGAAAAAGCGACTTCACATCTATTAGGTTATGTTGGTCCCATTAACTCTGAAGAATTAAAACAAAAAGAATATAAAGGCTATAAAGATGATGCAGTTATTGGTAAAAAGGGACTCGAAAAACTTTACGATAAAAAGCTCCAACATGAAGATGGCTATCGTGTCACAATCGTTGACGATAATAGCAATACAATCGCACATACATTAATAGAGAAAAAGAAAAAAGATGGCAAAGATATTCAACTAACTATTGATGCTAAAGTTCAAAAGAGTATTTATAACAACATGAAAAATGATTATGGCTCAGGTACTGCTATCCACCCTCAAACAGGTGAATTATTAGCACTTGTAAGCACACCTTCATATGACGTCTATCCATTTATGTATGGCATGAGTAACGAAGAATATAATAAATTAACCGAAGATAAAAAAGAACCTCTGCTCAACAAGTTCCAGATTACAACTTCACCAGGTTCAACTCAAAAAATATTAACAGCAATGATTGGGTTAAATAACAAAAAATTAGACGATAAAACAAGTTATAAAATCGATGGTAAAGGTTGGCAAAAAGATAAATCTTGGGGTGGTTACAACGTTACAAGATATGAAGTGGTAAATGGTAATATCGACTTAAAACAAGCAATAGAATCATCAGATAACATTTTCTTTGCTAGAGTAGCACTCGAATTAGGCAGTAAGAAATTTGAAAAAGGCATGAAAAAACTAGGTGTTGGTGAAGATATACCAAGTGATTATCCATTTTATAATGCTCAAATTTCAAACAAAAATTTAGATAATGAAATATTATTAGCTGATTCAGGTTACGGACAAGGTGAAATACTGATTAACCCAGTACAGATCCTTTCAATCTATAGCGCATTAGAAAATAATGGCAATATTAACGCACCTCACTTATTAAAAGACACGAAAAACAAAGTTTGGAAGAAAAATATTATTTCCAAAGAAAATATAAATCTATTAACTGATGGTATGCAACAAGTCGTAAATAAAACACATAAAGAAGATATTTATAGATCTTATGCAAACTTAATTGGCAAATCCGGTACTGCAGAACTCAAAATGAAACAAGGAGAAACTGGCAGACAAATTGGGTGGTTTATATCATATGATAAAGATAATCCAAACATGATGATGGCTATTAATGTTAAAGATGTACAAGATAAAGGAATGGCTAGCTACAATGCCAAAATCTCAGGTAAAGTGTATGATGAGCTATATGAGAACGGTAATAAAAAATACGATATAGATGAATAACAAAACAGTGAAGCAATCCGTAACGATGGTTGCTTCACTGTTTTGTTATGAATTATTAATAAGTGCTGTTACTTCTCCCTTAAATACAATTTCTTCATTTTCATTGTATGTTGAAAGTGACACTGTAACGAGTCCATTTTCTTTTTTTATGGATTTCTTATTTGTAATTTCAGCGATAACGTACAATGTATTACCTGGGTATACAGGTTTAATAAATTTAACGTTATTCATTTGTGTTCCTGCTACAACTTCTTCTCCGTATTTACCTTCTTCTACCCATAATTTAAATGATATTGAAAGTGTATGCATGCCAGATGCAATGATACCTTTAAATCTACTTTGTTCTGCTTTTTCTTTATCTATATGCATATATTGAGGATCAAAAGTTGTTGCAAATTGGATAATTTCTTCTTCTGTAATATGAAGGCTTTTTGTTTTGAATGTTTCTCCTACTATAAAATCATCGTATTTCATATATGTCTCTCTTTCTTATTCAAATTAATTTTTTAGTATGTAACATGTTAAAGGTAAGTCTACCGTCACTGAAACGTAAGACTCACCTCTAACTTTCTATTGAGACAAATGCACCATTTTATCTGCATTGTCTGTAAAGATACCATCAACTCCCCAATTAGCAAGTTGGTTTGCACGTGCTGGTTTGTTTACAGTCCATACGTTCAATTCATAACCCGCTTCTTTTACCATTTTTACTTTTGCTTTAGTAAGTTTGGCATCTTCAGTGTTTACTATTTTAGCATTACAGTAATCTAAAAGTGTTCTCCAGTCTTCACGAAACGAAGTTGTATGGAATATAACTGCTCTGTTATATTGTGGCATGATTTCTTCTGCAAGTTTAACAAGCACAACATTAAAGCTTGAAATGAGCACTTCTTGATTCTGATTTAAGTTTGTTAATTGTTCTTCCACTTGCTTAACCATACTTTTAGAAAGTGCTAGTCCATTCGGTCCAGTAATACCTTTTAATTCTACATTTAAATTCATATTATATTCATTTGCTATTTTTACTACATCATCGAAAGTTGGCAAATGTTCATCTTTGAATTTTTCACCAAACCAAGATCCTGCAGAAGCATCTTTAATTTCATCATAATTCAATTCAGTTATTTCCCCGGACATATTTGTAGTCCGTTCTAAATAATCATCATGAATGATAATCAGTTGTTCATCTTTTGTAATTGCAACATCTAACTCCAACCAGTTTATACCTTCTACTTCTGAAGCAGCTTTAAATGATGCAATTGTATTTTCCGGAGCTTTACTAGGTAATCCTCTATGTCCATATACAGTTAGCATATTACCTCTCCTTGCATTTTTATTTTTTTAATTAACGTAACTGTATTATCACATTAATCGCACTTTTATTTCCATTAAAAAGAGATGAATATCATAAATAAAGAAGTCGATAGATTCGTATTGATTATAGAGTTAATCTACGTCTCATCTCATTTTTAAAAAATCATTTATGTCCCAAGCTCCATTTTGTAATCAAGTCTAGTTTTTCTGTACCCCTTATCTGCAATTTTACTGAGAATTGCTTTTAACTTACCTCTTATCTGCAATTTTACTGAGAACTGCTTTTAACAAACCTCTTATCTGCAATTTTACTTAGAACTGCTTTTAACAAACCTCTTATCTGCAATTTTACTTAGAACTGCTTTTAACGTACCTCTTATCTGCAATTTTGCCTAGAACTGCTTTTAACATACCTCTTATCTGCAATTTTACTTAGAATTGCTTTTACTATTCCTCTTATTAGTATAATCTCAGTAAGAATGCGTATAAAAATGAAAATTACAACCGATTTTGTAAGTGCTGACGCCTGAGGGAATAGTATGTGCGAGAGACAAATGGCTCGAGCCATACCCCTAGGCAAGCATGCACGTACAAAATCGTAAGATAAAAAAATAAGCATATCACTGTAAACTTTAAAAAATCAGTTTAGTGATATGCTTATTTATTTCGAGTTAGGATTTATGTCCCAAGCTCATCAAGCACAATCGGCCACTAGTTTATTTCTCTATCTTATATGTTCTGATATGGTCTTCTATACTGTATAAGTATACTTTTGAATATGGATCTTGTGTCAATTCACGTTCGAAATCAAATTCTTGATTATCAAATCTGTTAAAGAATGTTTCGTATTCTTCGACTGATAATTGCTCTCTAGATTCTAGCATATTTAAGTGTTTCTCTTTATCTAATGCTTTGTCATATCCTTCAACGATTGAACCACTAAAGATTTCTCCTACTGCTCCTGAACCATAACTAAATAGACATACTTTCTCTTCTGGTTGGAATGTGTGGTTCTGTAATAACGAAATTAAACTTAAGTATAATGATCCTGTATAAATGTTACCAACATCTCTATTCCATAATACTGATTCTTGGTAAGCATCCATTAATCTATTTTTGATTGAATCTTCTACGTTTTCCTTTAAAATAGTCTTGAAAGCCTTTTCCCCCATTTTAGTAAATGGTACGTGGAAACAGAATGATTCAAAGTCGTTTACAGTATATCCAGTACGTTTAGAGTATTCATTCCAAACTGTATTAAATGATTCGATATATGCGTCTTTAGATAAAGCGCCATCTACGACAGGATATTTTTCAGAAGTTGGTCTCCAAAAATCGTATACATTATTCGTATATGCTACGCTATCGTCATTTAATTCTAAAATTCTAGGATTATGACTTAATAATAACGCAACTGCTCCTGCACCTTGTGTAGGTTCGCCACCTGAATTTAATCCGTAACGTGCAATATCTGATGCGATTACAAGTACTTTTTTACCAGGATTGTTGGATAAGAAATCTTTTGCAAGTTGTATTGCTGCAGTAGCAGAGTAACATGCTTCTTTCATTTCTATACAACGCGCGAAAGGTTGAATATTTAATTGATTGTGTATTTCAACAGATGCTGCTTTTGAGTGATCAATTCCCGATTCAGTAGCTACGATTACCATATCGATATCTTTTTTGTCTTGCTCAGATAAAATATCTTGAGCTGCATTAATACCCATTGATATAATATCTTGGCTCACAGGATTAACAGCCATTTTTGTTTGGCCAATACCAATCTTGAATTTATTTGGGTCTACTTCACGAGCTTTTGCCAAATCATCCATGCTAACATAGAAATTTGGGATGTAAAAATCTAATTTATCAATACCTATTGCCATAATAATTTCCTCTCAATATGTTATTTTATAGTTAAATCATATCAAAATAACATATTTAATGACAATTATTAATAAATAAATTTTTTAAGGAGAACATAAACATGAACAAAGTTGTAATAGTTAGTGCTCAAAGAACACCTGTAGGAAAATTCAGAGGAAAGTTGAGTAACTACTCTGCAGTAGAATTAGGGACTGCTGCATTAAAATCTGCAATTAACAAAATTCAACTAGATCCTAATCATATAGAAAACGTTATTTTCGGGAATGTCATTCAAGCAGGAACTGGTCAAAACCCAGCACGTCAAATAGCAGTTAACGCTGGTTTACCTTATTCAACACCTGGTATGACTGTGAATGAAGTTTGTGGATCAGGACTTAAATCTATTATTTTAGGTAAACAACTGATCCAACTTGGAGAAGCAAATGTTGTTGCTGTAGGCGGCGTTGAAAGTATGACGAATACACCAGACCTTATTCTTAAAAAAGGTGATTCACCAGTAAAAAGCTTTATGCATGATGGCTTAACTGATGTGTTTCATCAAATAGCTATGGGCTTAACTGCTGAAGAAATAGCAACTAAATACGAAGTTACTCGTACACAACAAGATGAATTTGCTATGAACTCTCATTTGAAATCTGACAAAGCAACAAAAGCAGGTAAATTTAACGAAGAGATAGTACCTCTAGAAGATCTAAATGGTGAAACTATGACTTCTGATGAATTAATTAGACCTGAAAGCAATATGGAAGACTTAGCAACATTAAAGACAATTTTCAAAGAAGACGGTACAGTTACTGCGGGTAACGCTTCAGCTTTAAGCGACGGTGGTTCTGCTTTAATTTTAATGAGTGAATCATACGCGAAAGAACATGGCTACACAATCTTAGCAACTGTCGGACAACACGCTGAAATCGGCTGTGATCCATTATATATGGGTTATGCACCATTCTATGCTGTAGAGTCACTATTAAACAAGACTGGAAAAACAATTCAAGATATCGATTTAGTTGAGATGACAGAAGCATTCTCAGCACAAAGCATTCCTGTTAAAAAGAACCTTAACATTCCAGATGAGAAATTTAACATTTATGGTGGCGCGATTGCTTTAGGTCACCCACTAGGCTCAACTGGCTCAAGATTAGTTACAACACTTGCACATGCCTTAAAACAAGAAGATAAGCAAACGGGTATTGCAACTGCATGTATCGGTGGTGGCTTAGGTATAGCATTAATGATAGAAAAAGGAGTAGGACTTTAATGAAACCTTTAACGAAAGATTTCAGACACTTATCACGACCTGAGAAAATCAAACAATTAAAAGATCATGGTTGGATTAAAGAAGAATCTGAGCAAATATTACTTAACAATTCAGAAATAGATAAAGAACTTTTAGAGAATTTAATCGAAAATGTCATTGGTCAAGGTACGCTACCAGTAGGTGTCTTACCTGAAATTATAGTAGAAGATAAAGCATACGCTGTACCTATGATGGTCGAAGAGCCTTCAGTAGTCGCAGCAGCAAGTTTCGGTTCTAAACTTTTCAACAAATCTGGTGGTCTTAAAGTTGTTCAAAATGACAATATTAAATTAGGTCAAATCGTATTTGATAATGTTACAGATACTGCTCAACTATCTAAGGATATACTAAATTTAGAATCAGATATACACCAAGTAGCCGATCAAGTCTACCCTTCTATCCTTAAAAGAGGTGGCGGTTACCGCAAAATCGAAACGGATGAATTCCCTGAAGAAGGCATGCTTTCTTTAAAAGTTCATATCGATACACGTGATGCAATGGGTGCTAATATTATCAATACTATTCTTGAAGGTATTGCACACTATTTAGAAACTCAATTAAGTGATACAAACGTATTAATGAGTATCCTTTCAAACTATTCAACAACATCTGTGATTCGCATCGAAGGTAAAATTGCCGTTTCAGACTTAGAAAAAGGTGAAGTAAGCGGTGCAGAAGTCGCACACCGTATGGAGAGAGCATCTGTATTAGCGCACATCGACCCATACAGAGCAGTGACTCATAATAAAGGTGTTATGAATGGTATTAGCTCTGTTGTATTAGCTTCAGGTAATGATACGAGAAGCGTTGAAGCAGGTGCGCATGCTTATGCAAGTAAAGACGGACAATATAGAAGTTTAACAACTTGGAAATATGATAGAAATAACGAATTTTTAGTAGGTACAATAGAATTACCATTAACACTTGGCATTATTGGCGGAAGCATAGACCTCTTACCAATATCTAAAGTTACATTAGACTTACTAGGCGTTAAAACAGCACAAGAATTAGCGCATATTGTAGCATCAGTCGGACTTGCACAGAACTTTTCAGCATGTCGTGCACTCGTATCAGAAGGTATACAACATGGTCATATGAACCTACACTATAAATCATTAGCAATTAAAATCGGTGCAAAAGGTAATGAAATCCAACTAATAACAGAAGCACTTAAAAATATGGATAAACCAAACCTAGAAGCAGCACAAGGATTACTTTATGAGATGAGAAATAACTAGAAATTTGGTGAGCTTAGATATGCGATTCGGTGCGCTAACGATCTTGTTTCGCTTTCTTGGACGTTAGAATTTCTAACGATCTTGATTTCGTTTCTTGATCGTTAGCGCCACAAAAGTAAACATAAAAGAGCCTAGAACAGTATTCATCCTTGTTCTAGGCTCTTTCTTTGTATATCCTCAATATCAATTTGACATCTTCTTACAAAACACATTAAGATAGTGAAGTTGATTAAAAAAATAGGAGAAATTTATCATCATGAAAAATAAACTTACTTTTAAAGAAAATATATATATCGGATCATTACTTTTTGGCTTGTTTTTTGGAGCGGGAAATTTAATCTTCCCTATTCATTTAGGTCAATTGGCAGGATCGAATGTTTTAACGGCCAATATTGGTTTCTTAATTACTGCGATTGGTTTACCATTCTTAGGAATTATCGCAATTGGTATTTCTAAGACGAATGGTATTTTTGAAGTAACGACACGTGTAAATCGCAAATATGCTTATATATTCACGATTTTACTTTATCTTGTAATTGGTCCCTTTTATGCTTTACCTAGGCTTGCAACGACATCGTTTGAAATTGCATTTACACCGTTTATTTCAGATTCATCTGTCACATTATATTTATCGATATTTAGTATTTTATTCTTCTTAGTTGCTTGGTTTTTCTCAAAAAAACCTTCAAAAATTCTAGAATATATCGGTAAATTTTTAAATCCTGTATTTTTAGTCCTTTTAGGCTTATTGATTTTATTAGCGTTTATTAATCCAATTGGACAAGTATCAAATGCTAATATTAGTCCTGATTATGAAAACAGCGCGTTATTAAAAGGTTTCATTGATGGTTATAATACGCTAGATGCTTTAGCTGCACTTGCATTCGGTATTATTATCGTATCAACTATTAAAAAGTTAGGTATTACAAACCCAAATCATATTGCGAAAGAAACATTCAAATCTGGTACGATTAGTATTATTTTAATGGGTATTATTTATAGTTTATTAGCATTTATGGGTACGATGAGTTTAGGTCATTTTAAAGCGAGTGAAAATGGTGGCATAGCTTTAGCTCAAATCGCACGATATTATTTAGGTGATTACGGCATCATATTACTATCACTCATCATTATCGTAGCTTGCTTAAAAACTGCTATTGGCCTAATCACAGCCTTTTCAGAAACATTCACAGAACTATTTCCAAAGCAAAACTATTTAATGTTTGCAACAGTTGTAAGTATTATTTCATGTATTTTTGCTAATGTTGGTTTAACAAAAATTATTGAATACTCTACACCAGTATTAATGTTTTTATATCCTTTAGCGATTACAATTATTTTGCTAACGTTATTCAGTTCATTCTTTAATCATTCAAAAATCATTTATCAATTTACGACATATTTTACAATGATCGCTTCATTTGTTGATGGTATTAAAGCAAGTCCTGAATTCATCGCAAATACAGGTTTTGCACATGCAGTTATCACTTTTGGCGAAAAATTCTTACCATTCTTCACGATTGGAATGGGTTGGGTATTACCAGCCGTTGTCGGATTTATCATCGGCTTCATCGTATATCAATTTAAGAAATCATCATACAAAACAACATAATTCAGACAAAAGCAAGTTACCTCGACTAGGCACTGCACCCTTACTAAGGGAGCTCAATAAAAACACTATTTTCTAGGCTGCTAATCCCCTATATTCTATAGGGGATAAGTAGCCTAGTTTTTGTTGAATTCTAACTTTATTATAGTTTTCAATGTAATTTTCGACAATATCTATTACAATGGTATTAGAGCTTCTAAGCTCACTGTTTAAGTAGAATGTTTCACACTTTATAGAGGCATGAAAACATTCTATTGGGGCATTATCAGCTGGCGTTCCCTTACGGGACATGCTTCTGGTAATGCCTTTTTCTGTACATAGGGCATAGTATTCATAAGAAATATACACACTTCCTTGATCACTATGTAATATAGTACCTGGTTCCAATTGAAGTTGTTTTAATGTCTCATTTACTAATTCTTGATTTTGTTTATTACCGATTTTATATGCCACAATTTCACCATTGTAAGCATCCATGATAGATGAAAGATACAACATTGTATTCCCGAAGGGTAAATAAGTGATATCTGTTAAAAGTACTTCTAAAGGTTTCTCTGCTTTGAAGTTTCTATTTAATAGATTATGTGTCTTATAATATGCATTCCCTGGTCTTTTCGATTTCTTCATTCGTACTTTACAATTTAAATTATGTTTTTGCATAATCCTTTGTACTTTTTTGTGATTAATTGGTTTATTATTTTTTCTATTTAATAAGGCAGTTATTTTTCTATAGCCATATGTAAAACGATGTTTCTTACATAATTCTATAATTTCACGTTCATCCTCAGATATACTGAAATCTTTGTTTTTCCATCTGTAATAATTTGATTTTGGAATATCTAAAGTTTCTAAAATGAGTTTTACTGTATATTTAGATTTTAATTCATTTACTAATTCAACAACTACTTCTGGGACCACTTCCTTTCCAATTCCTTGTACTTTTTTAAAATTTCATTTTCTACTTCTTTGCGCTTTAATTGAAATTTGAGCGATTCAACAGTACTTAACTCTTCTATACCTTTTCCATAGGAATATTGTTTACCCACTTGTTGATTAAACCTATGTGTTTCACCATCTCTATACCATTTCCACCACTTATTAACTTGAGATTCATTTTTAATATTTAAAGTATCCATTATTTCTCTTGTGCTAAATCCTTTGAGTTTCATTTCTACTACTTTATATTTTGTTTCAACTGAATATGCCACTCTTTTCATAGAAAAAACACCTCCGTATAAATTCATTTTAATATGAATTCAATGAAAGTGTTTTTATTTTACTCCCACATCCTGGGGTTAGTGCAAATCAATATATGGCGTGTTTTTTATATGGAGATATCATTTATAAAAATTTCCGTAAAACAATTTATAGATATACTTCAACGGTTTACTAAACCTATTCTTTTTTCGTATAAATTGTTGTAAAAAAATAACATAATAATTATCATTTTGTTTATCCAATATTTTAATTACTTTTTTTGTTATAAATTTGCTTTTTTTGGGTATTACATATATAGCTATACTAGAGAAAGAGGTAGAACCATGGTTATGAACAACGGGAAAGGCTATTATGAAGATATCAGTGATGATTTGTTGTATGTTTCACAATCTATTAGCCAAAAAATCTCATCTGAAGATTTTAATTTATCAGATGAGAAGGAGATTATTAAAGACATTCTAGAAAAGTTGGAATCCCAATCCTCAGAATAATTCGTTATATACCGTCATAACGACTGCTCAAACTCCCATAGCAATCGTTATGATTTTTACTTTTTAAGATTAAAATATGCTTTAATCAAAGGCACCTCTTGATTGATTAATTCTTCTTGTGTCATATCAGTTGCATGTTCACCCCAAAATGATAATGCAGATCCTTTAACATTTTGACTATTCACTTCATTATAAGGATTCTTATTATAATAAAATTTGTTATATGCATATGCCCAACCTATATATTCAGCCTGTTCATTAATATCGTCCTGGCTAAACTGTTTTGAAGGCAAGAAATATAACGAATAATAATTATAGTTATATACATCAAAATAATATTTATCAAAATCTTCTACAGTTAAATTAGATTTATTGTCTTCATTTTGCTTCCAATATAATATTGAATAATGGTTATTTAAAGACTTCACCCCTTCATGCGTGACCATATCATTCCACATCTGTGGCTCATATCCTTGTTGAAATGCATAGTCACCTATTTGATTCATATATTCTATAAAGCTATTTTGATGCGCACCTCCACCTGCTACTTCATCCCCACCGAGTACAATTCGTTGTTGTTCTGCAAATTGAGGTTGTTTAAACAACTCTGTTATTTCATCAATTTGTCTATTTGTAACATCTACTGCTTTACGATTTGAGAAAAAATCTAAAGTGTTATCACTATAATCACTGATTATTTCTTGATATAATGATTTATCATTTTGTTTAATCAAAGATAAAAAAGCTTTGGAATGAGAGGGAAAATCCATATCTGGAATGACCATTACATTTAAATCATTACTATACTCAATAAGTGATTTCACTTCTGTTTTTGTTAAATAACATGGATTAGAAAAACTTTTACGATCAAAATATTCTGATTCAATTGCGTAATTTTCATCATCTGAAAAATGTAATTGAAGGTATTGACCATTGTGATCATGTATATATTTAACGATGGTTTTTAAAGTTTCTAAGGAATATGATTTTCTTGCGATGTCTACGGTGATACCTTTTTGTATATTTTAAGCTTGTACTTCATTGTTTAAAAAAGTGAAACTTAATAAAACAGATAAAGTGATTAGTATTTTACTTTTCATGTTGTCACCTTTTTCTATATAGTATGCAAACTGTTTTAATATGTATATTGATATATTTTAAGCGGAAACTCAATTGAGCTATCCCGCTTAAAATATATACAAAAATGCTTTTTATTAACTAAGCAAATTCTCTACTTCTCAGTATATCTCGGGTTATCTTTATTAAGTGTCCAATTACCTGTTGTTAAATATGAGGCATAGGCAGACCAACAAACATAAGGGATTAATAACCACCCTGCTGACTTATTCACTTTATAAAATTGAACAGTTGTTAAAATGACTGCACTCAATAAAACATAACTTTCAATAAGTGCTGTACCTCTTAATTTATATTTAAAATAAAGAATTGACCATAAATAATTTAAGCCCAACTGACTATAATAAGTAGTCTGTGTTGATTTAGTAGCACGCTCTTTCGTTATAATAGAATGTGCGATACCCATGCTTAAATATAGTATAGGCCATACAATTGGGAATATATACCCAGGTGGTGAGAATGGTGGTTTTTTATTTTTAGAATAGTCCTTTGGTGCGTTTTGAACAGCATATTTTCCGATTAGTCTACCACCAACTAACGGTGTTGAAATGATACCAGCGTATTTCAATATTTTACTTAATTTCATACAGAATCACCTTTTCAAAAGTTTGATGTCTAGTATATATACCCGAATTTGTCTATCATTAAAATAAGAACTTTTATAAAAGGAGTAATACAAATGAAAATATTAATTTTAGGTGCTACAGGCAGAGTTGGACAAGAAGTATTAACACACGCACTATCGGACGGTCATGACGTAACCGTACTCGTTCGCGATAAAAATAAATTATGCGTCGACCATCAATCTGTGAGACTAATCGAAGGAAATGTATTAAATCCAAATGATATTCAAAAAGCAGCTGAATGTAACGACATTATTGTAAGTGCATTAAGTACAGACGGCTCCACTACATTATCAGAAGCTATGCCATTAATTATTGAAACAATGTCACAACAAGGCATTAAACGTATCATCACAATAGGTACTGCTGGCATATTACAAAGTCGAACTGACAAGAATTTACTACGCTATCAATCTAACGAATCTAAAAGACGCACAACACGTGCAGCAGAAGAACATCATAAAGTTTATACAATGCTTAAAGATTCAGAGCTAGATTGGACAATCATATGCCCAACCTATTTACCAGATGGCGAAAGAATCGGACAATACAGAGTCGAACGAGACTACTTACCAGAGAATGCCGTGAAAATATCTGTCCCAGACACAGCAGACTTCGTTTACGATCAAATATCGTCCGACGTATTTATTCAATCACGCGTTGGAATAGGATATTGATATAGAATTCTGAAATAGATTATAAAGACAATTCAACAAATACAAATGAAGCGACAACTGCAACATTATTCGCAATGTTAGGAAGTTTATTGTTCTTCAGAAAGCGTAAAACTGATAAATAATAAGATAACCCCTAAGAGATGTTTCATATGAAACATCTCTTAGGGGTCTTTTTATACTTTCATACTTTTAGGAGGAATCATTGCCCAACATATAAGTAATAATATAAATACAATTGCTGGGACTAGAAATCCGTGGATAGATATTGTTGCGACAACTGTTGCGATCAATGCAGATCCGAAGCTAGATCCAATATTTTCTACAATATTAAAATCCAACCTTTTTAGACTAACTAAAGTATTAAAATAATAGTTTTATATAATTTATCATAATTATTTATTATTATTTTCTATCATTGACAAACCTTGCAAACCCCCTATAATTGAGAATGATTCTCACTATATAAATTATTTGAAAAGGAAGTTGATCTTTTTGGAAATCGTATGTAACGAACAGATACAAGAAATACGTCAATATTTTCAAAATTTTTCAGAAGAAGACATAACAACTTTATATCAGAAAGCATACCGCGAAATCACGCGACGTATTGGTCAATTATCAAGTTTTGAAGATATTGATCAAGATGTCATTTATGATGATGAAAGCTTAGTACACGAAATTCAAGATTCTATTCGTAACCTCACTTTGAGTTATATTCAATTCGAACGTGATCATCAACAATATGGTCACCGTTATCAAAATATTTTTGAGTTTGTTGAACAAGAAAATATATCAGATGTCTTTTTTGAACAAAGTGTTACTGAGGGACATCCTTTTCACCCAATGACTAAGACAAAATTAGGATTCTCTATTGATGATGTTATTAAGTTTTCACCAGAATTTAGACAAACGGTGAATGTCATTCCTCTATTGTGCAATAAAGATTTTATAGATGAAATCAATATCTATCAATCACCTGCATTAGAGACTTTTAAAAAGAAAATTAATACATATTGTAAAGAACATGGCATTAAATTTGAAAACTATGCATTACTGTTTATTCATGAATGGCAATTGAAGCATTTTCTGTTACCACAGTTTGAAACATGTTTCGAACAACAGTTCATGATTCCATTACACGATTTAGATGAAGCCATTCAAATCTGTCACGACACAGAAAAAATCACTTTAACAGGTTTCCACTTTCATGCAATGAGCAATAATTTAGATGAAGATGCTCACGTCACATTCATTGAAAGTGCACTTGAATTTACGCATCAATATCAATCACATTTACCGGAAGAATATGCGATTAATGTAGGTGGTGGTATAGGTATCGACTATGATGAGCAAAAATATTTTGATTTTGATTATTTTGCAACACGTATCCATCACTTACCCCGTTTAACATTTGAACTTGGTCGTTTTATTACAGATCCTATAGGTTATTATGCCGCTCATGTTTACGATATTAAATCTATGCATGATCAAACATTCGTCTTATTAAACGGTGGCACAAACCATTTTAGATTTCCAAAAGCGTGGCAACATCATCAACCGTTTGAAATCATTCATTCGCATTCAACATCTAACAGAATAAAGTCCATCACTAATGATACGGTCGTATTAGCTGGAAAACTATGTACACCGAATGATGTATTTGGTCTCCCCTATGATATTGAAAGCATACAAACTGGTGACTGGGTAGTGTTCAAATATGCTGGAAGTTACGGATATGACATTAGCCATTTACAATTTTTATCTCATGAACTGCCGCTTATTCAATATATTTAAATATATTTTATTTAAACTAAAAGTATATTCCAAAAACATATTGACAAAAAAAGGTAGTATTTTATAATTGAAAATGAAAATCATTATCATAATTCAACTTGAGAAAGAGGTTAAAGAAATGAGAAAGCTTTTATCAGTTATAGTAGTACTTGTTGTAATGCTAGCAGCTTGTGGTAATAAACAAGAAGCATCTTCAAACAAAGATACACATGAAGTGAAACATGCCATGGGAACGACTAAAGTACCTAACAATCCTAAACGTGTTGTTGTATTAACAAATGAAGGTACAGAAGCACTTGTTTCAATGGGCGTTAAACCTGTTGGTGCTGCTAATTCATACTCTGGTAATCCGTGGTATAAACATTTAGAGAAGAAATATAAAGACATTGAGCCTGTTGGTGGAGAAAGTGAAATCAACTTAGAAAAAATCGCGAAACTTAAACCAGATTTAATTATCGGTAATAAATTCAGACAAGAAGCACAATACAAGAAACTTTCTGAAATCGCACCTACTGTATTCTCTAAAGAACTACGTGGCGACTGGAAAAACAACTTTAAATTATACGCGAAAGCTGTAAATAAAGAAGATAAAGGGAATGAAGTCTTAAAGAATTACGATAATCACGTTAAAAAAGCTAAAGAAGAAATTGGAGATAAAGCAAACTCAGAAGTATCAATGGTTCGCTTTATGCCAGGTGATGTAAGAATTTATCATAAAGATACATTCTCAGGTGTTATCTTAGATGAACTTGGTATTAAACGTCCTAAAGGTCAAGATAAAAACGACTTCGCAGAAAAAGGTGTTACAAAAGAACGTATTGATGCGATGGACGGAGATTACATCTTCTACTTTACTTTCCAAGAAGATGATAAGAAAGTTTCAGCATTAGAAAAAGAATGGGTAAACGATCCAGCATTTAAAGCATTAAATGCATCTAAAAAAGGTCATGTTTATAAAGTAGATGATGCTGTTTGGAACACTTCAGGTGGTGTATTATCTGCCAATATGATGATTGATGATTTAAAGGAAAAATTGATTGAAAAATAAATATCTTTGGTTATTTCTCCTATTTTCAGGTATGTTTGTCATACTATTCATATTAAGCATGATGCTTGGTTATAAGCATTTTACCTTTTCAGATATATGGCAACATTATATTCATGGAGAAACAATTAAAGATCAACGTGTACTGACACAATTAAGACTACCTCGCGCAATTTTGGGCGGGGTTGTCGGTGTTTTAATGGGTATTAGTGGTGTAATGATCCAAACCATTACACGAAACCCCTTCGCAAGTCCTGGTATTATGGGTGTTAACAGTGGTGCTAGTTTAATGGTTGTAATTGCGACTGTTGGGTTTGGTATGAACGGTGCATTTCAACAAACCGTTATGGCTTTTATCGGTACCATCATCATTGCAACTTTAATTATATTAGCCACAACATTACCCTTTAAGCCATTCAATGCGATGGAATTAACTTTATTCGGAGCAAGTATTAGTGCTTTTTGTATGGCTATCACTCAAGGTCTACTTATCTATAATGAATCAGCTATAGAAGAGTTGATATATTGGTTAAATGGTTCGGTAGCGAATAAACATATTAATATTTTAATGTACATATGGCCATTTATTATCGTTGGTTTAATCATATCTATTTACATGGCCAAACCGCTTAATCTTTATATGCTAAGTGATGATGCATTAAAAGGACTTGGTGCTAAAATATTATCCATTAAAGTATTTACGATGATTGCTGTTGTTCTATTAAGTGGATCTGCCGTGGCATTAGCTGGTCCGATTGCCTTTATAGGACTGATTACACCTCATATTGCGAAATTGTTATGTAAATCTCATAACCATTTTATCGTCATACCTTTATCAGGTGTTCTAGGTGGTTGTCTTCTATTATTAAGCGACATTTTAAGTAGATATTTATTAATGCCGAGAGAACTGCCAGTCGGTATTACAACTGCACTTATTGGTGCACCAATATTCATTTATTTAATTCTTAATCGTAAGGAGTTAACAGAATGAAGAAATTTATCATACTTATTATCATGCTCATGTTAACGACTTTACTCACACTCATGTTAGGTGATAGCTTTATCGCACCTCAAAATGTATTAAGTGGCTTATTTAAACTTGGTGATCCTTATACAAACTTAGTCATTAATACTTTAAGACTGCCGAGAGTCTTATTAGCAATTGTTACGGGTGCAGCACTCGGTATTGCAGGTTGTGTTTTACAATTTATTACGAAGAATCCACTAGCTTCTCCTGATGTGATTGGTATATCACAAGGTGCTAATGTTGGTTCATTAGTATTTCTTATTGTCTTAACAACAAGTACCGAAGTTTTATTATTACCAATAGCTTATCAGCCTATCTTTTCAATGCTTGGCGCGATAATTATCACGGCATTATTATATTATTTAGCTATGCGAAAAAGTTACAAACGAGATCGTCTCATACTCATTGGTATAAGCTTTAATATACTTTGCCAAGCGATTGTAATGTTCTTAATATTAACTTCAAATAAACGAAGTGCTCAAGCTCAAATTTGGATTACAGGATCTGTTCATCAAGCAGAATATCAACAAGTTATGATAGTAGGAAGCATCCTACTTATCGTTATGTTTGTCCTGACATATTATGCACGATCATTTGATATTCATTACTTAGGAAGAAATTTATCATTAGCATTAGGCAATCCTTATCAACACATATCTGTCATTGCATTAATATCAATGAGTATCTTAATTGGTATATCTATGAGTTATGTAGGTGGCATACAATTTGTTGGGTTAATCGCACCACACATCGCACTTAAACTCGGTGCACATCAATTTAGGAATCGAATATTTTATAGTGCCATAATCGGCGCCATCATACTATTATTAAGTGATTTAATCGGTAGAACACTCTTCTTACCAAAAGAAATCCCAGCCGGAATCTTTACCGCACTCATCGGTTCACCATTCTTTATGTATTTATTAATCAAGAGTAGGAAATGATATATAACTACCACAAAAAGGACTAGAAAATTTTCTAGTCCTTTTTGTTAATTTGTCTATATGCTTTCAATTAAATTTATAAAAACACCAGCTACATCATCATAGCTGGTATTATATTATCTTTGTATTTGATCGGCATTTTCAATGGCTGTTATTTTGCCATTCTTTGTTGTTATTAATATTGAGAAGGAATTGTTTGGATTATCATCATAAACTAACCCATCGCTATTTTCTATCGTTGGTGTTCCGTGAACGGATTTAAATGCTTCTACTGTTACATTTGTTGGCGCTACGTATATATGTTCTGCTTTATCTTTACTATTATATTTTACTGCTACGTTGCCATATTTTTCAGCCTGAGATTGTCCAGCTTCTATACGTCCATCTGACTTACCGAATTTCTTTTCAATGACATCTCGCGACAATCCAATACCTACTCCATAAAATCCGCTTCTTACATCAGAATTCATAAAGCCTTGGCTAAATTGAGTCGTTTGGACATCGATCCTTGGAGGATCGCCTTCTGGTTCCTCCGAATCATCACTGGATTCTTTGTCATGACTTTCCTCACTACTCGGTTCTTTATCAGCTGTTTGTTGATTACTAGAAAATTCAATACGATTATCACCAGCAATAAATTGATACACGATGAAACCAAATACACCAACGATTAAAAGTAGTAATACTAATATCATTCCCGAAAATATCTGTTTCAAATTCCTTCCTCCGAACTGTAATTTTCATAAAAAAGTTTATAAATGTATTGTAATTCATATCAAAATGACTTTCTATAGTAACCTAAAATAAAAAAAGAATAGATTTCTCTATTCTTTTTGAACTATTTCTAAATATATCTTACACCAACACTTCTGTTTTATTTTCTACACATTGTTGGACTGATGCTGCTACTTGATCGACGACTCTTTTTTCTAATGAATTTGGTATGACATAATTCGCATTGAGTTCGTCTTTGTTAATTGTTGCTGCTATGGCTTTTGCTGCTGCTATTTTCATTTCAGTTGTGATATGTTGTGTCTTGGCATCTAATACACCTCTAAATATACCCGGGAATGCTAATAGATTATTAATTTGATTTGGATAGTCTGAACGACCTGTTCCAACGATTGCTGCACCCGCTTCATACGCTTCTTCCGGATATATTTCTGGCGTTGGATTCGCTAATGCAAAGATAATTGGGTCGTTATTCATTGATTGAACATGTTCTTTTGATAATGCTTTTGGACCTGATACGCCGATAAATACATCAGCATCTTTAATAACATCTTCTAAAGTTCCATGGATATTATCAAGATTTGTATATTCAGCAATTTCTCTTTGTGCATCATTCAACCATTCTTCTGATTTATTTAAGACACCTTCTAGACTGACGAGCGTAATGTTTTGATAACCCGCTTCTAACAATAATTTCGCAATCGCAATGCCTGCTGAACCTGCACCATTTATAATGATTTTCGCATCTTTATCCGCTTTATCTACAACTTTAAGTGCATTGATTAATGCTGCAAGTACGACGATTGCTGTTCCGTGTTGATCGTCATGAAATACAGGTATATCTAATTCTTCTATTAAACGCTTCTCTATTTCAAAGCAACGAGGTGCTGAAATATCTTCTAAATTGATACCTGAAAAATTAGGTTGTAACGCTTTAATAATTGAAATGATTTCTTCAGTATCTTTCGTGTCTAATGAAATTGGAAAAGCATCAACATTCGCAAGTTTTTTAAAGAGAATGCTCTTACCTTCCATAACAGGAATGGCTGCTTTTGGACCGATATCACCTAAACCTAGTACAGCTGTCCCATCTGTAATAACTGCAATCATGTTACCTCTTGCAGTTAATGTATTTACTTTTGTTTCATCTTCAGCAATTGCTCTACATACTGCAGAAACACCTGGTGTATAGACAACACTTAAGTCTTCTTCTGAAGTCACATCTACTTTGCTCGTGATTTCAATTTTACCTGCGCGTTCTTGATGTAAATTTATAGATTCACCGTATTCATTACTTTCAGTCATTTTTAATTACTCCTTATTTATTTATATTTAGCTTAATAATTTTAATAAAAGTGATGCTAAGATTACGGTAGATACACCACCGATTCTAGTAGCAACTTGTGCAAACGGCATTAATGCCATACGTTTAGACGCTGATAATATCGCAACATCTCCTGTACCACCTAAGCCACTATGACAACCTGTTACGATGGCTGCATCAACAGGATACATCTTCATTAATTTTCCTACGAAATATCCAGATAATATCATGACAAATACAACTGAAGCACATACGATAACGTAGGCTGGTGTCACAATTTTCACAACATCTTCTAATGGAATATAAAGCATACCGAGACCGACCATTAACGGCCAAGTTAAACTTGTTGATATAAATTTGTATAAATTATGCGCTCCGTCTTCCATTTTGTGTGGCATCACTTTAAGACATTTAATTAATGTCGCAAATAAAATCATAATAACCGGTCCTGGGACACCAATGAATTTCTGACCAAGTGTACCAACAATAAAGAATGTACAAGCAATGAGTAACCCTGCACCCATTAATGAGAAATCAATGACTTTCTCTTTTTCTTCAGGAACTTCATTACCATCTTCAGATTTTACTAACTTCCCATTTCCTGAAAGATGCTTTTTCTTTTCTCCTAAACGCATCATAAGTCCTGCACTGACAACTGCGAAAATATTCCCAATAACAGCTGCTGGGATCATTTGAGATACGAATGATTCTGCTGATCCACCTAAAATAGATGAATATGCAATAGATAATGGAAGTATCCCTTCACCAATACCGCCACCGATAATTGGTACAACGATATAGAAGAAAGTATGTTGTAAATCATATCCAAACAATAATCCAACTAACATACCTGCTACGACAGCTAATACTGTACCCACTATTAAAGGTACAAACATGCGTGTGAAACCTTGAATTAACATTTTTCTATTCATGCCTAAAATACTACCGACTACTAAACAAGAAATATAGAAATACAAGAAATTAGATGTCTTCATCAAAGTCGTAACGGCTTCCATTGAAGATGTATTAATCACATTTAAAAATACTAAAATAGAAGGTACAAGCAATGCTAATATAGCTGGTCCACCTATTTCTTTTAATATAGGAATTCTCTGCCCTAAATCGCCAAGCAATATTCCTAAAATCATTATGACAGCAAATCCACCAATCATATCTGCTGGTAACGTATTATATACAGATGCTGTTAATATAATTGCAGCTAAGACAATGTATAACGGTAATGGTAATACACCAACTTTAGCTTTCATTAATTTTTCCCATAAGCTTTTTATATTATTTTGGATAGGCAACTCATTCTCGGTAACCGCTTCCAAATTGGTCTTCGTATTCATTTTTATCCCCCTTAATTGATATAAACTCATTTTATGAAAACGCAACCAAAAATTATAGCTTATGAAATTTTAATCATCTTTTTGTAATTAAAAAAACCAAACGAAACGTATCGTTTGGTTTTTCATTTAGACATCATCATGACATATAGCCTTGTAAATATTTTAAGTTGTCTTTATTTAACTTGTAGAAGTAGATCGGTCGGCCGATACCATATGTTAATGACTCTTCTAAAACTTCAATATCTGTTAAGAATTTTAAATACTTTCTTACAGATACTCTTGAAATATTAACTGCTTTAGAAATATCATCTGTTGAAAATGCATGATCTTCAAAGTCATTCATCTTCTCAATGATGCTTTGTAACGTTTCTTTTGTGACACCTTTTGGCAATTTCAGTTCTGAATCATCTGTAACAACTTGTTTATTCAAGAACTCTGCATCAATATCTGCTTGTTTAATTTGATGATTACCTTTAAAGAAAGTCTGTCCTTGCTTGTATTTAAGTAAAGACTTCTTAAATCTTTCAAATTCAAATGGTTTAATTAAATAATCTACCGCGCCATATCTGAAGGCTGTCTGAATATCTTCAGCATCTGTAGCAGCTGTTATCAGTATCGCATCTACTTGATAACCTTGCTCTCTTACATATTTCAAAAAAATTAAGCCATTTTCTTCTGGCATGTATATATCTAACAATAATAAATCGATCGTCTTTGACTGAATGACTTCCATTGCTTCTGTTACATTCTTTGCAAAATCAACTAACGCTTCAGGATCTATTTTTTCAATAAATTGACGATTAATTTGCGCAACCATTGGATCATCTTCAACTATAAGTATATTCAACATTTATCTTCGTCCTTTTTGAGATAGTTTATAACAACTGAGAACTGTACATTCCCTGCTTCATGGGCATCTATTGATATTTGACCATCAAGCTTTTCAACACTTTGTTGAACGAGGTGTAAACCATACCCTCTATTCTCACCTTTAGAAGAAAAACCTTTCTCAAATATATGTTCATCTAGTTCATGATTAAGCCCTACGCCTGAATCTATCACATCAATCATTAATTGGTTCTGTTTGTAATCCAAGTGTACGTCTATTGTTTTCTTTTTAAGTGATGATGATACTAATGAGTCTATACTATTATCAATTAAATTACCTATAATAGTAATCACTTCATGCGTAATATATGAATCTTTCGGTTCTGGTATCGTAGTATGATTCACGATAGAAAGCTTGATTTGTTGTTCACGCGCCAAACTAAGTTTACCAATTAAGAAACCAGCTAGTACAGCATCTTTAACCTTCGATGTGATATTTCCACTCTCTTGACTACCGAGTTCAACAATTTCACGTATGTACTGTTTTAAATCATCATAATGTTCCATCTGCAACATCCCAGAAATCACATGCAATCTATTACTAAATTCATGCGATTGAGCTCTTAACGTATCTGCATACGTCCGAACTCCTACCAACTGCTCTGATAATTTATGCACTTCTGTCTTATCTCTAAACGTCGATATCGCACCTACTATGTCATTATTCACAATTAATGGTACTCTATTCACCAATATCTTCACACCATTAATATCTTGCTCTTTATCAAGTTCAGGCTTACCAAGTTCTACAATCTTCGGTAATTGCGTCGAAGCCATATAGTCATTTATTTGCATTCCTATAGGATCACCTTTAAGACCTGCCTTCTTAAAAATATCCATTGCAGACTTATTGACCAAATTAATTTTACCTTCTTTATCAACTGCCACAATCCCTTCATGAACAGACTGTAACATCGTATTACGTTCACCTAGAATTTTCGCGATATGAGAAGGTTCAAGTCCTAACAAAATACGCTTAATATAAATCGATAATAAATACGCGCCAATAGCACCTACGATTAAACCAATCACAGATCCAATAATAATTTTCTTATTACCATCCGCCAACGCTTCATAAACTGTCTGCATAGGCACACCAACCGATACCGCACCCACTTGTTTACCATCAGCATATATAGGCGTAAAAGCACGCATCGTTAAACCAAGCGTACCTCTTGCTATAGACGTACCAGGTTTGCCATGTAAGACGTCCCCTTCATCGCCACCTTTAAAATGCTTACCAATCAACTTCTCATTCGGGTGAGACTTTCTAATGCCATTCATATCCATGACAACAATAAAACTCATGTCCGTTGTTTTTTGAATCTTAGACGTATATTCTTGAATTTTACGATCATCACTATCCTCAGCCAAAGACTTCTGAACAACCTCAGAACCCGCAATCGTCTTACCAATAACCTCCGCCTTCTCCTTCGTTGTTCTATGAATCGTATCCTTAATCGTATTACTGATTAATAAACACGTAATTAATAAAGAAAATAGCACCACAATACAAACCACAATAATCACAAGCGTACGCAACTTTAATCTTTGCTTCTTCAAAACATAACCGCCTTTAGTAAACATTACAAATGTCATTAATTATTAAGAATATATCATATTCTTAGTTTTCATATAATAAATCACTGGAAATTATCTAAAGTTGAATTTTTATGGATCGTAATTTTACATTTTATTAACCTTGAGAACAATTTTTGATAAAATATAGACAAATATCATAATTTTTGGAGGTAATATTTTGAAAAAACAAATCGAAGTTGTAGGTGCAATTATCTTTAATGATGATAAGGTACTTTGTGCACAAAGAAATGAAAATATGAGTTTACCTCTTATGTGGGAATTCCCTGGCGGTAAAATAGAAAAAGGTGAATCTGAAATAGAAGCTTTGAAACGAGAGATCAGTGAAGAAATGTTATGTGATCTTGAAGTTGGTGATAAAGTTACTTCTACTTCTTATGAATATGACTTTGGAATAGTTAACCTTCATACATATAAATGTAAATTGAAAGAAAAAATGCCTACACTTACTGAACATAAAAGTATTCAATGGCTTGATGTTAAAGATCTTGAAACTTTAGAATGGGCACCGGCCGATATACCTGCTGTCAAAATCATTGTAGATGAGGTATAAATATGAACAATTTATTAGAAGACTTTAATCAGTCGCTACACAAAGGGTTTATAGATCGTACAATTTCACATAAAGGTAATTTCATGCCGAAATTATTAGTTAATAATAATGAAGAAAATGTACTTTCTACTATTATTAATGAACTGCATAAATGTAAGACATTCACGATTTCAGTCGCTTTTATCACAGAAGGTGGATTAGCAAGTTTAAAATCGCATCTATATGATTTAGACAAAAAAGGTGTTCGAGGTAAAATTATTACTTCGAATTATTTGGGGTTCAATACGCCTAAAATGTATAAAGAATTATTAAAGCTTAAAAATGTAGTTGTAAAATTAACTGGTGTTAATGGATTTCACGCTAAAGGTTATGTATTTGACCATGAACATTATTCGTCCATGATTGTCGGAAGTTCTAATTTAACTTCTAACGCTTTAAAAGTTAACTACGAACATAATATCTTACTTTCTACTCAAAAGAATGGCGACCTCGTTTATAATATTAAAGCACAATTTGATGAACTATGGCATAATAGTACCCCTCTTTCTGATGAATGGATTCAAGATTATGAGAAGACATATGATGCCCGTAATTTAAAAGAAGCACAACGCATTACCGAGCAACAAAATGAAATCCAAAAAAATATTGATGCAGCAGTTAGAATCGAACCTAACATTATGCAAAAAGAAGCATTACATTCATTAGCTGAACTCAGAAAAGAGCATAAAGATAAAGCACTGATCATTTCAGCTACTGGTACAGGAAAAACAATTCTCTCTGCATTAGATGTGAGAAGTTACAATCCTAATCAATTTCTATTTATCGTTCATAATGAAGGTATTTTAAAAAGAGCTATTCAAGAATTTAAAAAAGTACTGCCATTCGCACAAGATAAGGATTTTGGCTTATTAACAGGGAAACAAAAGAATACTAACGCTAAATATTTATTTGCAACGATTCAAACATTATCTAAAGAAGATGTTTTTATGCAGTTTGATGAAAAGTACTTTGATTATATCGTTTACGATGAGGCGCATCGCTCTGCTGCCTCATCATATCAAAAGGTATTCAATTACTTTACACCTGATTTTGTACTTGGTATGACCGCAACACCTGAAAGAACCGATAATTTAAATATATTTGAAATGTTTGATTACAACATCGCTTATGAAATTAGATTACAAAAAGCGCTAGAAAGTGAAATACTCTGTCCCTTCCATTATTTCGGTGTCACAGACTATGTGCTTAATGGTCAATCTACAGATGATTACAGTAATTTAGCAGATTTAACTTCTGATGAAAGAGTTAAACATATTCTAGAAAAGACTCAATACTATGGATACTCTGGTGACACACTTAAAGGACTTATTTTCGTTAGTAGAAAAGATGAAGCATGGGAGCTCGCTAATAAATTAACTGCTCTTAACGTACCTTCACTTGCATTGACTGGTGAAGACAACATGGATAAACGACAAGAAGCAATCGAACAACTAAAATCAGGAGAAATCAATTACATTATTACCGTTAACTTATTTAACGAAGGTATTGATATCGCACCTGTAAATCAGATTGTCATGTTAAGGGAAACAGAATCAAGTATTATCTTTATTCAACAGCTTGGTAGAGGCTTAAGAAAAGCAGAAAACAAAGAATATTTAACGGTTATTGATTTTATAGGTAACTATAAGAAAAACTACCTCATTCCAGTCGCATTATCTGGTGATCAATCACAAAATAAAGATAATTACAGAAGATTTATAGCGGATAATACTGCATTAACAGGTGTTTCAACTATCAACTTTGAAGAAGTAGCTAAGAAACAAATATATGATTCACTGAAACAAGTCAACTTGAGTTCAGCAGCTCACATTAAACAGGCATTTAATGAAGTTGAACAAAGAATTGGTCGAACGCCATTATTAATGGATTTCATTAGACAGAATTCTATAGATCCTAGCGTGATATATTCTAGTGACAGTACTTATAATAACTATCATGAATTCATAGTCAGATTCAAGAAAACTGAAGACACATTAACTAAAAATGAAAGTCTCAACTTAACGTTCTTGTCTCGAGAAATCGCACCAGGCTTAAAAAACGTTGATTATACAATTTTAGAAGCTATTATTAGAAGACCTCATAAAATACATGAGCTACTACCAATCGCACAACAAATTGATTCAAACGTTACAAACGATGACATTCAGACAACCTTGAAAATTTTAGACCATCGTTTCTTTAGCGTTACAATAAACAAAACGTATGGTAGCCCTATTATCAACATAATCGATGATGAGGTTAGACTGACCGATACATTTTCATCAGCACTAGAAAAAACAGTATTCAAAACATACGTTGATGACATTATTGAATTAGCTAAATACAATAACATGGTACATCACGGTAACCAAAACGGCTTACTACTATATAACAAATATACAAGAAAAGACTTCGTTAAATTACTAAACTGGAAATCTGATGAGTCCGGAACAATAAACGGCTATAAATTCGGAAATAATACTTTACCAATTTTCATTACATATCATAAACAAGATGATATCAGTGATAATACAAAGTACGAAGATGAATTCCTAAGTCCCGACGAACTCAAATGGTTTACAAGAAGTAATCGTACATTAGAATCAAAAGAAGTCCAAAAAATCTTAGCACATCAAAAAAATAATATAGACATGTATATCTTTGTAAAGAAAGAAGACGTGGCAGACGGAAAAGAATTTTATTACCTGGGAAAAGCCCACTACATTAAAGATTCAGCAGAACAAACAATCATGCCAAATGCGAAACAACAAAATATCGTCACAATGACATTATCTATGGAATCACCTGTAAAAGACGAAATATATAGATATATCATAGAGGCGTAGGGAAGAGTCTAGGACATCATTGTTCTAGACTTTTCAATTCTCTACAAATATTTCTCCAACACTATTTCATCTCGAATTGGAATTCCGTTTTCTGCAAATTGTGGAATGGATGGCTTTTGTTTTCTTGCTTTTTCTACTGCATTTGGAATAACTTTTCTGATGTTATATCCTCTTTTTTGATAGAACTTCAAAGCATTTAAGTTATCATTTGTTGTTATGACTGAAATGTTTGTTATATCCTTTTCCTCAGATATTTCTTCTAACTTTTTCAACAATTGACTTCCTATTCCTACATTCTCCCTAAAACTATCCAATGAAATAATTTCTATTTGATCATTTCTTATTATATATGTAATCACACCAATTATTTCCGCTTCATCGTACGCAACAAATCCTGGTAAATCTGATAATTGATATGTTCCTGAAGAGACAACCATTTCATCATCACCCCAGTTATCAATATACAAATCGATGAGTACTTGTTTATTGATGTCATTAGTATGAATCACTTTCATTGTTAATCACCTGCTTCTTATACTTTAACCAAATTATATTAAATACTCTTTAATTTGTGCTATGAGCACTAAATTATTACAAAAAAATAACCATTCCCAACTTTGATACACTCCCCTAAAAGCAGACACTTTAAATATAAAAAGTGGACTATATTATGCACTAACCCCATGATGTGGGAGTAAAATAAAAACACTTTCGTTGAATTCATATTAAAATGAATTTATACGGAGGTGTTTTTTCTATGAAAAGAGTGGCATATTCAGTTGAAACAAAATATAAAGTAGTAGAAATGAAACTCAAAGGATTTAGCACAAGAGAAATAATGGATACTTTAAATATTAAAAATGAATCTCAAGTCGTCCTACATTAGATATAGTGATCAATCCACTAAAAGAAATGATAGAGAGTCGTCCAAACCTAGATCACCGTTTAACAATACATTCAGATCAAGGCTGGCACTATCAACATTCGCAATACACTAATTTATTAAAAGAACATAAGATATTTCAAAGTATGTCTAGAAAAGGTAATTGTCTAGATAATTCAGTTATGGAAAACTTTTTTGGGTTACTAAAACAAGAAATGTATTATGGCCAAAAATTTAAAGATTTTCAAGATCTTGAACAAGCTATTCATCGATATATTAATTTTTATAATAACGAAAGAATCAAATCAAAATTAAAAGGCTTATCTCCCAAAAATTACAGGAGACAAACCTTTGAAATAATATACTAATTAAGGTTTAGATTTTTGGGTTCAGTACACTCGTGAGTTTACTGCTCCTTTAACTCACGACTTTGAACATTTTCAAGCATTGCATCCAGCCTTTCACTCTCATCTCTCCATCTCCGCAATGTGTTTAATTTCAAAGTACAAGATTTCAACTATATAATAGTAATTGAGATAAAAACTATATAGAAATGGAGTTTTGATTATGAGTATATTTACTGATCAAGAGAAAGTAGACATTTTAGGTGATATAGTAAGTATGCGATCTGTTAATGATATTGAAATTGATACGTATATGTCTAGACCACCCGTTTACACAACTGGCCAAAATTCATTAATCGAGTTAGCTGTAAAAATGGGCGAAAAACATTTAAACACTACACTTCCAACTGAAGCATCACCAGGTGTTACAGATGCATCTGATTTATTAGTTTCTAAAGATGAGAACTTCTCATTTATAATGTATGGACCTGGTACAGTAGACCAAGCGCATCAAGTAGATGAACATGTATCCAAAGATGCATATCTTAAATTTATTGATTTATATACAGAATTCTTCCCTAAATACTTAGAAAAGTAATTCATTATAACCGGAGTGATTAACGTGAATACACAAATTCAACAACTTAAAAACATCATTGATTCATCTCAAAATATTACATTTTTTACGGGAGCAGGTATTTCGGTTGCTAGTGGTATACCCGACTTCCGTTCACTCGGTGGATTATATGATCAAATCTCAGAGAATGGCTATTCCCCAGAATATTTATTAAGTACTGATTATTTACAAAGTGACCCAAAAGGATTTATGGACTTTTGCTTTCAATATTTACTTTTCACAGATAAACAACCTAATATCGTACATCAATGGATAGCCCAACTCGAAAAAGACCATCGTTCACTCGGTGTCATCACACAGAATATCGATGGTCTTCATAGTAATGCCGGCAGTCTAAATACAGATGAATTGCACGGCACTATAAACCGATTTTATTGTACAAAATGCAAAAAAACATATACTAAATCTTATGTTATCGATAACCATTTACACCATTGCGAATCATGTGGTCATACCATTAGACCAGACATCGTATTATACGGTGAAATGCTAGATCAAGAAACAATATTCAATGCATTAAACAAAATAAGAGAAGCAGACACACTCGTAGTACTCGGGTCATCCTTACTCGTGCAACCCGCAGCAGGACTCATCTCAAACTTCGAAGGACAAAACCTCGTCATTATAAACAAAGACGAAACACCTTATGACACTACAGCAAACATCGTTATACATGATGACATGGTAGCTGTTGTACAGGGGTTGTTGGGGTGAGTTTGGCCAAATCACAACGAGTTCCCTCTTTTATTCTTGATAACAAAATACACTCATGGTATTATTTAAGTATTAAAAAACAATCAGCAACTTTGGAAGGGTCACTGAGTGTAAAAATTAAGGCGTATAGTCTATGCTATATTTCATTAGTCGTTTATGTTCGAGCATAAACGGTTATTTTTTATTGTCTTTTTTAAGCAATAAATAAATGGTAATAGGAAGTATTACCGTGTAAGTAATCTAGAATGTTAAATATATCTCTAGTTGCATACTTACATCTAAGCCCATATAATCACCTTCTTTCACCACGATCTAATAAGGCACGGTGAACATATAGGCAATCAATAAGCACGTTAATTTTTATGTACTAATTATAGCATGGTATCAATCCCTTCAACACCTAAAAAAAGACTACTTATCCCTCTATTTTCCGAGAAATAAGTAGTCTTTTTTTTATGTTATTTTCTTACCAGTTTCTGCTAATATTCTCCACAATAATAGGATAATTGCAGCAATGATTGTGATTGTTATGATTAGGATTAATAAATATGCATTATCAAATGCATTTGTACCTAATTCTAGTAATTTACTTTTTAATAATCCATTTGAATTTTCTGCTACGATCATCGTTTCTTCAAAACTGCCTTTTGCTTTTGCTGGTATTTCTGTTATCGACATGGAGCGTTCCATTAAATAAGTATAAGTAAATGAAAATACGCCACCAAGTGCGGCTATTCCTATTGACCCTCCGAGTTCATATGACACTTCTTCTACTGAAGCTGCCATACCTGCTTTATCGTCATCAACGTTTGTCATGATTGCATTTGATGCTACAGTCATTGCACCGCCTAACCCTAATCCTGCAATGCTAAGGAACAGTATTTGAATCCATAAATCATTGTGTAGAAATGCTGTGAATCCTACAATTCCGATTAATGAAATGATTAAATTGTAAATAAGTATTTTGATGCTATCAAATCGTGTTAAGATACTTCCTTGTACAATTGCTCCTATAAAAGCAGCTGCTGCCATCGACATTAAGACTAACCCTGCTTTTAAAGGTGTTAGATTTAAAATTAACTGTAATCTTTGAGATAAAATCATTTCAAAGCCAATTAATATGGATGCTGATGTAAATGCAGCTATCACACCTGATAAAAAGTATTTATTTTTAAATATATCTAAACTAATTAAAGGATTTAATAGACGTTTTTGTCGACTAATGAATAGTTTCAACGACCATAATCCAATCACTAATGTCAGTATAATCAGTACAATTGAAGGATTTTCTTTTGTGACTTCTTTAATAGCGTAGACAGTCCCTATAAGTCCTATCATAATGAGAATTGAACTTGTGATATCCCATTTTTTATCTTTGTTTCCTTTAATATTAGGAATTTGTATAAAAGCAACGATAATAACAAGTATCGTAATAGGAACATTAATTAGAAATACTGAACCCCACCAAAATTTAGTTAATAATAAACCACCTATTAAAGGTCCTAAACCAGCACCTGCTGATGCAATAGAAGACCAAATACCTAGCGCAAGTGCTCTATCTTTTTTGTCATCAAAGACTTGTTTAATAATAGCAAGTGTTGATGGCATCATTGTTGCTGCACCAATAGCCAATATAACTCTAGCCATAATTAAAGTGCCAGATGTTGGAGAAAAAGCTGCCACAACTGATGCTAAAGTAAAGATTACTAAACCAGATAAAAACATATTCTTATGTCCTACTTTATCACCCAACGTACCTAAACCAGGTAAGAGCCCTGCAACAACTAACGGATACGCATTTACAATCCATAATTTTTGAAAAGCACTCGCTTCCAACTCATACGTTATCGTAGGTAAAGCAGTATATAAAACAGTCATATCTATAACAATCAAAAATAACGCACTAGAAACCAATATCAACGAGAACCATTTATTAAATTTCATGATAAATCCTCCTTACTCAAATAATGGTAAGGTGTATAGTTACTATATAGTCAAACATAAACTTTTTAACCAAGTATATACTGGATTACGAGCGAATTATCGGTCCAGAAATAACAAATATGGACCGATATTATTTTTTATCGGTACAGAAACACCAAATATGGACCGATAATCTTTTTTATCGGTCCATATTTCTACATCCTAACTATACTCTACGTCTTTTGTTGTTAGGAATACGACATATTGATATAACACGTAGCATACGATAATTGCTGCCAACGTGATTTCAATTACAGAAAGTATTGTTCCGAATGTGATGGTGCTACTACTTGCATGACTATGCTGAGTGACATTATAAAGTGATGCGGCTGTTGTTACCCATGGGAACGTCATTGCTGAAAAGGATACTTTGAAGCCTCTTTGTAGTATTTTCGGTAAGAATATTAATGTAAATATAAACAACACTTGGGAAAGTATTAATAAGACGATAACATATACATTTGAATAAGTTGTATTGTTTAAGATATAACCATTTAAACAAAGTGCTGCTGGTGCACTCATAATAATCACCATCGGAAATTGTTCTTGGTTATATGTTTGCCACGACTTGCTGATTAGTACATACGCTAAAATCACCACTAGGCATACCGTTCCAAAGATTGTTGATACATGTCCGAGTGTTTCATTAAATGCTGTTGATGTTTCACTTATAACCCCTGTTCCGACAAACATCACAAACCAACTTGTGTTTGGCCATGATTTAAAATTTCTAAATGCATAGCGACTTATAAAAATAATAATCAAACTTATATGTAATAAAATGGCTGCATACCATAGCACGTTTAACAACTGAGATTGTACGGTATATTCCTGTTTTATAATGGATACAAGTATCATCAATGTCATAGGAAATGTTGGTGATATTGCAAATGTATGGATATTTTTGAGTTCTTTCAGAAACATACTAGGATAAATGATCCATTTCATGATAAATAATAAAATGATTGCACAGGAAATAATAAAGCTACATAGGCCGAGCGTCTTAAAATTAATATGATAAAATACATTACTCAATGCCATGATGCCTATTGCCAATCCGCTTATTGCGATTGGCGTTCTTTTTAATGCTGTTATAAACATATTGAATAGCCTTTCTTTCTATATTTTTCTAAAGTTTATGCTTCTATACGTATTCTTTAAATCATACCATTGTTTGTCGTTTTGTTTAATCACATTTCTTTGATCATGACATCATAAGCAAGACATTCAATTGCGTTTCATGAACTGTGATATCACGAAATTAGATATATTATTCATCATAAAATACATCGTTATATAAATAATATGTTTTTGGTAAGGTTTAAAGTATGGAAGCAATCAGAACATGGACAAAGTGACTTCCTTATAAATGAATTTTCCGAAAACTGTAATACTATTATCCAAATATTACACGTTATTAACTTAAACAAACAAAACAATTACAACTGTTTTCTTTTATTAAAAGTCATGATAATTTAATGTCAGACATATAGGAAAGGGAAGGTTCAGACATAATGAAGAAATTATTAACAAGCTCTATCGCAACTATAGGGTTACTTACAATGGGTGTTGCTCATCATGAGGCAAATGCTGCAGAACAAAACGTTGCAACACAATCAACTATTCAAGGTACAACAGGTTACGCAAATGGTTCATACTATACAATTGATAATAACGGGAATTATCATCATACATTAGACGGTAAATGGAATCAGGCCATGTTTGATAACCATGAATATAAATCATACGAAATCGATGCTAACGGTACATACCACTATTATTATTTCGTTAAAGGTGGACAAAGTTATGCACCAAGTCAATCACACGATTCAATTCAAAAACATGGTTACAACGTAGAAAATTCTAACGCTAAATCAACAAATAAGACATCTATTCAAAATAATAAAGTAGATTCAACAGATGTATCATCTAAACAAAATACTAATAACACTAATGCAAGTTCAAATACACAAGCTTCAGACAACAATGTAACTTATAACCAAAGTCAAAATAATACAACATCACAAGATGCACAATTAAATGACAACGAAGCAACAACAACGCAAGCAAATAACAATGAAAGTGCAAGCTCTCAAAAGTCAGAAGGTAAAGCACAAGCTTCTTCAAACTGGTTAACTAAGAACACTAAATTACAAGAATATGGTCAATATCACGGTGGCGGTGCTCACTATGGTGTCGATTATGCTATGAAAGAAAATACACCAGTGTATTCACTAACTGATGGAACTGTTATCCAAAGCGGTTGGAGCAATTACGGTGGTGGTAACCAAGTAACAATCAAAGAAAAAAATAGTGATTATTACCAATGGTATATGCACATGAACAAATTAAATGTTCAAAAAGGTGATTCAGTAACTGCAGGTCAACAAATTGGTGAGTCTGGTAGTACAGGTAACTCAACTGCACCTCATTTACATTTCCAACGTATGAAAGGCGGCGTTGGTAACGAATATTCAGTCAACCCAGATTCATACATTAACAATAACCAATAATATAATCTATAACGTCAAAAAGGCTGAGACATTCTATATTGTTTCAGCCTCTTATTTTACACATATTTTTTGTAATATTCTGACAAAAAGTAATAAAATAATCATCATTTTTGACGAATAATTGTATGAAAATCTAAGATATAATGTATAATGACTAAATTTATAGAAAAAGAGGTTAGCAATGTGGATACTTTAAAAGTGAACAAACGATTAATTATGACACCTGGACCTGTAAGTGTAGATCCACGTGTTTCTCAAGCAATGTCGAATTCTATACTCGGTCAATTCGATTTTGAATTTGTTAATATCATGAATGAAACAATGTCATTAATTCGTCAGTCATTCTTAACAAAAAATAAATGGGCTTTTCCAATTGATGGAACTAGCCGTGCTGGCTTAGAAGCCGTTATATCAAATATCGTAAAACCTGGTGATGAAGTACTCGTACCTGTAATTGGTCGATTTGGTTATTTATTTACTGAACTCGTAACACGTGCAGGAGGAATCGTCCACAATATACATAAACCGATGGGCGAAGTGTTTGATCAAGCAGAAATTATTGAAGCTTTAGATGAATATAAACCTAAAGTTCTTGCGATTGTACATGGCGAAACATCAACAGGAAGATTGCAACCTATCGATCAATTAGGACGTGCTTGTAAAGAAAGAGGCATCTTTTCAGTAGTAGATGCTGTCGCAACTTATCAAGGTATGGTTATTCCTGTAGATGAATGGGAACTAGACGCAGTCGTTGGTGGCGCTCAAAAATGTCTATCTATTCCTTCAGGTATTACACCGATTACGTTTAACGAGCGTTTCAGCGAAGAAATTAATAAACGCAAACGTGTAGAATTAGGTATTCGCTCTAATGAATCTACCGAAAAAGAACATTTCATTAGCAGCAACTACTTAGATTTAACACAGTTACAAGACTACTGGAGCCCTAAACGCCTCAATCATCACACAGAATCTACAACATCTGTTTATGCATTATATACTGGATTAAAATTAGCACTATCAGAGGGCATTGAAGCACGTGCCAAAAGACATAGCTATCACCAAGAAGCTTTAAAAACAGCTCTAAAAGCACTTGGATTAGAAATTTACGGTGACGAATCTAACGAGATGAAAATGGTCATTTGCGTTAAAATTCCAGAAGGCATCGATGATAATGCCTTTAGAAACGGCTTATTACAAAACTACGGCGTAGAAATTGCCGGATCATTCGGAGATTTACAAGGACAAATATGGAGAATTGGTATTATGGGTTACGGTGTTCAAAAACAAAACATCTTAACATTCTTATCAATCTTCGCAACATATTTAGTATCACACGACAGCCAGCAACATCTTAATGTCGCAGACTCCATTAAGACATTATTAGACTATTATGAACAAAATGAAATCTAGCATTTCTTGAATGATAAGTTAGCTACAATCCAAAAAAGTCTGAGACAGTAACTTTGTCTCAGACTTTTTTGTGATTTTTAAATCGTTTCATCTTCTACGACTCTATTTTTAGATGCTGGATAGCCTACTATAAAGAACAGAATAGACATAACGATTAAGGCGATGATGCCTGATATCCAACTGTCTGTCGCATCGTGTAAATATCCAATAAAGAATGGTCCAATGGCAGCTATTAAATACCCAATAGATTGCCCGAATCCTGATAATGCGATACTTCCGTCACTTGTACGTGCACGTATAGAGAAGAATGTCATACATAAGCTAAAGCATGCACCCATACCTAAACCTGCGATAATAATACCGATTACGAGTAATACTAATGATTGCGTAAAGAATAAACCAAATCCAACTAAGAATAGTATTGTGATGATCACAACTAATATACGTTGGTCTTTTAATTTAGACGCAATAATCGGGAATGTAAATGTCATTGGCACTTGTGAAAATTGGTTAAGCATGAGTAAATAACCTGCAGTTGATGGATCTAGACCTCTATCTACTAATATAGAAGGCACCCAAGCAACAACTGTATAGAATACCATTGATTGGAATCCCATTGTTAAAGCTACTAACCATGCTAATTTAGACTTCGTAATGTTCAATTTTGTATGTTGATTCTGTGCTTCTGATAGTTTATCTTGACGTTCTAGTTTAGCGCCTTTACTTGCTTTTGGAATCCATAAAATTAATGCGATAATCCCTAGCACGATCCAAAAAGCAAGGGACAGTCTAAACCCTAATGGAGATTGAGACATTGGGAAACTTAGTCCTCCACCTAATCCTGCAGTAAAGTTCATTGTCCCACTATAAATACCTGTTGCTAATCCAATTTGTAATGGAAAATACCATTTCACATAACTCGGTAATACAACATTACCAAATGCGATCGCAATACCTAGTAGAACTGTACCAATAATAAATAAATTAAAACCACCTGCAACACGTATGTACAAAGCAATAATTACTAATATCGTTGATAGTACAATTGTATTAGACATCGTCAAACGTTTAGTTACTTTAGATACTAATGGCGAAACGACTGCAAATATAATGAGTGGTATTGTTGTTAAAAAACCAGCAAGACTGTTATTAATTTGCATAACATCTTTAATTTCATCAACTACTGGACCTACTGATGTTAATGGTGCACGTAGCGTAGATGCGATAAATACAATCGCAATTATGATGCCCCAATTTTTTTGAATTCTATGTGTATTATAGGGTTCAATCATCTTATACCACCTTATTTCTAAAATTTTTTCTTATAAAACCATCAACGCAACATTAGTATAGTTCATTCATATTGAAGTGTATATAATATGAGAGTCTGGAACAACACTTTGTCCCAGACTTTTTTAATAGTATATCAGAGATATGATTGAGTGCAATGCTGCTATGTTGAGCGACTTGATCGTTAGCCATAGGGGAATGGGTTTTTCTTCGGTTTATAAAGTTTAGTATGTCCGCTAACGAGAGAGTGTAAAATAAACTGTGTAAGTAGAGTCGTACGTTCTCTACTTACACAGTTTATTTTACACTCTCAAAATTACTCTTTATTCGAACGAAAGAACTTCAAAAGAAATGGTCCACTGGTTACATTCCAAACTGGTCTATGGTTATGAACCAGCTTCTTTTACATGATCAAATTAAAGATAGAGTTATTAAGTATCTTGAATAACTTACACACTTAATTTGACAAAGCCAAGCCTCTTGATAAATAGATGGGCTCTATGTTGCTTGTTTGACCACTCTTGCAATATTCGCCCTCTCTCTACAACTACTCACCCTCTATATACTTCTTTCCAATATGATAAACGCTGGGACATTTCTCTTGTCCCAGCGTTTTCTATTTATATTCCATTCTGTTGTATGACTTGCTTATACCAATCAAATGACTTTTTCTTTCGACGTTCGAGTGTCCCACTTCCTGCATCGTCTTTATCCACATAAATCATTCCATATCGTTTACTCATTTCTCCTGTTGAAGCAGATACTAAATCGATAATACCCCAACTTATATACCCCAACAATGGAACGCCATCTTGAATACCATCGTACATAGCTTCTATATGCTGTTTCATATAATCAATTCTATAATCATCTTGAATTGTACCATCTGCTTCTATCTCATCTTTGGCACCTAATCCATTTTCAACAACAAATAGTGGCTTTTCAAATCTTTCATATATTTGATTCATCGTTATCCTTAAACCAAGCGGATCGATAACCCATCCCCAATCGCTCATTTTAAGATAAGGATTTTTGGCTGATACAATTACATTTCCTTCGTTTTTTTCAACTCTTGATATATCCGCAATAGATGTTCGAGACGCATAATAACTAAATGCTACAAAATCCACCGTCTCTTTCAGTATTTCTTTATCTGACTCATCTATTTCAATGTTAATCCCTTTAGCCTTAAAAAATGAATCCATATAGTATGGATATTTACCTTTCGCTTGTACATCTACAAAGAAAGTATTTGTTCTTTCATCATTCATAGACTGCCATACATCTTCTGGATTACAACTGTATGGATAGAAACTACCACCAGCAATCATACATCCAATTTTTGCGTGTGGCGTAATACGATGACAACTTCGAACAGCTTTCGCACTTGCTACTAACATATAATGTGCAGCTTGATATAATATTTCTTCTCTATTTTCACTATTATCAAAGTACAATCCGCCACCTGAAAATGGACTGTGTAACACTACATTAATTTCATTGAATGGAATCCAATAATTGACGTATTCTCCAAAATTATTAAAGCAAGTTTCTGCAAATTTAATATATAAATCGATCGTTTCTCTATTTTTCCACCCATTATATTTTTCAACTATCCCCATTGGAATATCAAAATGCGCAAGTGTAACGAGTAATTCCATACCATGTTGTTTACATGTCTTGAATAGACCTTTGTAATAATTTATACCTGCCTGATTCGGCATTTCTTCATCGCCATTTGGGAAAATCCTACTCCAAGAAATAGATGTTCTAAATACTTTCAACCCCATTTCAGCAAGTAACGCGATATCCTCTTTATAATGATGATAAAAATCTATACCAGTATGACTTGGATAATATTCATTCTGATCAAGTTCACTCTTTTTATAACCTAACTTTATATCTTGTCTCTTCGTACCATGAGGAATTAAATCAATATTACTGATTCCTCTACCATCTTTATCCCAAGCGCCTTCTGTTTGATTGGCTGCTATTGCGCCACCCCAAAGAAAATTTTCCGGGAAATATTTTATTGTCATGATTTAACCACTCCTAATATGGATGTTTGTGCTTTAACCTCTGCGTGATCAAAGGATGTTATTGATTCATATTCATCTGTATTTGTAACGACAATAATCGTTGTCGGATCATAACCTGATTCAATAATTTGTGTTAAATCAAATGTACCAAGAATATCGCCAACAGTTACATGATCACCTTGTTCAATTGTTGATGTAAATGGTTCTCCATTTAATTTCACAGTATCAATACCTACATGTACTAATACTTCAACACCATTATCTCCTGTTATACCGATAGCATGTTTTGTTGGAAATACAGAAGTTACCGTACCTGTTACTGGAGCATAAATTTTATTACCTGTTGGTTCAATTGCCATGCTTTTCCCGATTACTTCTCTACTAAATACGTCATCTTCAACACTTTCAATTGGTTTTATATGTCCTTCAACAGGTGCTGCAACTGTTAGATGATCTTGAGAACCTAAATCTAATAATTCATCTTCAGATTCTGGAATATCTTCAAATCCAAGTACTAACGTTAAGATAAATGAAAGAACAACCGATAGAACCATTACTACAATAATCCACACTATACTCATTGGATTATCTTTTTCAATAAATTGTACACTCGTAAACAAACCTGGTGCTGCCATAGAATGACTTGCTAAACCTGCAAGCCCTGCTACAGCACCTGCAACAAATCCTGTAATTACAGATGCAATCATTGGGCGTTTTAATCGAATAGCAACCCCATATAATGCTGGTTCAGTTATACCTGCAATAATGGCTGATGATGCAGCTGCCAATGACGTTTGACGTAATTCTCTATTTTTCGTTTTAAATGCTACTGCTAATGAAACGCCCCCTAATGATAAGTTAGCGCCAATCTCGGATGGCATAACCATACCTTCTTTACCTGTTTCAGCAATTGTTTGAACAATCGTTGGTGTGAATACACGGTGCATACCTGTCATAACTAATAATGGCCATAAGGCACCTACGATAGCTACTGCTAAAAAGCCTAATTTATCATGTACAAAGAAGACAATTTGAGACAGACCTGTACCAATCAAAATACCTGTAGGACCTACGATAATAATCGCTATTGGTGCAGCAATTAATAAGATTAACATTGGCTTCAAGAAGTTCTTCATTACAATTGGTGTAATACGATCTGCAAAATCTTCAATATATTTCAGCAACCAAGTCATGACGATTGCTGGAATAATCGTATAAGTATATTTCACTGACATAACTGTAATAAATGCGAAAGTTGCTTCTTTACCTTCTGCTGCTTTTTCCATAATTTCCATAAACACTGGATGTACCATAACACCAGCAATTGCTAATGCTAAAAATACGTTACTGTTAAATTTCCTTGCTGCAGATACTGCCACAAGCATTGGTAAGAAGAAGAACGGTGCATCTCCTATAGTATTTAAAATATTATACGTTGAACTGCTTTCTGACAGTACACCCGTCATACTTAATAACATGGCCAATAATTTAATCATCGAACCACCAATAATAGCAGGAATTAATGGTGACATCGTTCCGATAATAGCATCAAGAATATTGATACCCACCTGTTTAAATGTTAACTTTTTCTTTTCAACTGGCTCATTACTTTTAGCGCCTCCACTGACGCCATTCTTCATCAATGCTGTATAAGTATGTGATACATTGTTCCCTACAATAACTTGATATTGTCCACCTTGCTTACGTAACCCCATAACACCATCAATATTTTTTATTGCATCATCATCAGCCTTACTGTCATCTTTCAACACAAATCTTAATCTTGTCATACAATGCGTTAAATTTTTAACATTATCACTACCGCCAATGTGTTTAAGTATTTCATCAGCCATCCTTTGTTCATTTGTCATCTTTATATCTCTCCCATCTTGTTTAGAACAATAAAAAAGAGACCCAAATCATAAATAGATAGACTTATCCCTAGATAAATTCACCTATTAATGATTTAGGTCTCGCCTGCCGAACAGTAACAATCCTAAACAATTAATTGTTTATTTTGTTTTCGTAACATCAATATATCACATAATTATTTATTGTCAACGCTTTCATTTCTGGAAATTAATCTCTGTATATGAATCGTTAAGTACAATGCTTCATCGTGGGTCATTTCATACTGATACTTTTTCAATAAAAATACTTCAATTTTCTTTACACATTTAAATGCATTCTTATATTTCTCTTTTACTATCTCATAAAGTTCGATTTCATTCGTATCAAGTGGGTTACTTGAGAAAATACGTTGAGCAAGAAATTTTAAATGTGTCACGAATCTATAATAAGTTAAACTTTCTTCATCGAAATCTAATCTAAAATGGTATTTCACTAAACTTAAAATATTTTGCACCATTTCTGTTACTTGATTATAGTCTGTTAAGTTATTATGTTCTGCATTTAACAAATGAATTGCAATAAATCCCGCTTCATCTTCAGGTAAACGAACACCAACAATTTCAGCAATCCAATCTAATGCTTGCACACCAATTTCATACTCAGTCGGATAAAAACGTTTCGTTTCCCATAGCAATCCATTCTTAATAGCCATTCCCTCTTTTTGACGCTCAATAGCAAAGTTTATATGATCCGTCAGTGCAACATAAATAGTATCGCTGAGATCTTTTTGATATTTATCCTTCGATACTTCGATAATTTTCTCAACAGCTTGAACCACTTCAATCGGCACTTCGATTAATAACGTTTTAAAGCGATCAGAAATTTCCTGGCTACTTAAATCAAATATTTTTTCAATCTTTGATTCTTCCACAATGTCGCCTTCTTGCTTTTGAAAACCTATCCCTTTCCCCATCACAACACGTTCCTGGTTGTTGTGGGTGACACTAATCACATTATGATTGATGACTCTATTTATCTTCATATGACACCCCTTTAATTAATAAATACATTGTGCCACATTGTTATAATAATTATCAATCTATAAATAAAAGAGACCCAAGTTTTCAAACTTGAATCTCCTTTTACAACTTATTAATTTTCTCCCTACGACCAACCTATCAACTGTGCAAAGATTAATGAAATGATTGAAATGACACCACATACGATAAAGAGTGGGAAGAAGAATCGGATCCATTTTGTATATGATACGCCTCCGATTGCTAATGCTGCCATAAAGTATCCACTTGTCGGATAGAAGACATGTGTAAAGCCGTCTCCTAATTGGAAGGCTAAGACTGCGGTCTGTCTTGTTATACCTAACATATCCGCTAATGGTGCCATAATCGGCATCTTCACTAAGGCTTGTCCGCTTCCTGAAGAAATAATAAAATTAATAAGCACTTGCACGATATACATACCGACTACTGCTACTGTTGGTGTTGCTCCATCGATAACAGAACCTAATCCATGAACGATACTATCCATAATTTTACCGTCTTCAAGTACAACAGCAATTGAACGTGCGAGCCCTACAATAATGGCACCCATTAATACATCTTTGAAACCATCATTAAAAGACTCACAAATTTCACGTGTATTCAATCCAGTTACGAGACCTACTACAATACCCATAACTATGAAAAGACCTGACATTTCTACCATAAACCATCCTTGTGTAATAACCCCGTATACAAGAATGATAAAGAATAAGAGCACGACGCCAATACCAATTTTTTGTCGTTTAGTCGCAACGAGTGGTTCTTGATTCGTAATATCTTTGTACATATGTCGCTACTCAGTATCATCATGATAAACTAAACTGATTGAAGGATCTTTTTTAACTTTTTTAGCGTATTTCATAATAAATAATACCGTTACAAATAGTACAATCACAAAAATAACTAAACGTAATCCGATTCCTGAGAATGTTGGAATACCTGATAATTTTTGAGCTAGACCTGTATTGATCGGGTTTAACACACCGACCGTGAAGCCGACTACAGTACCACACAATGCAATAGATGTAGCGGTTATAGAGTCATAACCTAACGCAATAATAAGCGGTATAATAACCGGAATATAAACAAGTGACAACTCTGCTGTACCGATTAATGTTGCAATAATCGCAAATACTGTTGTTAACACTGGAATAATCAAAATACTTTTATTTATAAACTGACGTGCAAGTTTATCCACACCAATTTCAATAATACCTGTACGTCTTAACACCATAAACATCCCACCTATGATAAGTGTAAAGAAGACAATTTCTCCTGCTTCAATTAAACCTCGTGGTATAATCGAAATAAAATCAACCAAACCAACTGGTGCTGAATCTATGTAATGGAATGAATCTGCATCTACCATTTCTCTACCCTCAGGCCCTTTAACCCTATCAAACTCGCCTGATGGAATTAAATATGTAGAAATAGTTGCAATCACACCGAAAACAAATAAAATCACATATATATATGTGACATACTAAACTTTTTGTTCGACCTATCTTCGTTCTTTGCCTTACCATTTTCCTTTACCAATGTGCACGACCCCTTTGCTTATTTTGATAAACAATTTTATGCTATCACGTTTAGGAAAATTTATAATTATACAAATCAGAAAATTTAAAAAATATTTTTGTCAGTTATTACAAAAAATCATATGCACAAATTATTTTTCACGTTATTATATAGGGAATTCCCTATTTTTCTTATTTTTGAGAAAAAATTCACAAACTTTCGTTATATTGTTTTAGAATAAAGATGTAGGAGGGATTGTCATGCGAAAGACGATTTTAGTTGTTCATGGTATGAGAAAGGGAAAGTTAAATGAAACGTTATTAAATTTTATTCATCAAACTTTTAATAGTGATGAGATTGATTATGAGGTGGCCTTTTTAGAAAGTGAAGAGATCTTATTAGATGAAGTGATTCAACAAACGGTTGATGCTGGATATTCACGTATTCATCTTGTGCCGTTATTATTGTTTACCGCTTCTCATTATTACGAAGATATCGAAGCTTTATATGAAACATTTCAAGAAAATAATCCGAACGTGCAGTTTATATTAAGTAAACCTTTAGGCACACACCCGATTATGACAAACTGGGTTGCTTCTCAACTTGAAGCTTACAAAGACGACATTGATGATGAAACTGGCATTGTCGTACTTGCTCACGGTAATGCACGCTTTGATGAACCGGATGTTGCACTTAGACGAATTTGTCGCGAACTATCAACAGATCAAAACCCATGTTATCCAAGTATGGTCTATGGTGAACTTCGCTTTAAAGAAACATTACCGAAAATCGCTAAGAAGCATCGTAAATTATTAATTATTCCATTTTTCTTCTATGATGGTTTCCTTGTAAACAAGTCGAAACGTCAAATAGAATCACTCGGTTTACCGAACCCTATCACATATACGACTGCCATTAATTTTCATCCGTTATTAAAAGACATTGTACATTTTAGAATTGCTGAGTGTGAGGCGATACCGGATGTATCCAATTCAACTGAACCTTAAAGGTAAACATGTCGTCATTATTGCTGGCGGCAAAATTGCATGGAGAAAGTTCTCTAAATTGAAATCAGAGCCTTGCTCAATTGATGTTATCGCACGTGAATTTCATGAGCACTTTGATACGATTCAACTAACGAAACATATTTGCCTTATACAAGTGGACTATCAACGAGAACATATTGCCCATGCAGACTTAATTATTATCGCAACGAACCAGCCCGAAAAGTGAATACATCGTCAAAAAAGACATGAAAGGCAATATTATTGAGAAGAAGCATATAGAGAATAGATATCAATAGACGGTAGAAATTTTTAAAACAACAGGTATAAGTAAAAATAAGGAGGAGCGATTATGAAAAAAAAGAACAGTTCAAATAATGATTTTACTATGGCAACGGTTTTAAATGTTATTCTTCTATTCGCTATAATTTTTACAATGCCAATAGAGAGTTTAACTTTGTCTATCGTATTCGCTATATTAGCAGGAGTGAATGCGGTATATTTAATGATATTTAACCCTTTACTATCTTGATAATTATCAACTTTAAATCCTATTCCATCATCAACAAAAGACACTTGATTTTGGTTTATCGTAACTTTAATATTTTTGGCATTGGAATGTTCATATATATTAGAAATAATATTCTCAAATAATCTCTCAAACCACAATTCTTCTCCTGACCAAATTAATTGGTTCTGAACACCTTCTAATTTTATGTTCATATTTTGCCTCTGGATAAGGTATTGCCATTTATCTATTATTTTCTTACAAATGCTTACAACATCTACTTCACGATTAAATGTATAAAAATATTGAATATTCTCTTTCTGATCTATTGAAATATTTTTAATCAGTTTTGAAATATAGTCTATTCTTTCATAAGACACTTCAATATTTTCATCCTCTATTCCATATTGCTGAGAAAGATGGAATAGTTCTAACCTTAATGCAGTTAATGGTGTGTTGATATCATGAGATATTTGATCTATATGATTTTGCTCTACCTTAGTTCTTTCCAATAATTCTATTTCTTTATAACTGAGTCTATCTATTAGCAAATTAATAGATAGACCTAATTCATCAATCTCATCTCTACTTCTTTACGTTTCAACTCAATTTTAAGTGTTTCAACAGTACTTAACTCTTCGATACCTTTTCCGTAGGAATATTGTTTTCCTACTTGTTGATTGAATCTATGTGTTTCACCATTTCTATAAGATCTTTCTTTTTGAATCACTTTACCTTCATCATCTTTTTCTTCATTACCTGATTATTTTCTCCGAAAATTATTAACTTACCATTTTCATATGAAATATCTATTGGTCTTTTGAAAAGCCTAGAGCTCTGCTTTTAATTCATATCTATCATCTTTTTCACTAATATCAGTTTTTATACCTTGTTCATCAAGAAAATTACTAAAAAATTGTCTTCTAAACGGTTTTAAATCATAAGCCATAACAATCACTCCTTATAATATTTAACCTAATTTTTCATTAATACTTTTGACATACTACAAATAATTTAAATATTCTTCCCAATTACTGTTAAATTTGAATTCAACAAAAGGGTTAAATTCAAATACACCATCAAATTTAAACCAAAGAGTGTTGAACCCAAAAAGGTCCAATACTCTTTATAATTATTTATTACCAAAAACAAGCGTTTTTCTAAAAAATCCAAAAATAACAACACAAACTTATGAACCTTTTTAGGTTCAATCATCCAAAATATTTATTTTTTTCTCCAAAAAGATGTATTTCCTTTTTAAAACTTATAAATATTTTTAAAAAATTATCAAAAAGATGTATTTCCTTTTTAAAACTTATAAATATCTTTAAAAAATTATCAAAAAGATGTATTTCTTTTTTAAAACTTATAAATATCTTTAAAAAATTATCAAAAAGATGTATTTCTTTTTTAAAACTTATAAATATCTTTAAAAAATTATCAAAAAGATGTATTTCCTTTTTAAGAGAGTATTTTGAACAAACTCTAATTTTATATACTTTTCTAAATGTATAATCACGTTTATTTCTTAAAACGCAAATACACTCCAAGTAAAAGTAAGTTATAACTATACATATTTGTTACCAAAAAATATACACCTTAACTACATTTAAACCATAAATTACTTGCAACCTTTGTTCTTCTATAAGAAGGTGTTTGGTTATGTGATAACCACATCATTATTCGATAAATACGCGACAAGTGAAACAAGACAATTCAAAAGCTTACGTAGATTCTTCAAAATTTACGTCCGCAGCATGAGAGGCGCTAGCGAATTAAGACATCAATTAATGAGTACAGAAACAACAGATGAAGTACGCGCATTACTAGATGAATTCGAAGCCCAAGATGTTATGATAGATAATTTGCATTAAAATGAGTAAATATCCTTTTGTATAAGTTGCACTTTTATGGTAATATCATCATGGATAAATATTTAATAAATTAATAAATAAGAAGGTTAAAATATATTATGAAAGAAAATTTTTGGAGTGAATTGCCACGTCCATTTTTTATTTTGGCACCTATGGAAGATGTTACGGATATCGTCTTTCGTCACGTAGTCAGTGAAGCGGCTAGACCAGATGTCTTTTTCACTGAGTTTACAAATACGGAAAGTTTTTGTCACCCTGAAGGTATACACAGTGTTCGCGGACGCTTAACATTCAGTGAAGATGAACAACCTATCGTCGCACATATATGGGGCGACAAGCCAGATCATTTCCGAGAAATGAGTATCGGAATGGCAGAAATGGGCTTTAAAGGTATTGATTTGAATATGGGATGTCCCGTAGCAAACGTTGCAGGCAAAGGTAAAGGTTCCGGCTTAATACTAAGACCTGAACGTGCCGCTGAAATTATTCAAGCAGCTAAAGCTGGTGGTCTACCGGTAAGTGTTAAGACACGCCTCGGTTATTATGATATAGAAGAATGGAGAGATTGGTTAAAGCACGTCTTCGAACAAGATATCGCAAACTTATCAATTCATCTTCGTACGCGTAAAGAAATGAGTAAAGTAGATGCACACTGGGAATTAATCGAAGCTATCAAGAATTTGCGTGACGAAATCGCACCTAATACATTGTTAACGATAAACGGTGATATTCCTGATAGACAGACAGGTCTTGAACTTGCTGAAAAATACGGCATCGATGGTGTTATGATTGGTAGAGGTATCTTCAATAATCCATTTGCATTTGAGAAAGAGCCTCGTGACCATACAAGTAAAGAACTATTAGACCTACTCAGATTACATCTCACATTATTCGACAAATACGCAACTAGTGAAACAAGACAATTCAAAAGCTTACGTAGATTCTTCAAAATTTACGTCCGCAGCATGAGAGGCGCTAGCGAATTAAGACATCAATTAATGAGTACAGAAACAACAGACGAAGTACGCGCATTACTAGATGAATTCGAAGCCCAAACGGAAGACGTCGTAGAATCTTAAAGTGAATCAATAAATCATCCCCTGTTAACGTTATCGTTAGCAGGGGATTTTTTGTTAGATAAAACAAAAAAGTGCCCATCATATGGACACTTTTTTCGTTATTACATTGTGCTTGTATCTATTACGAAACGATATTTAACGTCTGATGATAAGACTCTTTCATATGCTTCGTCTATTTGATCTGCTGAAATTAGTTCGATTTGTGGTCTAATGTTATGTTCTGAACAGAAGTCTAACATTTCTTGTGTTTCTCTTATACCACCAATTGCTGAACCTGCAAATGATCTACGGTGACCGATTAAGTTTGCTACGCGTAATGATACGGGTTCTGCTGGTGCTCCTACGTTTACAAGTGTACCGTCTAATCTTAATAATTGAAGATAATCATCTATTGGTAAATTAGCACTTACGGTATTAATGATTAAATCAAATGAGTTAGCAAGTTCTTCAAATGTTGACTCATCACTTGTTGCATAATAATGAGAAGCGCCTAATTTTAAGCCGTCTTCTTTTTTATTTAATGTACGTGATAATACTGTTACATCAGCGCCCATTGCATGTGCAATTTGAACGGCCATATGACCAAGTCCACCCATACCGATAACAGCTACATTTTTACCTTCGTATGCTTTCCAGTGATTTAAAGGTGAATAAGTCGTAATACCTGCACAAAGTAAAGGTGCCGCTTCATCTAAAGGAATATTATCTGGAATACGTAGTACGAAATCTTCATGTACGACGATATGTGTTGAATAACCACCTTGAGTTGGCTCACCATATCTGTCAGTACCTGCATATGTACCAACCATTCCTTTTACGCAGTATTGTTCTTCGCCATTTTGACAATGTTCACATTCACCGCATGAATCAACCATACAACCAACACCAACACGGTCATCTACTTGATATTTACTCACATCAGAACCAACTTCTTTAACAATACCCGCAATCTCATGACCCGGTACTAAAGGATAGTTCACTGGTCCCCATTCTCCATGTGCAGTGTGAATATCCGAATGACATATCCCTGCATATTTAATTTCTATCAAAATATCATGTTTATCTAAATCTCTTCTCGTAATTTCTGTCGCAAAAAAATTAGAATCCGGACTACTTACTGCTCTCGCTTTAGCATTTAGCATCATAAATTCCTCCGTTACTTACTGGATAGAATACAGTCATTCGTATTCTTCTTTGATAATATTAGACTCGTGTGTAATCATCGTCAATTTATATGACTTGCTTTTAAGGACCACAACATTCACTCCACCCTCTTTCAATGTAGACATGACATCTGCAGTCATTGAAAGAGGGCTTTTTTTATCGATATCCAAAAATAGAAATATTTTCTATTTTAATATACTGATATATCTATAACATGCTATTTTAGTCGTATATTAGTCTTTATAAATATACTTATATAACAAATTGGGATTGAATTGATTTTGAACATAGGGTATGATAGCGGTATTGATATTTATAGTACATGTCATGTACTAATGGATAAGGAGTTATAATTTTGAAGAAACCATTTGAAATTTTTATTGAAGATATTAAAAATATCAGACGTGTGCCGTTTGTGATTATATTATTATTAGGTCTTTCTATTTTGCCATCATTCTATGCGTGGTTTAATTTAAGTTCTACGTGGGATCCTTACAACAATACGCAAGGTATTAAAATTGCGGTTGTGAATGAAGATAAGGGTGCTAAGATTGAAGGTAAACATATTAATGTTGGTGACCAATTAGTTGAACAGTTGAAGAAGAACGATAAGTTTGGATGGGAATTTGTAAATCGTAAGAAGGCTGACGATGGTGTTGAAAAAGGTGATTATTATGCCTCTATATATTTACATAAGACTTTTTCTGATGAAGTCACGAGTATCTATCATAAGAAACCAAAGAAAGCCGTCATTGATTACAAAGTAAACGAGAAATTAAATGCGATTGCACCTAAAATGACAAACGCTGGTGCATCATCCATTGTAGATTCTTTAAATAAAGAGTTTGGCGAGAATGCAACGCAAGCATTATTAAAAGAAGCAAATCAAGTCGGTTTAGACCTTGAAAATGAATTACCTACTTTAAGCAAAATTAAAAATGCTGTATATACTGCTGAAGATAATCTTCCTAAAATAGAAGAATTCAAAGAGAAAGTGATAGAAATTGATGAACATCAAGATGACATTACGAAGTATAAAGATGAATTCGAAGCGCTAGGAAATTACAAAGGCGACATTAATGAAGGCGTTAAGAAAATAAATGAAGTCAACAGTAAAATGGGTGACATTAATCAAGCAGCTCAATTAATTACGAAACTAAATGCTAAAATGCCTGAAATCGAAAGTGCATTAGCAAAAGCTAATAAAGTACAACAACAATTTCCTAAAATCAATAAAGGCGTACCTCAAGGTATTGAAGCAACTGAAAAAGCATTAGCAGCTATCAATAAAGCAGAACAATATTTACCTGAATTAAATCGTAAATTAGATCGGTATGAAGCAGATGCTAAAAAAGCTCAGGAAAAAACTGAAAAAGCGAACGAAAAATTGAAATCAGAAGCTGAGAAAGACAAGAAAGATACTAAAGATAACGAAGCGAAACCTGAACAAAGTACAGAAGAACCTCAACAGTCGTCAGAAGAAAACAATGAAGACAATAATACTGACCAAAATGCTGAAGAACAAGAAAGTGATAAAGAACAATCAGACGACACTTCTAAAGAAGAAACTGAAGAAAAACCATCAACTGAAGAACAAGAGAAAGATAATAATATCGTAACAACGCAACAAGCTTATGAAGAAGAAAATGATAATAACGAAAATAATGACCAAGCTTCTAAAAACGTATTAACTGATCAAGAATTAAATGAAATGAAATCTGCACTGAGCGAATCTTTAACAGCACTCGCAGACTATAGTAACGAACAAGCAACTATGAACAAAAAAGATTTAGAAAGCATGCAAGCCATTAATCAAAGTATCTTAATGAGTCAAGACAGTAAACAACTTACAGACACTGTGAAAAACAATCAATCACGCTTACAACAAGGTGTCGCTTTTAATGATTCTATGATTGATATTTTAAAGGAACTTCAGAAATCTGAAGGTATTGATACTTCATCAGCCATTTCACAATTTGAATCAGCTAACAAAGATTTGCAAAGTGTTATAAATGGCCAAAGCAATCTGATTAATGCTTTAAATAACGGTAAATCTGGGAAAGAAGAAGTCTTAACATTAGATAAATTAATAGATTCTAATCTTGTATCTTTAGACAATTTATTGAAGTATACGAGCAGTGATTTTAAGACGACTTTAATGGAAGGCGTTAACCAAATCGATCAAGCGTTAACTAAAGGAATCGATGATATCTCGAAGATTAGAAGTTCTATGAACATGATAGATAATGTAATTCAAACTGGGAAAAGTTCCTTACAAAATGGTCATGATTTATTAGTCAGCATCAACAATGAATTACCTGAACTTGAAAGAAAGTTTAATAACATTAATGAAGTAGCTCAAACAAACTTCCCTAAATTTAAAGAGCAAGTTGGTAAAGGTGCTTATTACGTTGAAAATGAACTACCAAATGTTCAATCAGAAGTTAAAAAGCTCGCACAGTTCTCAAATAATGATTTACCGACAATGATTGATAAATACGATCGCGCTGTTCAATTAATAGACGAAAACTTACCAGAAGCTCAAAAAGAAATTCATGACTTAGCAGAATTTGCGCGAAATGATTTACCAGGTATTGAAGAAGATATTAAGAAAGCAGCGAAGAAAGTTAGAGAAATAGATAAAGATGATACAGTTCACGAGCTGATTAAATTATTGAAAAATGATTTAAAGAAACAAGCAGATATTATCGCACACCCAATAGAATTAAAAGAAGAATCACTATTTAGTGTGCCAAACTATGGGACAGCAAGTACACCATTCTATACATCTTTAGCAATTTGGGTAGGTGCTTTACTATTATCTAACTTATTAACAACAGATATTAAAAATCCAGAAATTAAGCAGAAATATTCATTGAGAGAAACATTCGTTGGAAAGAGCTTTATATTTATTATTATAGGTGTCATACAGTCCATTATCGTGTCACTAGGAGATATGTTTATTTTAGGCGCAGCAATTGATAATAGATTATTATTTATACTATTATCCGTACTCGTTTCAATCGTATTTATAAGCATCGTCTATACATTAGTGTCCCTATTCGGTAACGTAGGTAAAGCATTAGCAATTGTCATTATGGTACTACAAATAGCAGGCGGTGGCGGAACATTCCCAATACAAGTCACACCAAAATTCTTCCAAGCCATACATCCGTACCTGCCGTTTACTTATGCTGTAGATGCTTTAAGAGAAGCGGTTGGAGGCGTCGTACCAGAAATACTCATATACAATCTCATATGTCTCGTATTATTTGGTGTCGTCATATTCACAATAGGATTTATCGTTAAACCAATACTTGACCCATGGAAAAAGAAAACAATCAAACGCGCCGAAGACAGTTACTTAATGGAATAATTAAAATTACCCCTACAATTTACAACATCAGTAAATTGTAGGGGTATTAATTATTTATTATATAATATTACTAATTTTCATTATGATTCTTTTTTCTATTTCTAAGGTTTAAAACAGCTACTATATCTTTTAAATAATCTCCTTTTAGATTATAGCTAAATCTATAGATAATATAGCTTATAATAACACTGATTATAGGTAGTACAATCATGAGAAAGCGCAAACCATTCTTTGTATAATCACTCGGTTCTGTTGCAAAGTAAAAAATATAGCTAACCACTAATATATCATGTAAGTGTTCGCTTAACTTGCTAGCATGATGCTAATTTCGTGGCATGGGGAAAATCCGTAGATCTGAAGAGACCTGCGGTTCTTTTTATATAGAGCGTAAATACATTCAATACCTTTTAAAGTATTCTTTGCCGTATTGATACTTTGATATCTTGTCTTTCTTACTTTAATATGACGGTGATCTTGCTCAATGAGGTTATTCAGATATTTCGATGTACAATGACAGTCAGGTTTAAGTTTAAAAGCTTTAATTACTTTAGCCATTGCTACCTTCGTTGAAGGTGCCTGATCTGTAACTACCTTTTGAGGTTTACCAAATTGTTTAATGAGACGTTTGATAAACGCATATGCTGAATGATTATCTCGTTGCTTACGCAACCAAATATCTAATGTATGTCCCTCTGAATCAATGGCACGATATAAATAGCTCCATTTTCCTTTTATTTTGATGTACGTCTCATCAATACGCCATTTGTAATAAGCTTTTTTATGCTTTTTCTTCCAAATTTGATATAAAATTGGGGCATATTCTTGAACCCAACGGTAGACCGTTGAATGATGAACGTTTACACCGCGTTCCCTTAATATTTCAGATATATCACGATAACTCAATGCATATCTTAGATAGTAGCCAACGGCTACAATGATAACATCCTTGTTAAATTGTTTATATCTGAAATAGTTCATACAGAAGACTCCTTTTTGTTAAAATTATACTATAAATTCAACTTTGCAACAGAACCACTTGTGGTAAGCTTCTGCTTATCAGTTAATGATGAGGTTTTTTTACATTTAAATGTTCATGATGAAAAGTAATCCATTTAATAGGAAGAAGGAAAGTATCGCATGGATTCTAAACTCTCCTTTTAATTACTTATAATTAATACACTAGTAAGGTAATTTACTCATATTGACTGAAGTTCTAGTAAAACCTTCCCTATTAAGCATTGTGCTTACTTCGTCTAAATTTTTTTGACTTTTAGGATTAATGATTACTTCTTTTAACATTTCATATGTGAATCTACAAGTTGTGAATGGTTTACTATTTATATACAATTCAGGATTTAATAAATTATCCTCATTGATGTTGAAAATAATATATCTAATTTCTTCTTCATGTCTTAAATGAGGGTTTTTGAAAAATAATGAAAAGAAATGAAGCGCTTGTGCACTAACCCCAGGATGTGGGAGTAAAATAAGAACACTTTCGTTGAATTCATATTAAAATGAATTTATACGGAGGTGTTTTTTCTATGAAAAGAGTGGCATATTCAGTTGAAACAAAATATAAAGTAGTAGAAATGAAACTCAAAGGATTTAGCACAAGAGAAATAATGGATACTTTAAATATTAAAATATGTTCTTTAAAGACTAAACTGAAAATGTATTTCTGCATTTTGAATTATCTAGAAAATTGAGTGAAATAGAAACTTGTGTATTATCTGAAGATTGTGTAAAATTTTATCAAAGATTACTTTATATAAATTAATTGTAATAAAATGGGGGTAGGTATTTTGAAATTAGTTGATGGAATTATATTGCAAGATAAAGAAGCTTCGGCAGTAATTTACGATGATTCTAAAGAACTCTTTTTTGAAGTAGATTATATAGGTAAATTAATATTGTCCTATTTATTGGGAAACGATTCCGTGAAGAGTCAAATTTTACGAGAATTTGAAATAGATAGTAATGATTTAAATACGGAAATTGAAAATTTTAAACACCAATTGAAAGAAGCTGGGATAATTGAAGATATTGTATAAATTAAGTATTACATTAGCTTATTACTTTGTAGATTACTTACTTAAAAAACACACAGTTAATCAAACGATAGATATTGTGAATAAAAACAAAATTAGACCATTTAAAAATACTGATAAATATATTGAAGCTTTAGAAGAAACTGCATATAAATTTGAAAAAAAGGATATGGTTTGTTTACATAAAGCACTTGCAACTTTTTTGTTAATAAAAAACAAAGAACAGTTAACTTTTAATATTGGTCTTTCTAAATATAATTTTGAATCACATTCATGGATAACGGAAAATGGTCTTGTCATTACAGATAATCATGAATATGTAAAAGATAAATACATAGTGATTAAGGAGGTACATCATTGATATATGATATGAATAAATCAAACATCTATAACAATAAAGGCCAATTTGATACTGAGAAGTCGACCATTCATTTCTTTATAGGAGTAATAGGTGAAGTATTCTCTGGTGATAAACATTTAAAAATTGAAGAAATTTTGAATTATGTACAAAAAGAAGAGGTTGATAAACTGGCAGGTCGTTACACAATAATTTTTATAAACAAAAAAATGAATACTGTCAAAATTTATAGAGATCCAACAGGGTTACAGACGATATATTTTATGAATGGAAATCAAAGAGTTGTAATTTCTAATAAGTTATCTGATTTTCAACAATATTTTGAAGCGGTAAATAGAAATTATATAAGCCAATATTTGAATAATGAAAACTATATATCAGATTTAACTATTTATGAAGGGATATTTAGAGTTAAACCCGGACATGTAACAACAATAACTGATAGCAATTTTAGTACAAAGAAGTTCTATAAATTTAAGAGTAGATCAATACGCTATAAAGACAGTGATGAATACCAAGAAGAATTTAAATTAGTCTTTGATAGAGCATTAAAGAGAAGTATACAAAATGTAGATAAACTAGGGTTATCCCTTAGTGGAGGATTAGATTCTACTTCTATATATTCTAGAATGTGTGACAAAAAAATTTTAACCGATGATATAAACTTATATTCTTTATGTTATCCAAATAATTTAGATAGTGATGAATCTAGATATATTAAAGAAACTTTATCATTATATCCTTCTAAAAATCATCATTTCATTAATGCAGATGATAATTGGACGTTTAAAGAATTTGAAAAAGATTTTAGTAATTTTAAAGAACCTTTTCACTTTATTGGGTCAAACCTCAATAAAACTTTATTAAATACTATGAAGATAGATGGTATAACACATCATTTAACTGGTCATGGTGGTGATGATGTATTGAATGTTGATATTTACTATTTGAATAATCTTTATAAAAAGAATAAATATTTAAAATTGACAAAAGAGTTGATGAAAAATAGAAAAAAGTATACATCAAGTGAATTGATTCAAGCTATAAAAAATGAAAAATTCACACAAATAAGTAATCCATATTTATTAGATTCTAAAAAGGTTCATAAGAATCATTTTAACTGGGATGAAATAAATATGGATGTGTACTTTGAGTCAATTATAAATAATACTAATACTGAATGGATGGATATAAATATAAACTCACCACTAAATATTGAAGCTAGATACCCCTTCTTAGACATTAACTTGGTGGAATTCTTGCTAAATATTCCAGTTGAGCAGAAAGAGCAACTATCAGTATCAAAATATATTCTCAGAAATTCATTTAAAAATCTATTACCTGAGAAAATATATAGTAGAAACACAAAATCATTGAACCTTCCCCAACTACTATTAGGCTTACAAAAAGAAAAAGGTAACATTATGAGATACACAAATTTCGAATATTTAAATCAATATGAGAAAACCAATAAGCGGAAAATTGAGCAGGATATAAATGATCTGAGTAAAAGTACAAATAAAACTTTTTATCCAATAGTCAATATAGCTAAATTACTAAGCGTTGAACTGTGGTTGAGATCTAAATAAATTAACAGGGGGCATTCTTAGGAGGTGAATCAGAATGAAAAAAACTTATACATCACCATCATTGGTATTATTAGGTAATGCTAAGGATTTAATTAAAGGTAGTCATTCAAGTAGAATTCCTGAAAATGCAGTAGGTATTTCTTTTTATAAAGGATAATAAAGAATTTTAAGTACAGCTTTTAAGATTACTTTGAATGCCTCCTGTTAATTTATTTAGAAAGTAGGTAAATATCTTATGAGAAAATTGTTCAATTACATGATGACAATTATTGTGTTCTTATTATTAGCGTGTTTGCCTGCTTTATTTGATGATCAACATTTTAGTTTTATGAACTATCTTAATGCGTTGAAGTCGACGTTTTTATACATATTTCATCCACAAGATATTATATTTACAAATAAAATATCACATGTTGAACGCAGTTTATTTCCGTTCTTTATTGAACCATGGTTGAATACTATCTTTATTTTATTTGCTGCGTTATTGTTAGCTTTTATCGTATCTTTATTATTTACTTACCTTCTATATGTTAATGAACATATTAAAAAATGGTATTTAAAAATTAATACGGTCCTATCTATTATTCCGGATATTTTTTATATACCTTTTTCAATTTCGTTGGTGATATTATTTTATAGATATACAGATATTCTATTGTTTAATGTAGCAGATAGTTTTGAGAACAAAGCTTTGTTATTTCCTGTTTTAGTACTATCCATTATCCCTTTAGTGAGTAGTGTGACATTTTTAAGTAGTATTCTAGATGATGTATCTCATACCGATTATATTGAATTTTCTAAAGCTAAGGGGTTATCAAATGTAGAGTTATATTTTAATCATATATTAAGGAATTTGTTTGCATCCTACTTAATCAATTTTAAACATATTATCTGGATCACGCTTTCAAGTTTATTACTACTGGAGAGAATCTTTAACATGCACGGTTTGTCATCATTTATATTTGATTACGGATCCCCAGAAGTATTATTTGTCACATTTATATTGATTTATATACCTGTATCTATCGCCATATTTATGAGTCATAAAGTATTGTTTACCATCACTGGCGTACAGGGAGGGTTATCATGAAGAAATTTTATATACTATTAACGTTACTTATCTTACCTGCCCTAGTGGGTGTCGTTTATTTTGATTTACTAAACATCACGCCTAAACCTATGAACTTTCTATACAATTCTAATGGGGATATTATCAAGAGTTCGCCATTTGCACCTAGCTTTAAAGCTTTGTTTGGAGTAGATGCTGCTTCTAAAAACATGTTATTTGAAGTGTTGTCTGGATATCGTATCACTTTACTGATTATCATGGTTATATCAAGTTTATCTATTCTTTGTTCAGTAGTAATTGGAACTTATTTAGCATTTAATCGTAAGACAACAAGTATTTACAGTATCTTTTCTAATGCTTTATTTTATATTCCTCAATCTATATTGGCATATATCTTATTACACCCTTTACTATATGAAACAATAGACGGCTTTACGACCAATACGCAATTTAGAATAATTTACAATATCATCATTCTGACAATCTTAATGACACCAACGACAACTATGCTGATAAAAGAATCAACCCAACACTTATTAAATCAAGACTATATCGAAGCTGCATATACCATTAGTCCTAATCATAAACATATTTTTATCAAACATGTATTACCTAACATACAAACTCAATATTTGATCATATTTTTGAGAATATGCTTTCAAACCTTGCTAGTTATGACACACCTAGCCTTCTTCAAAATATTCTTCGGAGGCACAAAAGTTTGCTATGGCCCTGCATGCGAAATTATAGAGAGACCAAGTATCAATGACTTAAGCAGTTTATTAGGCTTTCACTCAAACGAGCTAACAACAAACTGGTGGACATTTTATGCACCATTAGTTGGCATATTATATATATTCATTATTATTAATTTATTGTCTAATCTATTAAAAGTAATACAAAGATAAGAAAAGTAGCGCAAATATAATTAACCCAAAACGACCCCCAAATCCTGAACATGTTGAGACGTGTTCGGGATATTTTAATGTAAAAAGGAAGCGGAAAGGAACGTACCAGATAAAAATTGTCCAGTTTACTGTTGACATACCAAGATGGAATGTCAACAGTTTTTCAGACACTTTTCATGTGAAGATTTTTAAACGCCACTGGCTTTAAGTACTGTAATGAAGAATGTGGTCTAAAATTGTTGTACCAATTTACATAATCAAATAATTCTGTTTCTAACTGTTCTAAGTTTTAATTTATATATTTTTTATAAAAATTAAAAACCTCATCACTTATGATACGATTCTGCTTATCGGTAGATGATGCGGTTTTTAGTTAAATTTGGGTGTGATAATCAGAGAGTTATCATAAGTGATGCGAAGTTTAATTAAAATTAAAAGGAAGCCAGAAATGGCTTCCTTTATTTTATGTCTCATTTAATTTCCTTAGTATGCAGTCCCTCCGTCGTCTACTGCAAGACCTGTCCATTAACGAAACTCGATTCGTCTGAGCCTAGGAAAACTGATTCTTCTGCTGCTCTCAGGCTGTTTTCCGAACCGTCTGCAGCGAGCAATATTGATTTATACAAGGTGTATTCCTCTTTACAGTAGATAAATATACTATTATTTCGCTCTTAATAGTCTTAATCCGTTTAGGATAACGAGTATCGTTGATCCTTCGTGGAAGAGCACTGCTGTTGGTAGATTTAGGAGTCCGAATATATTTAATAATACAAGTATAACAATCACACTAATAGAGAAGATAATATTTGCTAAAATAATGCGATTGAGTCGATTACTTAACATGAAACTATAGAATAGTTTTTGTAAGTTGTTTTTAACGATTACGACGTCTGATGATTCCATCGCAACGGATGATCCGCTTCCCATTGCAATACCGATATCAGCGTTTGCCAGTGCGGGTGCGTCGTTGATTCCATCTCCAATCATCCCGACAATCTTACTCTTCTTCTGACTTTCATTTACAAAGCGTACTTTGTCCTCAGGGAGACATGATGCGGTGTAGTCTGTGATGCCCACTTCTCCAGCAACTTTTTCTGCAACAGTTTCATTATCTCCTGTTAAGAGTACGACTTCAATGTCAGAGTTCTGGAAGTTTTCAACGGCATGTACTGCTTCATCACGGACTTGGTCTGCCAGCGAGAAGTATCCAGTAATTTGTCCACTCTCTCCGACAAAGATATTCGTATTTCCAGCAATGATTTGATCTCTGTAGTTCGATGGGTCTGTGTAGTCTTTAAATGCATCGGGTTTACCGACGATGATATCGCCTTTCTTCATTCCGCTGCCGACGATTTCTTCTACCGGTTCACTGTCATCGACACTATCTAAATCTAAAGTTTTAAACTTCTTCACAATCGCTTCTGCGATCGGGTGACTCGAGTGTTGTTCAATCGTTACCACTTCTTTTAATGTATCTTCATCCGCTGCGTATTCTTCAACGACGAAGTCACCGTATGTGAGTGTTCCTGTCTTATCACTATATAGAATGTCCATCGTGCTCAGTGCCTCCATCGCGGCACCGCCTTTAAACAGAATACCGTTTTTCGCACCGTTACTAATCGCACTCAGTGTCGCTGGTGTTGCCGATGCAACGAGCGCACACGGGCTTGCTACTGTCAGCATGACCATTCCACGGTAGAATGATTCTTCAAATCCTAAATTATTAAAGAAGTAAAGGATAGCGATAAACACCGGTACCCCGATTAAAACAGAGATTACATATTTCGATTCAATTCGATCGATGGTTTTCGATAGTTTCGATGGTCTTTGCTGTGCTTCTTCAACCATACGCACGATATTCGAGAAGATCGTATCATCACTCGTTTTCGTTACAGTTAATCTAAACGAGTTGCCATCGTTTACCGTACCGGCAAAAACTTCTTCATCCTTTTCTTTTACAACCGGAACAGATTCCCCTGTCAGCGCTGCTTCGTTAACCGATACTTGACGGTCTGCCTGTCCATCGATTGGGATTTGTTCCCCTTTAGCAACAAGGACGATATCGCCTTGGATCAGTTCTTCTGTAGGAATTTCCGTAATTTCTCCATCAGCCCCGATTCTACTTGCTGTTGAAGGAAGGTGGGACATCAGTTCAGAAATGGCTTTTGTGGATTTACTAGTCGCGTAGTTCTCAAGCACTTCAGCACCCGCAAAGATTAGAAGTAACAGTGCACCCTCTGACTCATAATTGATGATGACCGCACCAATAGCAGCAAGAATCATCAGTAAGTCAACGTTTGGTGAACGTTCTCTAATCGTCTCGATGACCGCATTCTTGGATGCATAGAAACCGAGAAAGAAAATTGCGATGTAAAACGCAATGGAACTGTAGATACCCTCTACCGGCATCAATGCAAATCCGAGGATTATAAAGATAATCCCTGCAACGAGAAACTGCCCCTGCCTGTTTGTAAATAAGTAGTTGAACAAGATAAAAATCCTTCCGTTTTGATTTTTTTAAGGCTGTCTGAAAAATAAAAATCTTCTTACATATTATATCGTATATAGCGTTTTATTCAATGAATATACCCCGTATATGTATATAGATTTACAAAGAAAAATTCTGCTGCATTTTGTCTGTAGCAGAGTTAATATTTTAATAATCTATCACTGGTTCAAGCTTACCGTCGTTCATTTGGAACACGCGGTCACAGTATTCAAGCATACGTTCATCGTGTGTCACCATGATTGCTGCTTTATTGTGTTTTTTCACACCGTTAGAAATCAGTTGAACGATTTCAGGTTTCTTAGAGTTTTCATTGATATATGTCCAGTGTGCTTCTTTAGGAACCCAGAATATATTCTCTGCTAAGTATTCATCTTTATCTTCTTCATCAGCATATTCATCATTCAATAATTCTTCATATTTTTCCTCAAACGAATCAGATACATATTTCAAGAATATAATACCTAACGCTACATTTTTATACTCAGCAGCATCCATGCTTCCTCTCAATTTATCTGCTGCTTGCCATAATTTTTCTTCAAAACCTATAGTTGCCATTAATAACACCTCTTAAATATTTTTAATTTAAATATATCAAAATTTAAATAATTATATGCCTGTATTTTTAAATATAATAACATTAACCTAAGTGTTATTTTTTTTTGTTTAAAGTAATATATATTTCTTGGAACTTAGACGTTGTTTTTTGAAAATTGGGTTCATCTAGTTCTTTTAATTTTCTAATAATCAAAAGATTTAATGAATATTTATTAATATGATATTTAGAGTCTTTTTTCATAATATTTTTCTTCTTAATTACATTTTCGAAAGACTTGAAATTCTGGTAACTTTCCAAATCTTCTTTTAAGGTATCTGAAATTTCATCTTCAATTAGCAATTCAGAGATACACTCAATAATAAATTCTTTCTCAAATAAATCTTCAAGTTGTATTGAGTATTCATCTTCGATTTTTTCATCCAAATTTGACTCTTTGATAGATTTATTATTATTTAAAATTATCCTATTATTATAATCACTATTAAAATTATTTTGAATTTTTTTTGCCATTTCCAATCCTTTTTTATCATAGTCTAGAACTCCTAGTGGTGGATTAGGAAATACCTCTTTATACACAGTAATAAAATCTGAAATTTTATCAGCTCCTTCTGTTTCAATGAATGTTAAGCTCTTTTTAGGAAATAACCTGTGGTAGATGTATTGATGAACAATTTTATCGGTTTTACCTTCTACCATCACTACAGTCGAATTAATGTTTATTCTTAAAGTATCTAATAAATTTATACCCATGATTTGATTTATTTCCAATAGTTTGACTTTATCTTTTTTATTGTAATCGATATATGTTCCTTGTAAAACATCTCTTTCGATTAGAAGAATATTATTTATATCAGTTTCATTTATAAAAGCTGTCGAGTGGGTACTGATAATTATTTGTGAATTTTTAAATACTTCTTGAATCTTTTTATATAAATATCTTTGGGCTTCTATATGTAAATGAACTTCTGGCTCGTCAAAGAGAATAATATCTGGCATTTTATTATTTTTTACATTGTATTTATTAATATAATACGACATTATTATTAATTTTTTTACTCCATTACTTTTTTCATTAATTGGTGCTGTATCGCCATAGCAATCTGCAACATATAATTCATTATTAAAAATTAAAAGGGAATAGTAGTCCTTACTTATAGCTAATAAGTCTCTATTTATATTAGATAATAAAATTGCAACTTCATTATTATCTAAGTCATCAAAAAATTGAACTATCTCTATTATTGATTGATCAAGAGAAGTATTATTATCTACTTTAGCTATTTTAATTCGTTTATTTACAGCTTCTTTTGCGCTTTCATTATATATTGTATTAGTATTATTATCTTCATATTCAATAGAATGTTTATTTTTATTATTAAGAGTAATAATTTGTTTATTACTTGTTGAGAGTATGGTTTTAGGTAATTTTCTTTCAAAATTTTCTAATCTACTTATACTTTGGAAAGCTGTATCTAAGTTTTTAACATCTAATGATTCAAATATTGCACTAATTATATTTGATTTGCCCGAGTTATTTGATCCTACTATAATATTTAAATTTCTATTTAGGTTTAGTTCCAAATGTTTTATAGATTTATAATTATAAATTTCTATTGTTTTTAGTGAATTCATATATTTTTTGTGACTCCATTTCTTTCATAATTAATTATAGCTTAATAAAATTTTGTATATTATATAGTATAACAGAACGTGAATAAATCCAATTGAACAGTAATAAGCAAGTTTTGAAGTTCATAAATTATAAAATCATTGCAAGAGTAACTATTATAAAGAGGGGAAAGTCATTTCAATTAAGAGGAACTATAGTACAAAAAGTTATAAAAGCTATAAATTTTAATGATTCGTTAAAACCTTAAATAAAATATTTTTAGCAAAATCACTAATAAGGGGAAGCATATCATAAATGATGCGGTTTCTTATAAAATTAAACAAGGAAGAAATTCAAGATTTATAATGAATTTCTTCCTTGTTGATTC